>NZ_MZMO01000001.1:324413-648826 GCF_002240565.1 Clavibacter michiganensis subsp. insidiosus | reverse complement strand
TCGCCTCCACGGTGTTCGCGCTGATCCTGGGCATCCCGACCCTGCGATTGAGGGCGGACTACCTGAGCATCGTGACCATCGCGGCGGCCGAGATCATCCGGCTGAGCGTCAAGACGCCCGAGTTCTCCGACGTCACGGGCGGCTCCGAGGGCATCAACGGCGCGGCGGCCGGCTTCAACGACCTCAACCCGCTGCCCGAGGGCCGCTTCGGCCTGGGCGTGCTCACCTACTCCGCCGACCAGTGGTGGATCCGCATCGTCGGCTGGGGCCTCGTCGGCATCGCCTGCCTCCTGGTCTTCCTCCTCATGCGCAGCCCCTGGGGCCGCGTGCTGAAGGGCGTGCGCGAGGACGAGGACGCGGTCCGCGCGCTCGGCAAGAACGTCTACTCCTACAAGATGCAGGCGCTCGTGCTCGGCGGCGTGTTCGGCGGGCTCGCGGGCGTGGTCTTCATCCTCCCGAGGTCGCTGCAGCCCGACAACTACGGCACGCAGCTCACGTTCTTCCTCTACACGATCATGCTGCTGGGAGGCGCGGCCACGATCTTCGGGCCGGTCATCGGCTCGATCATCTTCTGGGTCACACTGTCGCTCTCGGACGGCCTGCTCAGCCTCGCGGTGACGAACGACTGGCTGCCCATCTCGAGCACCCAGCAGGGCCCGATCCGCTTCATCATCGTGGGCGTCGCGCTCATGCTGCTCGTGATCTTCCGACCACAGGGCATCTTCGGGAAGAAGAAGGAGACGCACTTTGCCTGACAAGACCCCGGTCTCGGCCATCCTCGACGGCGACGCCGGTCCGGGCTGCGCCAAGAAGGACCCCATCATCGTCGCGCACGGCGTCAGCCGGCAGTTCGGCGGACTGAAGGCGGTCGACGTCGACCACCTCGAGATCCCCCGCGGCTCCATCACGGCCCTCATCGGCCCGAACGGCGCCGGCAAGACCACGTTCTTCAACCTGCTGACCGGCTTCGACAAGCCGAACACCGGCACGTGGGAGTTCTCGGGGAAGAACCTCGCCGGGATGAGCGCGTTCCGCGTCGCTCGCCTCGGCATGGTGCGCACCTTCCAGCTCACCAAGGCCCTCGGCGGCATGACGGTGCTGGAGAACATGCGCCTCGGCGCCACCGGCCAGGGCGGCGAGAACTTCTTCTCCGCGCTGATCCGCCCCCTCTGGCGCACGAAGGAGGATGAGATAACGGAGCGCGCCCGCGGGCTCCTGAAGAAGTTCAAGCTCGACGCCAAGGAGGAGGACTACGCGGACAGCCTCTCCGGCGGTCAGCGCAAGCTCCTCGAGATGGCGCGCGCGCTCATGACGAAGCCCGACCTCGTGATGCTCGACGAGCCGATGGCCGGCGTCAACCCGGCGCTGACGCAGTCGCTGCTGCACCACATCCTCGACCTCAAGACCGAGGGCATGACCGTGCTGTTCGTCGAGCACGACATGCACATGGTCAACGAGATCGCCGACTGGGTGGTCGTGATGGCCGAGGGCCGCATCGTCGCCGAGGGCCCGCCCTCCACCGTGATGAGCGACCCGGCCGTCATCGACGCCTACCTCGGCGCCCACCACGACACCGACCTCGGCACCCTCTCGGGCCAGCGCGAGGTGGCGAAGGACATGGACTCCGACCTCGTGAAGAGCGAGATCGAGAAGGAAGCGGCAGACAAGTGACGGCAGAGCGGGTCCTCCAGACCACCGACCTCCACGCGGGCTACCTGCCCGGGGTCAACATCCTCAACGGGTGCAACGTGCACGTCGACAAGGGCGAGCTCGTGGGCATCATCGGCCCGAACGGCGCCGGCAAGTCGACGCTGCTGAAGGCGATCTTCGGCCAGGTGAACGTGCGCGGCGGCAGCATCGAGCTGAACGGCCAGGACATCACCGGGCTCAAGGCCGACAAGCTCGTCTCCCGCGGAGTGGGCATGGTGCCGCAGAACAACAACGTGTTCCCCACGCTCACGATCGACGAGAACCTCCAGATGGGCGCGTACCAGAAGCCCAAGATGTACAAGGAGCGGCTGGCGTTCGTCACCGACCTGTTCCCGGAGCTCGGCAAGCGGCTGAAGCAGCGCGCCGGGTCCCTCTCGGGCGGCGAGCGCCAGATGGTCGCCATGTCGCGCGCGCTCATGATGGATCCGACGGTGCTGCTCCTCGACGAGCCGAGCGCCGGCCTCTCCCCCGTGCGGCAGGACGAGACGTTCATCAACGTGGCGCAGATCAACCGCGCGGGCGTCTCCGTGATGATCGTGGAGCAGAACGCCCGGCGCGCCCTGCAGATCTGCGACCGCGGCTACGTGCTCGACCAGGGCAAGGACGCGTACGAGGGTCGCGGGCGCGAGCTCATGAACGACCCGAAGGTCATCGAGCTGTACCTCGGCACGCTCGCCGCCGACCAGGAGAAGGCCAAGGCGGCGCCCCAGCCCTGATCCCTCCCCCGCACGACCCGACGCGGCATCCCTCCGGGGGTGCCGCGTCGTCGTGTGCGGGGTGGGGCGCCGGCATCCGAGCAGCACGGACCGCGACCGCCCGCGTCCCGCCGCCGTGACGGCGTCCCCGCCCCTGCGGGATGCCGCCCCCCCGACGCGTGACCGCCCTCACGTCGACGCGGGGGGGACGGCACGGGCCACCAGCCGGCCGCGGACGCACTGCGCGCACCCGGGCACGCCGAAGGCCCGGTCCATGCGGACCGGGCCCTCAGCCGTGCGTGGTGCGGTGCTAGTCGAGCTTGCCGTAGACCTGCTCGGAGAAGGTCGTCGTGTTGCCCGTGCCGTACTTGTAGACGGAGACGTACGCCTCGGTCGGGTCGCCGTTCTCATCGAACGTGATCGGGCCGGAGAGGCCGTCGTAGTCGATGTCGGTGCCGTCCGCGATGAGCTTGGCGCAGTCCGCGAAGGTCGTGCACTTCTCGCCGCCCTCGGAGACGGACTGGAGGTTCTCCTTCAGCGTCGCGCCGTCGGTCCCCTTGCCCTGGAGCGCGGCGAGCGCGAGGAGCACGGTGCCGTCGTACGACTCGGCGGAGTAGCTGAACACCGTGAGGGCGGGCTCGCCCTCGGCCTTCACCATGTCCTGCAGGCGCGTCTGGAAGTCCTCCTTGGCCTCGACGCCGGGGTTCGTGAACTGCGCCCCCGCGATGTCGACGTTGGTGTCGGTCTCCTTGATGACGCCGTAGTTCCCGTCCGTGCCGTAGAACTTCGAGAAGTCGAAGCCCTTCGACGCCAGCTGGTCGGCGATGGTCTTGATCTCGTCGAACGAGATGACGACGAGCGCGTCCGGGTTCGGGGCGAGCACGGAGGTGATCGCGCTGTTGAAGTCCGTCGCGGAGGGCTCGAAGACCTGCTCGGCGGCGATGGTGGCGCCGCCTGCCTCGAGCGTCTTCTTGATGTTCTCCTGGAGGCCCGTGCCGTAGGCGTCGTTCATGTAGAGGATCGAGACGTTGGTCTTGCCGTCCTGCAGCATCTTGTTGCCGAGGATGCGGCCCTGGAGCACGTCCGACGGGGCGGTGCGCCAGTAGTAGCCGTCGTCCGCGTAGGTCGTGAAGTCCGGCGAGGTGTTCGCCGGCGAGAGCTGCACGACGCCGGCCTGGGTGACCTGGTCGATGAAGGTCTTCGAGACGCCCGAGGACGCGGCGCCGATGATGGCGCTGTTGCCGTCCGCGATGAGCGACGTGGCCGACTGGCTCGCGATGTCGGTCGTGGTGTCGCCCGAGTCCTTGGCCGTGTTGGTCACCGTGATGCCGGCCTTGGCGTCGTTGATGTCCTTCACGGCGAGGTCCACGCCCGCGAACTCGGGCGGGCCGAGCACCGCGAGGGAGCCCGTCTGCGGCAGGATCGTGCCGATCTTGAGGTTCAGGCCGCCGTCGGCCGTGGTGCCTCCTCCGCCGCCGCCGCCGGAGCAGCCGGCGAGGACGAGGGCGCTGGCCACCGCGATGGTGACGGCGCTGAGGGCGGTGCGGGCGGATCGTGAGCGGGAGGCCGAAGCCCTGCCGAATGCGCTCATGGTGCTCCTTATGGATGTGTGTGGTGATGCTCGGGAATGTGGTGCATGAGGCACGCGAATGCGCGCCTCGCCTGGTGCGACCCTATGGCGCGGATGAGACGGACACAATGCATCGACATTTCCGTCGTGTAACGCGACCCGATCGTTACCATTCGAGGAATGCGCGACGGGATCCGAATCAGATGCCCTCGACGACCGCCGGATCCCTCCGTGCGGGCACCGCGGCGGGCAGGGACCGGCGGGACGCGCGGATCATGTCGATCGTGAGCAGCACGAGCGCCGCCCAGACGATCGCGAATCCCGCCCACCGTTCGGGCGGCATGGCCTCGTGCATGACGAAGACGCCGAACGCGAATTGCAGCAGCGGAGCGAGGTACTGCGTGAGCCCGATCACCGAGAGGGGCAGGCGGCCGGCGGCGAATCCGAAGAGGAGGAGCGGCCCGGCCGTGACGACGCCCGTGCTGACCAGCAGCAGCGTGTGCCCGAGCGACACCGTGCCGATGGTGAGGCCGGCACCGGCACCCGTGATCACGAGCATCGTCGTGGCGGCCGGCACCAGCCAGGCCGTCTCGAGCGCGAGGCCGGAGAGCGCGTCGGCTCCCCCGCTCACGCGCTTCTTCACGAGCCCGTAGAGGCCGAACGACCCGGCGAGCGCGAGCGACACCCACGGCAGCTGCCCGTAGCCGACGGCGATGACGGCCACCGCGAGCGCCGACAGGGCCACGGCGGTCCACTGCAGCGGGCGCAGGCGCTCGCGCAGGAGGATCACGCCGAGCAGCACCGTGACGATGGGGTTGATGAAGTAGCCGAGCGCGGTCTCGACCACGTGGCCGGAGAGCGTGCCGTACACGTACACGGTCCAGTTGACGAGGATCAGGTGGCCCGCGAGGCCGAGCCCCAGGAGGATCCGCGGCCGGCGCACGATGGCGACCACCGCGGGCCAGCGCCGTGCCGCCGTGATGACGACGGCGCAGACGACGAGCGAGAAGAGGATCCGCCAGCCGACAATCTCGAACGCCCCGGCCGGCACGAGCAGGAGGAAGAAGACGGGGAGGACGCCCCACAGGCCGTAGGCGCCGACGGCGGCGATCAGGCCGGTGCGGGTCGAGGTCTCCGGGGTGGGGCGCGTCACCTCCCGAGGCTAGCGCCGCGGACGCACGAGAGCCCGGCCGAACGTGTCGGCCGGGCTCCCGGGTGGTGCGGTGGTGCGGTGTCGCTGGTGCGGAGCGTCAGCGCTCGATGACGGCGAGCACGTCGCGCGCGGAGAGGACGAGGAGGTCCTGGCCGTCGTACTTGACCTCGGTTCCGCCGTACTTGGAGTAGATGACCTTGTCGCCCACGGCGACGTCGAGCGGGACGCGGTTGCCGTTGTCGTCGATGCGGCCGGGGCCCACCGCCACGACCTCGCCCTCCTGGGGCTTCTCCTTGGCGGTGTCGGGGATGACCAGACCAGACGCGGTGGTCTGCTCGGCTTCGACCTGCTGGATGACGATGCGATCCTCGAGCGGCTTGATGGAGACCGACACGGTTGACCTCTTCCTTCGTGACTAAGGGACAAGACTGATTGGCAATCTCCCGGGGAGAGTGCCAGGTGAGATTCTACGGGCCGCGCTTGCACTCGCGCAACGCGAGTGCCAATCGGTGCAGAGGCGCCCGGGTACGGTGGGCGGATGGATCAGACCGACCTCCGCGAGGTGCTCTCGCTCGAGGGGCTCCGCCTGCTCGACTCCCTCCCCGCGCCGGCGCCGGGGGACGACATGGTGCGGATGGTGAGCGCGCTGCGTGGCGAGGGTCACTCCCCCGCGCTCGTGTCCGCCGTCCTCACGCAGTCGCGGCTGCGCGCGCGGGCCCGGACCAAATTCGGAGAGTTCGCCGCGCGCATGCTCTTCACGGAGGCCGGGCTCGAGCAGGCGACGCGGCTGCCGGTCGCCGCGCAGCACGCCGGGCGGTTCCAGCAGGCCGGCGTCGCGCACGTGGCGGACCTCGGCTGCGGCATCGGCGGGGACGCGATGGCGATGGCAGCCATCGGGATCCGCGTCACGGCCGTCGAGCGCGACGAGGTGACCGCGGCGGTCGCCGGCTGGAACCTCGCGCCGTTCCCCGAGGCCGTCGTCGAGCAGGGCACGGCCGAGGCGGTCGACGCGGGCCGCGTCGACGGCGTGTACCTCGACCCCGCGCGGCGCACGGACGGGCACTCGTCGACCCGGCGCATCTCGGATCCGGACGCGTACTCCCCCACCCTCTCCGCCGCGTTCGAACTGGCGGCGGGACGGGCCGCGGGCATCAAGGTCGGACCGGGCCTCGACCGCGACCTCATCCCCGCGGAGGCGGAGGCGCAGTGGGTCTCCGTCGACGGGCAGGCCGTGGAGATGGGTCTCTGGTTCGGGCCGACGCGGCGTGACGGCGTGCGGCGTGCGGCGCTCGTGATCAGCGGCGGGTCGCAGGCGGAGCTGACCTCGGCGGCCGACAGCGAGGACGCGGAGCTCGGGGAGCTCGGCGAGCACCTGTACGAGCCGGACGGCGCCGTGATCCGCGCCCGCCTCATCGGCGACCTGGCGCGGTCGCTCGACGGGCGGATGGTCGGCGAGGGCATCGCGTGGATCACGTCGGACCGTGAGCAGACGACGCCGTTCGCGCGCGGCTTCCGGGTGCGCGAGGTGCTGCCGCTCGACGAGCAGCGGCTGAAGCGCGAGCTGCGGGCGCGCGGCATCGGGACGCTGGAGATCAAGAAGCGCGGGGTCGACGTGGATCCGGCGCGGCTGCGGACGCGGCTGCAGCTGAAGGGCGACGGGTCGGCGACGCTCATCGCGACGCGGGTCGGCGGGCGGCGCGTGGCGATCCTCGCGGACCGGCACGGGGTCGACGCGGGCTGACGCCCGACCGCGGGACCCCTGCCCCGGACGCGACGACGCGGCCGCCCCCGAGGGGACGGCCGCGTCGTGTCGTGCGGGTGGGGCGTTACGGAGCCGTGTAGCCCTGCTCCTGCAGCGCGGCCAGGGCGATGAAGCCGAGGATCGCGAGGCCGACGGCGAGCACGAGGCCGACGATGCCGGTGATGATGCCGGTGAGCCAGAAGCCCTTGGCGTCCGGGTTGCGCTTCTTGCCGAGCACGCCCGTGATGATCGCGGCGATGCCGAGGGGCGCGGAGAGGAACCAGAAGAGGATCGTCACCACGGACACGATGCCGAGGACCATGGACGTGATGCTCAGCCCCTTGGAGACGGGCGCACCGCCCTGGCCGGGCTGGTAGGGCGCCGCGTACGGCGAGTCGGAGCCGGCGGCGGGAGCGGCCGGGTAGGCGGGCTGGCTCGGCGCGGGCGGGAAGCCGTCGTGGGAGCGGTCCGGGTTCTGCGGATCGGTCATTGTCGTTCCTTTCGTCCCTGGGAACATACCGTGATGCGTGCTCCGGGATTCTCCTGTTCGGGAAATAGCCGCGAAAGGTCCCCGTAATGGGGGCGCGGCCGGATCAGCCGACCTGGACGACGGTGACGGGCAGCGTCGAGTCCGCGCCGAAGGCGAGCCCGGACGGGGCGCGGCCCGCCGTGATGAGGCGCGCGCCGAGCGCCGCGATCATGGCGCCGTTGTCGGTGCAGAGCGACAGGGGCGGAATCCGCAGCTCGATGCCCGCCGCCCGGCACCGCTCCGCCGCCAGCTCTCGCACGCGCGCGTTCGCGACGACGCCGCCGCCGAGGAGCAGGCGCGGGATCCCGTGGTCGACGCACGCGGCGACGGCCTTCGTGAGCAGCACGTCGACGACCGCCTCGCGGAAGCTCGCGGCGACGTCCGCGACGGGCACGGGCTCGCCGGCGTCCTGCCGCTTCTCGACCCAGCGGGCGACCGCGGTCTTGAGGCCCGAGAACGAGAAGTCGTAGCGGTGGCGCTCCATGTCCTTGGGCAGGGAGAGGCCGCGGGGGAAGCGGATCGCCTTCGGGTCGCCGTCGGCTGCGACGCGGTCGATGTGCGGTCCGCCCGGGTAGGGCAGGCCGAGTACGCGCGCGACCTTGTCGAAGGCCTCGCCCGCGGCGTCGTCGATGGTCTCGCCGAGGAGCTCGACGTCGTCCACGAGGTCGCGCACGAGGAGGAGCGAGGTGTGGCCGCCGGAGACGAGCAGCGCGATGCTCGGGGTCTCGAGCGGGACGCCCGGCCCGCCGTCGGTGCTGAGGAGATCCGCGCCCACGTGTCCGACGAGGTGATTGACGCCGTGCAGCGGGATGTCGAGGGCCACGGCGAGCGCCTTCGCCGCGCCGACGCCCACCATGAGCGCGCCGGAGAGGCCGGGACCCGCGGTGACGGCGATCGCGTCGAGCTCGCGGAGGGTGACGCCCGCCGCGGCGAGCGCGGCGTCGATCGCGGGGGTGAGCGCCTCGAGGTGCGCGCGGGCGGCGACCTCGGGCACGACGCCGCCGTAGCGCGCGTGCTCGTCCATCGAGCTGGAGATGACGTTGGCGAGGAGCGTCTGGCCGCGGACGATGCCGATGCCCGTCTCGTCGCACGAGGTCTCGATGCCGAGGACGAGGGGGCCGGCGTCGTCGCCCGCGGTCTCGTCGGCGTGCGCCTCGGCGTCCGGGGCGGCGGATGCGGGCCGCTCGGCGGGCGCGTTCCGCGGCTCGGCGACCTCGGGCGGCGTCGCGGCGAGGGCGACGCGCATCACGACGGCGTCGACGTCGTCCGGCTGGTAATAGTGCGGGCGGACCGCGATCTCCTCGAACCCGAGCGAGGAGTAGAGGCCCTGCGCGACCGGGTTGTCGGCGCGCACCTCGAGCAGCACCTCGCGGGCGCCGCGGGAGTGCGCCTCGGCGACGAGCCGGGTGAGGAGGGCCCGGCCGATGCCGCGGCCGCGGCTGCCGTCGGCGACCGCGATGGTCTGGACGTCGGCGGCATGTGCGCCGCGCGGGCAGGAGAGGCCGACGTAGCCGAGGATCCCGCCACCGCCCGTGTCCACGGCCACGACGTACCAGCCGTGCCGGGCGGTGAGCTCGCCGCGCATCGCGTCCGCGGACCAGGCGTCGGAGACGAACGTGGTGGTCTCGAGGTGCATCAGCGCGGGGAGGTCGGCGACCTCGGCGGTGCGGAACAGGACGCTCACGAGGTCACCCGCTTCGGGCCGGCGGAGACCGTGACGTCGGGCGAGCGGAGGTAGAGCGCCTCGTCGGCCGCGAAGGGCAGGTCGAGCTCGTCCATCCGCCGGGCGACCTGCGCGAGGGAGGCCGCGCGCACGCCGGCGGCATCGATCCGGTGGTCGGCGGCCGGCACGTCGTCCGGCTTGCTCAGGCCGGGGCCCGCGGTGCGCTCGGCGACGCCGCCGGGCGCGGGCTCGCGGTAGACGGACCAGTACAGCTCGCGGCGGCGGGCGTCCGTGACGACCACGAGGGATCCGGTGCCGCCCGCCGCGTAGTGGTCGTGGGCGACGGCGTCGTGGCTGACCACGGGGATCACGCGCACGTCCAGGCCGGTGGCCAGCACCCGGGCCGCGGCGATGCCGACCCGGAGGCCGGTGAAGGGGCCGGGGCCCATGCCGGCGACGATCGCGCGGACGTCGCAGCGCTCGATGCCGGACGCGGTGAGGCACTCGTCGAGCAGCGTGCCGATGACCTCGGCGTGCCGCATGGTGTCGGCCTCCTGGCGCTCGGCGAGCACGCGGCCGTCGGGGTCGATGACGGCGACGCCCGTGCCGGCGGAGGTGTCGATCGCGAGGAGCACTGGACGAGTCTAGGCGCGGGGCCGCGCGCGGAGCCGCCGGATGCGGACGGTACGGGGCTCCTCGGGGGCGGCGTCGGGATCCGCGTCGGCGTCGGCCGCCGGGTCGGCGTCGGCGTCGTCCGCGCCCGTGGGCCGCGCGATCCGCAGGTCCCACCACTCCTCCGCGACGCCGTCGAGCTTGCCCTCGCCCCACTCGACGACCACGACGGAGCGCGCGAAGTCGATGTCGAGGTCGTCGAGCTCGCGGGCGTCGGCCAGGCGGTACGCGTCGACGTGCACGAGCGGCGGCCCGTCGACGAGGCTCGGGTGCGTGCGCGCGAGCACGAACGTGGGGCTCGTGACGGGACCGCGGACGCCGAGGCCGTCGCCGAGCCCGCGCGTGAACGTCGTCTTGCCTGCCCCGAGCGGGCCGGACAGGACGACGAGGTCGCCCGCGCCCAGCTCGCGGGCGACGGCGCGGCCGAGCTCCTCCATGTCGTCCGTGGTCGCGACGGGGACGAGCTCGTCGGAGAGGACCTCGGCGGCCGGCGCCTCGGCCGCGTCCGGGCGCTCGTGCAGGTGCACGCGGTCGACGCGCGGGCCGACGCGGGTCACGATCTCGTCGCCGATGGTCTCGGCCCATCCGGCCCACTCCTCGGCGGTGGGCTCGCCGCGGTCGCCGGGGCCGAGGATCACGGCGGTGTCCCCCACCTCGACGGGCAGGTCGCCGACGTCGAGCACGAGCTGGTCCATGGCGATGCGGCCGGCGATCGGGAAGCGGCGGCCGTTCAGGAGCACGGAGGCGTGCGGGGCGGCGAAGCGGGGGATCCCGTCGGCGTAGCCGAGCGGCACGAGCACGAGCGTCGACGGCCCCGAGGTGCGGTGGTCGAGGCCGTACGAGACGCCGTGCCCCGCCTCGACGCGCTTGACGGAGATGACGTCGGCCTCGAGCGTCATCGCAGGGACGAGGCCGAGGTCGCGACCGGAGCGGTCGTCGAACGGCGAGATGCCGTAGACGGCGATGCCGAAGCGCACCATGTCGAAGCGGGCGGCGGGCAGGCGGATCCCCGCGGAGCTCGCCGCCAGGTGCTTCTCGACCGGACGCGCGCCCAGCTCCTCGGCCACGCGCACGGCCTCGTG
The DNA here is from genome assembly GCF_002240565.1 of Clavibacter michiganensis subsp. insidiosus. Taxonomy (GTDB): domain Bacteria; phylum Actinomycetota; class Actinomycetes; order Actinomycetales; family Microbacteriaceae; genus Clavibacter; species Clavibacter insidiosus. The sequence continues at coordinate 638,011 of NZ_MZMO01000001.1, read as the reverse complement.
GAAGCGGGCGAGCGCGGCGTCGTCGTCCTCGGGCGAGGCGTCGGCGAGGTGCGACCAGAGCGCGTGCAGCGTCAGCTCGCCCGCGGCGTCGGCGGCGACGGCCGCGCGCACGAGGTCGGGCCACGCTTCCGGGGTGGCGCCGTTGCGGCTGAGGCCCGTGTCGGCCTTGAGGTGCACGCGGGCTCGGATCCCCGTGGCGCGTCCCGCGGCCGCGATGCGCTCCAGCTCCCACAGCGCCGAGACGCCGAGGTCGATGCCGTGCTCGACCGCGACGAGGAAGTCGGTGTCGACGCCGTGCAGCCAGGCGAGGAGGCGGGCGGTGATGCCCGCGCGGCGGAGCTCGACGGCGGAGGCCACGTCGAGCACGGCGAGGCTCTCGGCGCCCGCCTCGAGGGCGGCGCGCGCGACCTGCAGGGCGCCGTGGCCGTACGCGTCGGCCTTCACGGCGACCATCGTGCGGGCGGGGGCGGCGAGCGCGGCGAGCGTGCGGACGTTGTGGCGGATCGCGTCGAGGTCGACGACGGCGCGACGGCCGGGCGCGACGGGTCCGGCCGGGACGGGCGCGGATGCGGGCTCGGTCATGCGGAGTGCCTCCGGGTCACGCGGCCGGTGACGCGCGCGACGATCTCGTAGCCGATGGTGCCGGTCGCCTCGGCCCACTCCTCCACCGAGGGGGCGCCCGTGGCGGGATCCCCGAACAGCACGGCGTCGTCGCCCACCGCGACGGGTCGGCCGTCGACGACGCCGTCGCCCACGTCGACCACGAACTGGTCCATCGCGATCCGGCCGCTCACGCGGAAGCGCGCGCCGTGGATCGCGACGGGCGCGCGGTTGCTCGCGAGCCGCGGGACGCCGTCGGCGAACCCGAGCGAGACGAGCGCGAGGGTCGTGGCCCGGGTGGTGCGGTACGTGTAGCCGTAGGAGACGCCCGTGTCGGCGGGCACGCGCTTGACCGCGACGACGCTGCCGACGAGGGTCATGGCGGGCACGAGGCCGAGGTCGGCGGACGTGACGCCGTCGAGCGGCGAGATGCCGTAGATCCCGATGCCGAGGCGCACCATGTCGAGGCGGGCCGCGGGCACGCGCAGGGCGCCCGCGGTGGCGGCGAGGTGACGGATCCCGGGCTCCAGCCCCGCGTCCCGCACCACGTCGACCGCCCGGTGGAACGCGCGCACCTGCGCCCGGTCCTCCTCCTCGCCCGCGTTGGCGAGGTGGCTGAAGACGCCGCCGAGGTGGATCCGGCCCTCGGCGACGAGCGCCTGGACCTCCGCGACGACGGCCGGCCACTCCGCCGGCGTCACGCCGTTGCGGCCGAGCCCGGTGTCGACCTTGAGGTGCACCTCCGCGGCGCGGCCGACGCGGCGCGCGGCGTCCGCGACCTCGCGCACCTGGCGCAGGCTGTTGAGCCCCAGGTCGATGCCGGCCTCGATGCCGGTGGCGAAGTCGGCGCCGGGCGCGTGCATCCAGGTGAGGATCGGCGCCTGGATCCCGGCCGCCCGCAGCGCGAGCGCCTCCCGGATGTCGACCACGCCGAGCCGGTCGGCCCCGCCCGCGAGCGCCGCGCGCGCGGACGCGACAGCGCCGTGCCCGTAGCCGTCGGCCTTGACCACGGCCATCACGAGCGGCGCGCCGGTGGTGGCCCGCAGCGTGCGGACGTTCGCGGAGATCGCGCCCGTGTCGATGCGCGCCTCCCGCCGGAGGGCGGCCGGCGCCTGGAGCGTCACCTCGTCGGTCACGGCGCGTCCCCCTCGGTGACGACGAACGCGGTGGCGAGGCCGGCGTCGTGGCTCATGCTCAGGTGGATCCGCGTCACGCCCCGCGCGGCCGCGACCTGCGCGACGACGCCGGCCACCCGGAACGACGGGTCACCGTGCTCGTCGCGGACGACCTCCATGTCCTGCCAGCTGATCCCGCCGGGTCCGCCGAGCGCCTTGATGAGCGCTTCCTTCGCCGCGAACCGGGCCGCGAGCGAGCGCGCGGGCAGGGACCGCTCGGCCGGCGCGAACAGGCGCGGCACGAGACCCGGAGTGCGCTCGGCGCTCCGGGCGAACCGCGCCACGTCGACCACGTCGACGCCGATGCCCCTGATCACGCCGCCGCGGTCACTCGACGGTGACGGACTTCGCGAGGTTGCGCGGCTGGTCGACGTCGAGGCCCTTGGCCGCCGCGAGCTCCATGGCGAAGATCTGCAGCGGCGTGACGGCCAGGAGCGGCTCGAACAGCGGCGCGGCGAGCGGGATCGGGATGACCTCGTCGGCGTGCGGCAGCACGAACGCGTCGCCCTGCTCGGCGATCGCGATGACGCGGGCGCCGCGCGCGCGGATCTCCTCGATGTTGGAGATGACCTTCTTGTGCAGCGCGAGCTGGTGGACGGGGCTCGGCACGATGACGAACACGGGCTGCCCCGGCTCGATGAGCGCGATGGGCCCGTGCTTGAGCTCGCCGGCCGCGAAGCCCTCCGCGTGGATGTACGCGAGCTCCTTGAGCTTCAGCGCGCCCTCGAGCGCGACCGGGAAGCCGACGTTGCGGCCGAGGAAGAGCACGGCCCGGGTGTCGGCCATCCACTTCGCGAGCTGGCTGATCTTCTCGCCCTGCTCCACGACGGTGGCGAGCTTCTCCGGCACAGCCAGCAGCTCCTCGGTGTTGGCGACGATCTCGTCGGCCGACAGCGTGCCGCGGATGCGCGCGAGGTGCAGCCCGAACAGGTAGAGCGCGGCGACCTGGGCGACGAACGCCTTCGTGGACGCGACCGCGACCTCGGGGCCCGCGTGCGTGTAGACGACGGCCTCGGACTCGCGCGGGATGGTGGCGCCCTGCGTGTTGCAGATGGAGAGGACGCGCGCGCCGGCCTCGCGGGCGTAGCGGACGGCGAGCAGCGTGTCCATGGTCTCGCCGGACTGGCTGATGGAGATCACGAGCGTGGTGGCGTCGAGCACGGGGTCGCGGTAGCGGAACTCGTGCGCGAGCTCGACCTCCACGGGGACGCGGGCCCACTTCTCGATGGCGTACTTGCCGAGGATGCCCGAGTACGCGGCGGTGCCGCAGGCGACGATGACGATGCGCGAGATGTCCGCGAGGTCGACCTCGCCGATCGCGTCGAGGTCGGGCAGCACGACGACGCCGTCGACGATGCGGCCGCGGAGGGTGTTCGCCACGGCGTCCGGGCCCTCGCTGATCTCCTTCGCCATGAAGCTCGACCAGCCGCCCTTCTCGCTGGCGGACGCGTCCCACGCGATCTCGAACTCGTGCGTCTCGACGGGGGCGCCGTGGAAGTCGGTGACCGTGACGGAGTCGGGGCGGATGGCGACCATCTGGTCCTGCCCGATGGCGACCGCGCGACGCGTGAACTCCACGAACGCGGCGACGTCGGATCCGAGGAAGTTCTCGCCGTCGCCCAGCCCGATGACGAGCGGCGAGTTGCGGCGGGCGCCGACCACGAGGCCGGGCTGGTCGCGGTGCACGGCGAGGAGCGTGAACGCGCCCTCGAGCCGGGTCACCGTGTTGCGGAACGCCTGCTCGAGGTCGTGCATGATGCCGTACTCGCGACCGAGGAGGCGGGCGGCGACCTCGGTGTCGGTGTCGCTCTCGAAGGTGTAGCCGTCCGCGAGGAGGTCGTCCTTGAGCTCCGCGAAGTTCTCGATGATCCCGTTGTGGATGAGGGCGAGCTTGCCGTCGTCGCCCAGGTGCGGGTGCGCGTTGCGGTCGGTGGGGCCGCCGTGCGTGGCCCAGCGGGTGTGGCCGATGCCGGTGGATCCGTTCGGCAGCGGCGACGCCTCCAGGTCCTCCAGCAGGCGGTCGAGCTTGCCCGCGCGCTTGCGCACGCCGAGCGTGCCGTCCTCGTCGAGCACCGCGACGCCCGCGGAGTCGTAGCCCCGGTACTCGAGCCTCCGCAGCCCCCCGAGGAGCACCTCGAGGCTCTTGGACTCACCGACGTATCCCACGATTCCGCACATGGGGCACCACTTTAGCCGTCCGCGTCGGGGTTCCCCTGCGCGGCCGGGCATCGCGGCGCGCCCCGGGCGCGGAGGCGCCTGGGGAGGGACCGTCGGCTGGCGTACGCGCGCTCCGGCCGCCCGCCGACCCCGCCATAGGATGGGGACGCCATGCCAGACACCGCGACGGGATCCCCGACGAGTCATGGGCACGTCTCCCCGTTCGTGGAGATCGCCCGCGCCGACTGGGCGGCCCTCGCGCCCGCCACGCACCTCCCGCTCCGGGAGACCGAGCTGGTGCAGCTGCGCGGCATCGGCGACCGGCTCGACATGCGCGAGGTCGAGGACGTCTACCTCCCGCTCAGCCGCCTGCTCAACCTCTACGTCACGGGCACGAAGAAGCTGCACCGGGACACGAGCGCGTTCCTCGGCGAGCGCGCCAAGAGCACCCCGTTCATCATCGGCGTCGCGGGATCCGTGGCCGTCGGCAAGTCGACCGTCGCGCGCCTCCTGCGCGAGATGCTGGCGCGCTGGGACGACACCCCGCGGGTCGAGCTCGTGACCACGGACGGCTTCCTGCATCCGAACGCCGAGCTCGAGCGACGCGGCCTCATGGAGCGGAAGGGCTTCCCCGAGTCGTACGACCGGCGGGCGCTGCTGCGGTTCGTCACGCAGGTCAAGAGCGGCGTGCCCGAGGTGCGCGCGCCGTTCTACTCCCACCTCGCCTACGACATCGTGCCGGGCGCCGAGGTGGTCGTGCGGCAACCGGACGTGCTCATCATCGAGGGCCTCAACGTGCTGCAGCCGGCGGCGTCCGGCGCGAAGCTCGCCGTCAGCGACCTCTTCGACTTCTCGATCTACGTGGACGCCCGCACCCACGACATCGCGCAGTGGTACGAGGACCGCTTCCTCAGCCTCCAGCGCGGGGCCTTCAGCAACCCGCGCTCCTACTTCCACCGGTACGCGGAGCTCAGCCCGGCCGAGGCCGTCGAGCGGGCGCGGCGGATCTGGTCGACCATCAACGAGCCGAACCTCGAGCAGAACGTCCGCCCGACCCGCTCGCGCGCGACGCTCGTGCTGCGGAAGGACGCGGACCACTCGGTCGCGAGCGTCCTGCTCCGCAAGCTCTGACCTACTCGAGGACCCTGTCGGCGACGATCCCGTCCACGTCGATGCACGTGAACGAGATGGACCAGCTGTCTCCGTCGCTCAGGCGGAACGCGCCCGTGAGGTCTACCTCGAAGGGCCATCGGAAGATCCAGTCGACGACGCCGGTGAGCGGCTCGCCGCCTCCGCTCATCACGCGTTCCGCGACGACACGATGCCCTCGACCGTCCTCCAGCGATGGCAGCACCGCGTAGGACGTCGAGCGCTCCGTCGCGTGAGGGCCCACCGGAGCCGTGGGCGTCTCGGCGCGGATGCACAGCCACGCCCCCGGTCGGACATCCAGGGTCCGTAACGTGACGTCAGAAGTGCAGCTCGTCGACTTGACGATGCAGAACAGGCTGCTCATTGCGTTATCCCGTCCGCATTGTCAAAGTAATCCACGCCGTTCACGTGAAGAAACGCCTCCACTTCGAACAGGAGGCCCGGGAAAGGGCAATACTGAATGGTGCGGGTTCGCAGTCCACTGCCGGACCCCGACGCCGTTCCACAGTCTTGCCAAGTTCCGTTGTCGATACGCCATTCGCAGGACAGCGTCTTATACGGCCGACCGGCATTCCACCGACTGTCGCCAGCCAAGTGACCTGACCCGGCTGGATGTCGAGATTCGCCACCGGATAATAGCCCTCTGAGTCCACGTGCACGGCCTCGGGCGACGAGGCTGTCGAGCTACTGCCCCGGGACGCCAGCTCAGGATGAGCACAGCGGAACTCCGCATGGTCCCGAAGGCTCTGCTGCCGCTCGACCGGGAGCGGCAAGCCATTCGCATCATCGAGATCGATGGCTTGACCCGCGCATATCCGAACGACGTTGACGTCCTGTGCGCGCCCTGATGCGTCGGCGAACGCCGGAGACGGACTTGCGGCCGCAATGACTACGGCTACGAGAATCACGCTTCGCACCGAGCGCTTCATGATCTTCATGGGATGGCACTCCTCAATTGCTGACGAGGACATGGTGGAGGAGGCCGGGATGCCCCGACGATCTCCTCCACAGCGACTCCTGAAGGGAGCACCCTGGCGCGGGCCGGCTAGATCGCCAGGCGCTCCGTCACGAGGGCGGCCAGCTCCTGCGCGTGGCGCTCGGCGGTCGCCTGGTCGGCGGCCTCGACCATCACGCGGATCATGGGCTCGGTGCCCGAGGCGCGCATGAGGATGCGGCCGGTGTCGCCGAGCTCGGCCTCCGCGCGCGCGACGGCCGCGTTCAGCTCGGCGTCGTCGCCCACGCGGTCGCGGTCGACGCCGCGCACGTTGATCATCACCTGCGGGTACACGGTCATCACCGAGGCGAGCTCGCGCAGGCTCTTGCCCGTGGCCGCCATCTCGCCGAGCAGCTGGATCCCCGTGAGGATCCCGTCGCCGGTCGTCGCATGCTCCGCGATGACGAGGTGGCCCGACTGCTCGCCGCCGAGGGAGTAGCCGCCCTCGTTCATGGCCTCGAGCACGTAGCGGTCGCCGACGCGCGTCTGCAGCACGGTGACGTCGTTCTCGGCCATCGCGATGCGGAGGCCGAGGTTGCTCATGACGGTCGCCACGAGCGTGCGCTCCGCCAGCAGGCCGCGGCGGGCCATGGAGAGCGCGAGCACGGCCATGATCTGGTCGCCGTCGATGATCGCGCCCGTGTGGTCGACCGCGAGGCAGCGGTCGGCGTCGCCGTCGTGCGCGATGCCCACGTCGGCGCCGTGCGCGAGGACGGCCTCGGCCAGCAGGTCGAGGTGCGTGGACCCGACCCGGTCGTTGATGTTCATGCCATCGGGGTCGTTGCCGATGACGGTGACGCGCGCGCCCGCGTCCGTGAAGACCTCGGGGCTGATGCCCGCGGCGGCGCCGTGCGCGCAGTCGAGGACCACGTGGATCCCGTCGAGGCGGTGCTGCAGCGTGCCGAGCAGGTGGAGGACGTAGCGGTCCTCGGCGTCCGCGAAGCGGCGGATGCGGCCGACGTCGGCTCCCGTGGGGAGCAGGACGGGCTGGCTCAGCCGCGCCTCGATGCGGTCCTCGAGCTCGTCGGCGAGCTTCCGTCCGCCGGCGGCGAAGAACTTGATCCCGTTGTCGGGAGCGGGGTTGTGCGACGCGGAGATCATCACGCCGAAGTCGGCGTCGAAGTCCGCGATGAGGTACGCCGTGGCCGGCGTCGGGATGACCCCGGCGTCGAACACGTCGACGCCGGAGCTCGCGAGGCCGGCGGCCACGGCCGCCGCGATGAACTCGCCGGACACCCGGGGATCCCGGGCGACGACCGCGATGGGTCGTCGTCCGGCATCCCGGGCGTCCTGCCCGAGCACGTGCGCGGCGGCCTGGGCCAGGCGCAGGGCGAGGTCCGCGGTGATGGTCTCGCCGTTGGCGAGTCCGCGGACGCCGTCCGTGCCGAAGAGCCGGGGCATGAGTGCCGGGGTACCCGAGCGCCTTAGCGCTTCGAGAACTGGGGCGCCTTGCGGGCCTTCTTGAGTCCGGCCTTCTTGCGCTCCTTGACGCGCGCGTCGCGGCTGAGGAAGCCGTTCTTCTTCAGCACGGCGCGGTTGTTCTCCTCGTCGATCTCGTTGAGGGCGCGCGCGATGCCGAGGCGCAGGGCGCCGGCCTGGCCGGAGGGGCCACCGCCGGAGATGCGCGCGACGACGTCGTAGCTGCCGAGGAGGTCCAGCACCTTGAACGGGTCGTTGACGAGCTGCTGGTGCAGCTTGTTGGGGAAGTAGTCCGCGAACTCACGGCCGTTGACCGTGATCGAGCCGGAGCCGGGGACGAGGCGCACGCGGGCGATGGCCTGCTTGCGTCGTCCGACGGCACCGCCGGACACGTTGAGGACCGCGCGGGGGGCCTTGGGGGCCTCCTCGTTCGGGGTCTCGGTCGAGAAGCTCTCGGGAGCCACGTCGAGGGAGTCTGAGATCTGAGCCACTGGGTTCGATTCCTTCTGAGGTCTTTGGTCGTCGCTGTCGGCAGCCGGAGCTACTGAGCGACCTGGCCGAGGGTGTACGGGGTGGGCTGCTGAGCAGCGTGGGGGTGCTCGGGGCCCGCGTAGACCTTGAGCTTCTTCAGCTGCGCCGCACCCAGCGAGTTCTTCGGCAGCATGCCGCGGATGGCCTTCTCGACCGCGCGCGTGGGGTGCTTCTCGAGCATCTCGACGTAGGTGGTGGCCGTGAGGCCGCCCGGGTAGCCGGAGTGGCGGTAGGCCAGCTTCTTCTCGAGCTTCTGGCCCGTGAGCGCCACCTTCTCGGCGTTGACGATGATCACGAAGTCGCCCATGTCCATGTGGGGGGCGAACGTGGCCTTGTGCTTGCCGCGCAGGAGCGCGGCAGCGTGGCTGGCGAGACGGCCGAGGACGATGTCCGTGGCGTCGATGACGACCCAGTCGTGCTGGACCTCACTGGCCTTGGGGGAATAGGTGCGCGTCATTGATCTGACTGCCTTCTTTTCGAGGTGAGATGGTCGTGGATCCCGCTCCGTGGGCGTTCTGACGAGAACGCATCCGGTGGAGGGCTCAACCTTGTATGTCGCCGCACGCAGGCGTGCAGACAACCGGTTCAGAGTACGCGATCCGGGGCGATCAGGCAATCCCGGGCGTGTCGGCCAGCCGCGCCAGGTCGCGGGCGGCATCGTCGGCGCCCTCCGTGACGGGATCCACCTCGTGCGCCGCACGCCGGTTCCGGGTGACCTCGTTGCGCGCCGCGAGCTCCGCGTCGGGCGGGTAGCCCACCCGCTCGAGCACGAGGCCGCGCGCGGGCATCACCGTGAACTCGCTCGTCCGCTCGCGCAGCTCCAGCAGCTCGCGGAGCCGCGCGACGCCGACGCGTCCCGACGCCGCCGCGACGCACGCGCCGACGAGCGCGCGCACCATGCTGTGGCAGAAGGCGTCCGCCCGGACCGCCGCCTCGAGCGCGCCGTCGGCCGCGCGGGCCCAGGTCAGGTCCTGCAGCGTGCGGATGGTCGACGCCCCCTCGCGCGGCTTGCAGTACGCGGCGAAGTCGTGGAGGCCCAGCAGCGCGTCAGCCGCCTGCTGCAGCACGGCCGCGTCGAGGGCGACCGGGACCTCGACGGTCCGGTGCCGCTGGAGGGGGTCGCGGGGGCCGGAGGTGTCGGAGATCCGGTAGCGGTACGCCCGCCACGTCGCGGAGAAGCGCGCGTCGAAGCCGTCGGGCGCGGGGGCGCACGCGAGCACGACGGCGTCGGACCGTGGGCCGAGCACGCCGTTCATCCGGCGCGCGAGGGCCGCCGCGGCGCGCTCGACGGAGGGAGCGTGTGGCCCCTCCCCCGCGGCGTCGGCGCCGCGGCCCCGCGGCGGACGGTCGAGGGACGCGATCTGCGCGTCCGTGAGGTCGACGTGCGCGACCTGGCCCGTGGCGTGCACGCCCGCGTCGGTCCGCCCGGCGACGACGAGCGTCGGCGCCGGCGGCGTGCGGGCGAGCAGCTGCGCGAGCGCGCCCTCGAGCGCGCCCTCGAGCGCGCCCTGCACCGTGCGGAGCCCGGGCTGCTTCGCCCAGCCGGCGAACCCCGTGCCGTCGTACGCGATGTCGAGGCGGAGGCGCGTGCCGGCGTCACCCGCCTCGGCATCCGCGCTCATCGGGCGGCGGATCCCCGCGGCGGCGTCATGCCGACCTCGCGCTCGTACACGGCAGAGCGGCTCGCCTGCGTGAAGCCGAGGTGCTCGTACAGGTCGAGCGCGCCGGTGGGGCTGTCGGAGTCGACGTCGAGCACGGCGCGCTGGACCCCCGCCGCGCGGGACCCGGCGAGCGCGGTGGACAGGAGCGCCTGCGCGAGGCGGCGGCCGCGGAACTCGCGCCGCACTCCGACGAGGGCGATGTAGGTGGACGTGTAGCCCGCCGCCTCCCAGTTCTCCGGCGTGACCTCGGCCATGGCGAATCCGGCGACGACGGCGTCCTCGCCATCGCCCGTGACGGCGATGACGGAGAGGTCGTCCCGCGCGGTCGGCAGCGAGAGGAAGGCCTCCCAGCGCTCGACGCTGACGGGCTCGGACCCCCAGTGGTCGCGGAACACCTCGTTCTTGGCGAGGCGCGTGCGCTCCCACCACTCCCGCGAGACGGGGATGAGGCGCAGGCCCTCGGGCGACGGCACGTCGGGAAGCTCGGTAGCCAGGTCGCGGTGCATCTCGATGAAGTAGCGGCTCGGGGTGAAGCCGCGCGACTCGAGGAGGGCGACATGGCCAGCGGAGTCGACCTGCACGTCCGCCCCCATGCGCGTCGGCACCGGCTCCTCGACGTGCGGGGCGGGCTGGGCCACGGCGAGGGACTGCGTGGCACGCGCGATCTGCCAGTCGAGCAGGCGCCCGCCGATGCCGCGACGGCGGAAGCCGGGGTGCACGGAGCCCGAGGTGTTCGCGCGGACGACGGTCTCGTCGTCCGGCTTGACGACGGCGACGCCCTCCGCCACGAGGCGTCCGTCGGCGTCGACGGCCACGATCGTGTCGCGCGCGAGGTCGACGTAGGAGAAGCCCTGCGCCATCACGATCTCGTCGCGGGTGGCGCGGTACTCCGGGTGGTCGGCGTCGGCCACATCGCTCGCGAGCTCGACGAGCGCGTCGACGTCGTCCGGGGAGATGGGGCGCCACGTGATCCCGTCGGGCCCCTCGGGGAGCGGGACGGCAGAGGTGGAGGAGGGATCGTCCGGCAGGGTCGTGCTCGTGTCGGTCATCCGTCCAGGGTACCGGGGCACACGCGGCCGCCCCAGGGGCGCCCGGACGCACGAGAGCCCCCGACGCGCAACGCGGCGGGGGCTCTCGGGATGGTGCGGGCGCTACTTGGCGGACTTCTCCGCGGCGTCGGCCTCGACCTCGGCGGCGGCCTCGTCGGTCGTCTCCGCGGGGGTCTCGTCGGTGTGCTCGACGGCGTCCGTCTCCTCGACGGGGACCTCCGCCTCCTCCGCGGGCGCCTCGGCGACCGGGGCCGCGGCGACCGGAGCCGTCGCGGTGGAGGTGCGCGAGGAGCGGACCTTCGGGGTCACGGGCTCGAGCACGAGCTCGATCTGCACCATGGGGGCGTTGTCGCCCTTGCGGAAGCCGAGCTTCGTGATGCGGGTGTAGCCGCCGTCGCGCTCGGCGACGAGGGGCGCGATCTCCGTGAAGAGCTCGTGCACGACGCTCTTCGAGGGGATGATCCCCATGACGCGGCGGCGGGCGTGCAGGTCGCCGCGCTTGGCGAACGTCACGAGGCGCTCCGCGACGGGACGCAGGCGCTTGGCCTTGGTCTCGGTCGTCTTGATGGACTTGTGCTCGAAGAGGCTCTGGGCCAGGTTCGCGAGCATGAGGCGCTCGTGCGCCGGGCCGCCTCCGAGGCGGGGACCCTTGGTGGGCTTGGGCATGGTCTTGTCTCCGTAAGTGTCGAAAGAAGGCGTACGGCCGAGGCCGGACGGATCAGTTGGTGGTGGTCTCGTCCTCGTCGTAGCTGTAGTAGTGCGCGCCGTCGAAGCCGGGGACGGCGTCCTTCAGCGACAGACCGAGCTCGACCAGCTTGTCCTTGACCTCATCCACCGACTTCTGTCCGAAGTTGCGGATGTTCATGAGCTGCGTCTCCGAGAGGGCGACGAGCTCGCTGACGTTATTGATGCCCTCGCGCTTGAGGCAGTTGTACGACCGGACCGAGAGGTCGAGGTCCTCGATGGGCATCGACAGCTCGGAGCTGAGGACGGCGTCGACCGGCGCGGGGCCGATCTCGATGCCCTCGGCGGCCGAGTTGAGCTCGCGCGCCAGGCCGAACAGCTCGGTGAGCGTGCGACCGGCGGACGCGATGGCGTCGCGCGGCGTGATGGCCGACTTGGTCTCGACGTCGACCACGAGGCGGTCGAAGTCGGTGCGCTCGCCGGCGCGGGTGGCCTCGACGCGGTACGTGACCTTGAGCACGGGCGAGTAGATCGAGTCGACCGGGATCTGGCCGGCCTCGCTGAACTCGCTGCGGTTCTGGGTCGCCGAGACGTAGCCGCGGCCGCGCTCGATCGTCAGCTCCAGCTCGAACTTCGCCTTCTCGTTGAGCGTGGCGATGACGAGCTCGGGGTTGTGGATCTCGACGCCGGCCGGGGCCGAGATGTCGGCGGCCGTGACCTGGCCCGCACCCTGCTTGCGCAGGTACGCGGTGATCGGCTCGTCGTGCTCGCTGGAGACGACGAGGCCCTTGATGTTGAGGATGATCTCGGTCACGTCCTCCTTCACGCCGGGGACGGTGCTGAACTCGTGCAGCACGCCGTCGATCCGGATGCTGGTGACGGCCGCGCCGGGGATGGACGAGAGGAGCGTGCGGCGGAGCGAGTTGCCGAGCGTGTAGCCGAAGCCGGGCTCGAGCGGCTCGATGACGAACCGCGAGCGGAACTCCGAGATGGACTCCTCGGTGAGGGTGGGGCGCTGCGCAATGAGCACTGTGTTGTTTCCTTTCGGCGAGGCGTCCGCTATATGACGCCTGCGATGCCCCCCGGATGGCGGCCCGGGCGGGTAGTGAATGGTCGATCGGACACACGGCGGATCGGCCGACGCCGTCCCCTCCTGGTGGAGCGGGACGGCAGCGGCCGATCAGCGCGAGCTAGACGCGGCGGCGCTTGGGCGGGCGGCAGCCGTTGTGCGCCTGCGGGGTGACGTCGTTGATCGAGCCCACCTCGAGGCCGGCGGCCTGGAGCGAGCGGATCGCGGTCTCACGGCCGGAGCCGGGTCCCTTGACGAACACGTCGACCTTCTTCATGCCGTGCTCCTGCGCCTGGCGGGCGGCCGACTCGGCGGCGAGCTGCGCGGCGAACGGCGTCGACTTGCGCGAGCCGTTGTAGCCGACGACGCCCGAGGACGCCCAGCTGATGACGGCACCGGTGGGGTCCGTGATCGAGACGATGGTGTTGTTGAAGGTGCTCTTGATGTGGGCCTGGCCCACGGCGATGTTCTTCTTGTCCTTGCGGCGCGGCTTGCGAACAGCCGACTTGGGTGCTGCCATGGAATTCTCCTGTGTCTACGGGTGGCGAGGCGCGGGCCGAGGGCCTAGCGCGCCTTCTTCTTGCCGGCTACGGTGCGCTTCGGGCCCTTGCGGGTACGAGCGTTGGTCTTCGTGCGCTGCCCGTGGACAGGGAGGCCGCGGCGGTGGCGGATGCCCTCGTAGCTGCCGATCTCGACCTTGCGTCGGATGTCGGCGGCCACCTCGCGGCGGAGGTCGCCCTCCACCTTGAAGTTCCCGTCGATGTAGTCGCGGAGGGCGATGAGCTGGTCGTCGCTCAGGTCCTTGACGCGGATGTTCTTGTCGATGCCGGTGTCCTCGAGGGTCTTGACGCTCGAGGTGCGGCCGACGCCGTAGATGTACGTGAGTGCGATCTCGACGCGCTTGTCGCGCGGGAGGTCGACGCCTGCTAGACGTGCCATTGAGGCTTCTCCTGGTGATGGATGGAGGTCTGCAGCAGAGCCTGTGCATCGGCCTCCGACCGATGGTGTCCCCCGGATCCCTCAGGACCCCGGCTTCCGGCGCTGCTGTCGTTCTTCTCTGGGTGGTGCGGGTGGTGCCGTGCGGTCGTGCTGACTAGCCCTGGACCTGCTTGTGGCGCGGGTTGTCGCAGATGACGCGCACGCGGCCGTTGCGTCGGATGACCTTGCACTTCTCGCAGATCCTCTTGACGCTGGGGTTGACCTTCATGATGCTTCCTTGCCTTCGTTCTCGCTGGCCTCGTGCCGCCGCGGATGCGGGGCCGTTCCTTGTGCAGCAGGCCTACTTGTAGCGGTAGACGATCCGGCCGCGGGTGAGGTCGTACGGGCTCAGCTCCACGATCACGCGGTCCTCGGGGAGGATGCGGATGTAGTGCTGACGCATCTTGCCCGAGATGTGGGCGAGGACCTTGTGCCCGTTGCTCAGCTCAACGCGGAACATCGCGTTCGGCAGAGCTTCGACAACTCCGCCTTCGATCTCGATGACGCCGTCTTTCTTGGCCATATACTCACTGTCGCTAGAGGTGGTGTCTGCTGTTCGTGCGGATGCGCATCATGGTGAGACGCAGGTGCTGGTGGCACGCCGGGAGGCGGCCGAGCACCAAGGGTCGAGAGTACGGCATCCCCGGGCGTGTCGCAATTCTCCCCGCGTGTCGCGGGCGGATCCGCGGATCCTGCGCTAGCGGACGCACGACGGGCCGGACGGTCGCCCGTCCGGCCCGTTCTCGTGGTGCTGGTGCTCGTGGTGCTGCCGCTCCGACTACGCGCGGTGGCGCGGCGCGCTGCGGCGGTCGGCCTGCGCGGCGTCGACGACGGCGACGAGGTCGGCCGTCAGCGGGTGCTGGTCGTCCAGCCCCGTCACGCGGCGGACGAGGTCGGCCGCCGTGTCCGTCGCGAGCAGCCCCTGCAGCTCGAGCGCCTGCGGGTCGCCCGCGGGGTCGAAGCGGAGCGCCTGCCCCATCGCGCGCACGAGCGCGTCGTGCGGGAGCCCGCGCTCGGCGAGCTGCGCGGCGGGACCCACGAAGCGCTCCTCGCGGGAGAGCTTGCGCAGCGGCTGGCGGCCGACGCGCTCGACGGTGTCGGCGAGCGCCGTGTTCGCGAAGCGCGCGAGGTTCTTCGCGCGGTACGCCGCCTGCTCGGCCTCGTCGAGCCCGTGCTTGGCGACGAGCAGCGCACTCGTCTCCTCGAGCACCCGGCGCACCTCGTCGGCGACCTCGGGGATCGCCATCGCGTCCGACTGGCTCACGGCGCCGCGCGCGTAGCCGTGGTACGCGACGGTGGCGTGGCCCGTGTTCACCGTGAAGAGCTTCCGCTCGATGTAGGGCGCGAGGTCGTCGACGAACGTGGCGCCGGGGATCACGGGCACGTGGTCGCCGAACGGCGTGCGCTCCACGACCCACTCCGAGAAGTCCTCGACGGTCACGTCGAGGCCCGCGGCGGGATCCTGGTTCGGCACGATGCGGTCGACGGCCGTGTTCGCGAAGACGGCGCGGTCGAGGGCGTCCGTCTCGTCGCCGAGGGCCTTCTCGATCTCGGCGCGGAGGGTGTCGGTCGCGTTGATCGCGTTCTCGCAGGCCATGACGGCGACGGGCCCGAGGTCGGCGGAGCGCGCGCGGAGGCCCGCGGCGATCGCCGGGGCGACGAAGCGGAGGATGTTGGGGCCTACAGCCGTGGTCACGACGTCGGCCGTCGCGATCTCCCGGATGAGCGCCTCGCCGTCCGCCGCGCTGTCGATCGCGCGGAAGCCCGTGACCGTCCAGTCGCGCGCGTGCGGGCCGACCTCGGTGACGCGGTAGGAGTCGGCGGTGGCCAGGTGCCCGATGAGCTCGGCGTTGACGTCGGCGAAGACGACCTCGTAGCCGGCCTCGTGCAGGATCAGCCCGACGAAGCCGCGGCCGATGTTGCCGGCGCCGAAGTGGACGGCCTTCACGCCTCGTTCACCTCGGCCAGGAGGGCGTACAGCGCCTCGGCGTCGGGGGCGTCGACGAGCTTCTGCACCTCGTCGTCGTCGCTGAAGATGATGGCGATCTTGCTGAGGATGTCGAGGTGGCCGTTGTCCTTTCCGGCGATGCCGACGACGAAGCGCACCTCGTTGCCCGCCCAGTCGATGGGGGCGTCGTATCGGACGAAGGAGAGCGCCGAGTCGAGGATCGTGTCCTTGCCCTCGTTGGTGCCGTGCGGGATGGCGAGGAGGTTGCCCATGTAGGTCGAGACGCTGTTCTCGCGCTCGAGCATGAAGCCCTGGTACTCGGGGGTGACGGCGCCCGCGGCGACGAGGATGCCCGCCGCCTCGGCGATGGCCTCCTCCACGCTCGCGGCGGTGCCGCCGACGCGGATCTGGGCGGGTTCGAGGACGTTCGACATGGTGCTCCTGACGTGTGTGCGTGATGCGGGGGACGGGCGCCTTCCAGCATGGCCCGGCCCCCGCGGTGCGGTGGTGCGGGGGTCCGCCGCGAGGGCGGACCCGGGTGATCAGCTGTCCGAGCGCTGCTTCCGGACCAGCTCCACGATCTCGTCGTAGCGCGGCGAGTTCATGAAGTTGTCGACGGAGACATGCTCCGACGACGGGCTCTTCTGGCGGGCGCGGTCGGTGAGCTCGCGCTGCGTGATCACGAGGTCGGCCGTGCCGTCGAGGGCGGCGATCGCCTTGTTGACGACCGTGACGTCGGTGAGGCCGGCCTTCTTCATCTTGTTGCGGAGCACCGACGCACCCATGGCGGACGAGCCCATGCCGGCGTCGCAGGCGAACACGATGTCCTGGATGCGGGTGGCCGTGGCCGTGCCGCCGTCCGTGCCCGCGCTGGTCGTGCCGTCGGCGAGGCCGCCGACCGTGCCCGCGGTGCCGGTCTCGGCGCCGAGCCCGGAGAGGATCGAGGACTCCTTGCCCTTGTTGGCCTGCGTCGCGGCGACCGCGGCGCCGAAGTCGCCCTCGGTCTTCTTGCCGGTGCGGAGGATGACCGCCGCGACGACGAAGGTGACCGCGGCCGAGATGATGACCGAGAGGATCACGCCGATGAAGCTGTCGCTGGCCGTCTGGCCGAGCACGGCGATGATGCTGCCGGGCGAGGCGGGGGCGCGGAGGCCCGAGCCGAACGCGACGTTGGTCGCGACGCCCGAGGCGCCACCCGCGATGACCGCGAGGAACAGGAGCGGCTTGGAGAGCACGTAGGGGAAGTAGATCTCGTGGATGCCACCGACGAACTGGATGAGGATCGCGCCGGGGGCGGTGGAGCGGGCGGCACCCGCGCCGAAGATCGCGAACGCGAGGAGCACGCCGAGGCCGGGGCCGGGGTTCGCCTCGAGCAGGAACAGGATGCTCTTGCCCTTCTCGAGCGACTCGGCGGTGCCGAGCGGCGTGAGGATGCCCTGGTTGATGGCGTTGTTGAGGAACAGCACCTTCGCGGGCTCGATCACGATGCTCGTGAGCGGCAGCAGGTTGTTGTCGACGAGGAAGCCGACGCCGCCGCCCAGGACCGACGTGATCGCGCGGATCACCGGGGTGAGGCCGAAGAAGGCGCCGATCGCGAAGACCGCGCCGAGGATCCCGGCGGAGAAGTTGTTGACGAGCATCTCGAAGCCGGGGCGGATGCGGTCGATCCAGAGCCGCTCGATGACCTTGAGCAGGTACGCCGCGAGCGGGCCCGTGATCATGGCGCCGAGGAACATCGGGCTGCCGCCGTCGTAGTAGGGGTCGCCGATGGTGCCGGCGATGACGCCCATGGTCGCGATGGTCGCGACCACGCCGCCGCGCGCGTCGTAGACCATGCGGCCGCCGGTGTTCGCGATGAGCAGCGGCAGGAGGAAGAACAGGATCGGGCTGATCAGCTGGGCGATGTCCGCGTTCGGCAGGTAGCCGTCCGGGATGAACAGGGCCGTGAGCAGGCCCCAGGCGATGAACGCCGCGATGTTCGGCATGATCATGCCGCTGAGGAACGTGCCGAACTTCTGCACGCCGAGCCGCACGGACTGTCCCGTGCTGCGGGTGGGTGACGTCGTCGTCATGGGGGTGGTGCTCCTGTTCGTGGTGGTGGCGGGCCTGCTGCGGCCCGCCGTGCTGCCGTGAGGGGAATGTGCGGTGGTGCGGTGGAGAGGGCCGTGCGGGTCGGTGGTGCGGGTCAGACGGTGACGGGCGCCGATGCCGCAGTGACCGCGGCGCGCGCCTCGACGGCGCTGTCGGCGGCGAGGGCGACGGCGGCCAGGGCCTCCGCCTCCTCGCGCGTGTGGAGGGCGAGCTCGGCGCGCACGTCGGCGAGGGCCGCGGGCGACATCGAGAGGCTGGTGGCGCCGAGGCCGACGAGCACGACGGCGAGCAGCGGGTCGGCCGCCGCCTCGCCGCAGATGCCCACGGGCTTGCCGAGCGCGCGGCCCGCGGTGCCGACCTCCTGCACGAGGCGGAGGACGGCGGGGTGCCACGGGTCCTGGAACGCGGCCACGGATCCCAGCAGCCGGTCGGCCGCGAGCGTGTACTGCGTGAGGTCGTTGGTGCCGATGCTCGCGAAGTCGGCGTTGGCGAGGATCCGGTCGGCGAGGAGCGCGGAGGACGGGACCTCCACCATCACGCCGACCGTCTTCAGGCCGAGCTCGCGGCCGAGCGCCGTGAAGTAGCGCGCCTCCTCGACGGTCGAGACCATGGGCGCCATGACCCAGAGATCGGCGTCGGTGGCGGCGTCGGCCTGCGCGAGCGCGGTGAGCTGGTCGCGGAGGATCTGCTCGTTGGCCCGCAGCGCGCGGAGTCCGCGGAGCCCGAGGGCCGGGTTCTCCTCGTCGGCGTCGTTGAGGAAGCTCAGCGGCTTGTCGGCGCCGGCGTCGAGCGCGCGGACGACGACCTTCTGCCCGGGGAACGCCTCGAGCAGGCGCGTGTAGTGCTCCCGCTGCTCGTCGACCGACGGCGCGCTCGTGGCGTCGAGGAAGAGGAACTCCGTGCGGAAGAGGCCGACGCCCTCGGCACCCTTCTCGACCGCGTCGGACGCGCCGTCGGCGGATCCGAGGTTGGCGAGGAGGGGGATCGCGGTGCCGTCGGCGAGCGCGCCCGGTCCGGTGGGGACGGCGACGCGCGCCTTCCGGGCGGCGATGGCGTCGCGCGCGGCGGACTCCTCCTCCGGCGTCGGGGCGACGGTGACGGCGCCCGTGAGCGCGTCGACCACGACGGTCTCGCCGTCGGCGAGGTCGGCGGCCGCGGCGACGCCGACGACCGCGACGATCGCCTTCTCGCGGGCGAGGATCGCCGTGTGCGAGGTGGGTCCGCCGTCGGTCGTGATGAGGGCGAGGACCTTGTCGAGGTCGAGGAGCGCGGTGTCGGCGGGCGCGAGGTCGCGCGCGACGAGCACGAAGGCGTGGTCGGGACCCGGCACGCCGGGGGCGGCGACGCCCTGCAGGTGCGCGACGACGCGCTGCGAGACGTCGTCGAGGTCGGTGGCGCGCTCCCCCATGTAGCCGCCCATGCTGAGGAGCAGGTCGCGGAAGCCCGCGAACGCCTCGTGCACGGCGCGCTCGGCGGTGCGACCCGTGGCGAGGCGCGCGGTGATGTCGTCGACGAGCGTCGGGTCCTCGGCCATGAAGGCCTGCGCCTCGAGCACGTCCTTCGCGGCACCGCCGGCCTTCTCCCCGCGGATGCGTATGTCGGCGGCGGTCGCGGCGAGCGACGCGCTCACGCGGATGCGCTCCTCGTCGGCGGTCAGGGTGCTCGCGGTGTCGCCGGGCTCGGGCAGCGGGTCGGGCATGCGGACGACGGGACCGACGGCGGATCCCCGGCCGATGCCGATGCCCTGGAGCGTGCGGGAGCTCATGCGGCGTCCAGGTCGGACTCGAGGAGCGTAGCGAGGTCGGTGACGACCTGCTCGGCGTTCTCGCCCTCGGCGGAGACGACGACCTCGTCGCCCGTGTCGACGCCCAGGGAGATCACGCCGAGGATGCTCGCGGCGTTGACGCTGCGGTCGCCCTTGGCGAGCTGCACGGGGATCCCGGCCTTCGCGGCGGCCTGCGTGAACAGCGAGGCGGGGCGGGCGTGCAGCCCGTGCGACGAGGCGATGGTGACGGTGCGTTCTGCCATGGTGGCTCCTTCTGTCGGCCCCGTCGTCGGGGCCCTGGTGGCGGTCATCGTGCGGTGCTGCGGGTCGTGCGGTCGTGCGGGGCCGGCGCGGGCGCCGGTGCGGTCAGGCGACGGGCGGGGATCCCCCGAGGGGGCGGCCGTGGAGGCCCGGCGCGAGGCGGAGCGAGCGGGCGCCCTGGCGCATGGCGGCGACGGCCCGGTCGAGCGCGGCGCGCGCGCCCTCGGGACGCGCGGCGTCGGCGTCGAGGAGCACCGCGGTCGCGCCCTCGTCGGCGGCGGCTTCGCGCACGGCGTCGAGGCGATCGGCGAGGTGGGCGCCGAGGAGGACGACGTCCATGCCCGCGGCGTCGAGGCGCACCTGGGCGAGGGATCCGGCGACGGCCTCGATCTCGAGCCCGTCCTCCTCGGCGAGCGCGCGGAGGCGCTGGGCGAGGAAGGTGCTGGATGCGCCGGAGCCGCAGACGACGAGGATCCTCCCGGTCATGCTGTGCCTCCTCGCGTCGTCGCTGGTCGTCTCATCGTGCTCCGCGGGAGGCCGCGGGTGCCAGCAGATCCGCTTCCGCGGGGTAGGAAGACGGGGCCGGCGGGCGCTCCCGCGGGCGTCCCGGGCGGGAGCGGATGGTTGACTCGTCTCCGAGAGCGGCACGCTCGGTCCGCCGCCCGGGGACGCGAGCCGCCGCGCAGGGAGACGACCATGCTGAGCGAGAACCAGGAGAGGCTGCTGGACTACCTGTCCACGGCCGACCGCTGGGTCGAGGCCGGCGAGCTCGCGGACCGCCTCGGCGTCACGACGCGCAGCGTCCGCAACTACGTCACCGCGGTGCGCGAGCGCTCGACCGTGGGCGTGGCCTCCTCCCCCGACGGCTACCGGATCGACGCCGGGAGCTACGCGCGCCACCTCGCGACGCGCTCGGGCGGTGACCCGCAGGGCACGCCCCGCGACCGCCTCCACGCCCTCGTGCGCCGCCTCGGCGACGCCCCCGACGGCCTCGACGTCTTCGCGCTCGCGGACGAGCTGCACGTGAGCGAGTCCACGGTCGAGGCGGACCTCCGCAAGGTGCGCGCGCTCGTCGAGGACGCCGGCCTCGCCCTCGGCCGCGCGGGATCCACGGTCGCGCTCGAGGGCTCGGAGCGCGACTTCCGCCGGCTGCTGTCGCGCATGTTCCGCGACGAGAGCGCGCAGGGCTTCCTGTCGCTCGAGACCGTGCAGCGGGAGTTCGCGTCCGACTCGCTCCGCGCGTTCAAGACGGACCTCGTCCGGGAGCTGACCGAGGGCGGCTTCTTCGTCAACGAGTACGGCGTCGACAACGTGCTGCTGCACGTGGCCATCGCGGTCGACCGGCTGGCGCGGGCGCCGCGGCGGACGGACGCGGACGCGGACGCGGATCCCGCAGCGGACGACGCCCAGGACGACGCGCACCCGACCGCCGACGGCGCCTCGTCGCCCGTGCCCTCCGTCGACCCCACCGCGCTCGCGATCCGGACCGTGCTGGCCCGCCTCCTCGCCGCCCACTTCGACGCGCCGGTGCCCGCGGGCGACGTCGCCTACCTCGCGCTCCTCGTCCGCACGCGCGTCGTCACCCCCGGCAACGAGCAGTCGCTGGCCACCGTGATGCGCGAGCACGTCGTGGAGAGCGACCTCGATGTGGTGCGCGCCATCGTGCGCCGCGTGAAGCAGGAGTACCTGGTGGACCTCGAGGACGAGGACTTCACGGTCCGCTTCTCGCTGCACCTCGGCAACCTGGTGGCGCGCGCCGCCGACCGCTCCTTCTCCCGCAACCCGCTAGCCCGCTCCATCAAGACCTCCTACCCGATGACGTACGAGATCGCGGTGTTCATCGCGAGCGAGGTGCAGCGGCGGCGCGGCATCGCGATCAACGACGACGAGATCGCGTACATCGCGCTGCACGTGGGTTCGCACCGGGAGCGCGTCGCCCGGCGCGACGACCGCGTGGCGTGCGCGCTCGTGTGCCCGAACTACTACGACCTGCACCAGATCATGCGCCAGCGCATCGAGCAGGCGCTCGGCGCGGACATCAGCGTGGACGCCGTGGTCACGCGCACCGACGTCGACGCGGACGCCCTCGGCGTGCAGCTCGTCATCGACGCGACCGGCACGCGTCCGCCCGGCGACGACGTCGTTGTCGTCCAGCCGCTGCCGACGCCCGACGACATCGAGGCGATCCGCCGCGCCGTCGCCCGCGTCCGCCGCCACGCGCGCCGCAGCTCCATGAAGCACGACCTGCTGCGCTTCCTCGACGAGTCGCTGTTCTTCCGGGACCTGCACGCGCCCGACGAGGAGGCGATGATTCGCCTGCTCGGTCAGCGGATGGTGGAGCAGGGCATCATCGAGCCCGAGTACATCGACGGCGCCATCGAGCGCGAGCGCCTGTCGTCGACGGCCTTCACCGACACGCTCGCGGTGCCGCACTCGCTGGCCATGACGGCGCACCGCACGGCCATCGCCATCGTCGTCAACGACCAGGCGATGCAGTGGGGCGGCAACCGCGTGCACGTGGTCGCGCTCGTGGCCTTCAGCGCGAGCGGACGCACGAGCTTCCAGCACGTGTTCGACCAGTTCGTCGAGGTGTTCTCCGACCACCGCGACGTGCAGGCGATCATGCGGGCGTCCGGCTCGCACGGCTCCTTCATCGAGGAGCTCGTGCACGTCATGGACACCTGACCGGCAGACGCGCGGGCGTCCGGGCGGATCAGGCGGGCGCGGCGGTCAGGGCGCGACGGGCGTGACGCCGAGCGGCACGAGGCGCGAGGCGCCGCCGTCGGCGAGCGTGAGCACCCAGATGCCGCGCGCGTGCACCGCGACCGAGTGCTCCCAGTGCGAGGCCATGCTGCCGTCGACCGTGGCGACGGTCCAGTCGTCGTCGAGGACGCGCGTCTCCGCCTCGCCGTCGGTGACCATCGGCTCGATCGCGACGACGAGCCCGGGCTTGACCGCGGGGCCCTTGCCGCGCACGCGGTAGTTGAAGACCGGCGGATCCTCGTGCATGCTCCGGCCGATGCCGTGCCCGGTGTACTCCATGACGATGCCGAAGGACCCGGCCGCCTCGACGCTCTCCTCGACGGCCTCGCCCACCTCGTTGAGGTGCGACGCGGTCGCGAGCCGCGCGATGCCGGCCCAGAGCGAGTCCTCGGTGACGCGGGACAGCCGCTCGCGGGCCTCGACGACGTCGGGGCGCGCGGGATCCGGCACCACGACCGTCATGGCCGAGTCGCCGTTCCAGCCGTCGATCTCGGCGCCGCTGTCGACCGAGACGATGTCGCCCGGCTGCAGCACGCGGTCGCCGGGGATGCCGTGCACGACCTCGTCGTTGACGGAGACGCACACCGTGTGGCGGTAGCCCGGCACGAGCTGGAAGTTGGAGTGGCCGCCGAGCGCGCGGATGGCGGCATCGGCGGCGGCGTCGAGCTCGCCCGTCGTGACGCCGGGGGCGATGAGCCCGCGGACGGCGTCGAGCGACGCGGCGGTCGCGAGGCCGGGCGCGACCATGCGGCGGATCTCGTCCGGGCTCTTGTAGATCCCCGGCGTGCGACGGAGCGCGCCCACGTCGCTACGCGCGACCGGCGTCGGAGGAGGGACGGACGCCGCGGCCCGCGAGGGCCGTGCGGATGCGCTCCGCGACCTCGTCGACCTCGCCCAGCCCGTCGACCTCGACGAGCAGTCCGCGGTCGCGGTACACGTCGATGAGGGGGCTCGTCTCGCGGACGTAGACCTCCTGGCGGTGGCGGATCTCGGCCTCGCCGTCGTCGGCGCGCCCCTGCTCGGCCGCTCGGCGCGTGAGGCGGGCGACGACCTCCTCCTCGTCGGCGACGAGCTGGATGACGGCGTCGAGCTCCTGGCCCCAGCCCTGCAACAGCTCCTCCAGGTACGCGACCTGGTCGAGCGTGCGCGGGTACCCGTCGAGCAGGAAGCCGGCCTGCGCGTCCTCCTCCTGGAGGCGCGCGGTGACGAGGCCGTTGGTGAGCTCGTCGGGGACGTAGTTGCCCGCGTCCACGAGGGCCTGCACCTGCCGGCCGAGCTCGGTGCCGTCCTTGATGTTCTGGCGGAAGATGTCGCCGGTGGAGATGTCCGGGATCCCGTGCTCGGCGGCGATGCGCTTCGCCTGCGTGCCCTTGCCCGCGCCGGGAGGGCCGACGATCAGGAGCCGGGTCACTTGAGCAGCCCCTCGTAGTGCCGCTGCTGCAGCTGCGAGTCGATCTGCTTCACCGTCTCGAGGCCGACGCCGACCACGATCAGGATGCTCGCGCCACCGAACGGGAAGTTCTGGTTGGCGCCGACGAGCGAGAGCGCGATGAGCGGCAGGAGCGCGATGAGGCCCAGGTACAGCGAGCCCGGCAGCGTGATGCGCGTGAGCACGTAGTCGAGGTACTCGGCCGTCGGGCGTCCCGCGCGGATCCCGGGGATGAAGCCGCCGTACTTCTTCATGTTGTCGGCGACCTCCTCCGGGTTGAAGGTGATGGCGACGTAGAAGTACGTGAAGCCGACGATGAGCAGGAAGTACATCGCCATGTAGAGCGGGTGGTCGCCCGTCGTGAGGTTGTCGGTGATCCACTGCACCCACGGCGCCGGCGCCTGGCCGACGGCGGGTTGGTTGAACTGCGCGACCAGGGCCGGCAGGTACAGCAGCGACGACGCGAAGATGACGGGCACGACGCCGGCCATGTTCACCTTGATCGGGATGTACGTGTTGTTGCCGCCGTAGGTGCGGCGGCCGACCATGCGCTTGGCGTACTGCACGGGGATGCGGCGCTGCGACTGCTCGACGTAGACGACGGCGGCGACGACGAGGAGGCCGACGAAGATGACCAGGAGGAAGACCTCCCAGCCGCGGCTCTGCTGGATCGCGATGAGCGAGGTCGGGAACGCGGCTGCGACCGACGTGAAGATGAGGAGCGACATGCCGTTGCCGATGCCGCGCTCGGTGATGAGCTCGCCCATCCACATGATGAGGCCGGTGCCGGCGGTCATCGTGATGACCATGAGCATGATCGCGTACCAGGCGTCGTTCGTGACGAGCTGCGTGCAGGCGCTGACGTTGGTCTGGCCGAAGAGCGCACCGCTGCGCGCGACCGTGATGAGCGTCGTGGACTGGAGCACCGCGAGGGCGATCGTGAGGTAGCGCGTGTACTGCGTGAGCTTGGCCTGGCCGGACTGGCCCTCCTTGTAGAGGGTGTCGAAGTGCGGGATGACCACGCGGAGCAGCTGGACGATGATCGACGCCGTGATGTACGGCATGATGCCCAGCGCGAAGATGGAGAGCTTCAGGAGCGCTCCGCCGCTGAAGAGGTTGACGAGCTCGTAGAGGCCCGAGGTGCCCTGGTTGGCCGCGAGGCACGACTGCACGTTGGCGAAGTCGACGAACGGCGCCGGGATGAAGGATCCGAGGCGGAAGAGGGCGATGATGCCCAGCGTGAACCCGATCTTGCGACGCAGATCGGGGGTGCGGAAGATCCTGACGACGGCGCTCAACACGGAGGGTGTCCTGCTTTCTGTGGGAGGTCCGCCGGGAGGCGGGGGTCGGGCCGACCCGATGCGGCCCCAGGTGCCGGTAGGGGCGGTCGGTTTCCCGACCGCCCCTGCCGTTGCGTCCTGAAGCGCTACTTGACGGAGCCGCCTGCTGCGACGATCTTCTCCGCAGCGGAGCCGGAGACCTTGTCGACAGCAACCGTCAGCTTAACCGAGATGTCGCCGTCCCCGAGGACCTTGACCTTCTCGTTCTTGCGCACGGCACCCTTCGCGACCAGGTCGCTCGTGGTGACGTCGCCGCCGTCAGGGTAGAGCACGGCGAGCTTCTCCAGGTTCACGACCTGGTACTCGACGCGGAACGGGTTCTTGAACCCGCGGAGCTTCGGGGTGCGCATGTGCAGCGGCATCTGCCCACCCTCGAAGCCGACGCGAACCGTGTAGCGGGCCTTCGTGCCCTTGGTGCCACGACCCGCGGTCTTGCCCTTCGAGCCCTCACCGCGGCCGACACGCTGGCGTGCCTTCTTGGCCCCGGCGGCGGGACGGAGGTGGTGGATCTTGAGGACCTGCTCGCGCTTGACCGTCTCCGTCGGGCCGACCGTGGTCGTCTCAGCGGAAGCGGCGGCGGCCGCAGGGGCCTTCGCGGTCTTCTTCGGTGCGGCCTTGGGCGCCTTCACGGGCGTCTCGGCCGACTCGTTCTTCTCAGCCATCAGTCGATCTCCTCCACCTTGACCAGGTGCGCCACGGTGTTCACGTACCCGCGGTTCTGGGCGTTGTCCTCACGGACCACCACGGCACCGATGCGACGGAGCCCGAGGCTCCGCAGGGTGTCGCGCTGGTTCTGCTTCTCGCTGATCTTGGACTTGATCTGCGTCACTCGGAGCTGAGCCATCAGACACCTGCCTTCGCGTCGGCCTCGGCGCGCTGGGCGCGGAGGATGCGGGCCGGGACGACCTGCTTCAGCTCGAGCCCACGACGGGCTGCGACGGCGCGCGGCTCCTCGAGCTGCTTGAGCGCCTCGACCGTGGCGTGCACGATGTTGATCGTGTTCGACGAGCCGAGCGACTTGCTCAGCACGTCGTGGATGCCGGCGCACTCAAGCACCGCGCGGACGGGGCCACCGGCGATGACGCCGGTACCCGCGGACGCGGGGCGCAGGAGGACGACTCCGGCGGATGCCTCACCCTGCACGGCGTGCGGGATGGTCAGGCCGATGCGGGGGACGCGGAAGAAGTTCTTCTTCGCCTCCTCGACGCCCTTGGAGATGGCGGTCGGGACCTCGCGGGCCTTGCCGTAGCCGACGCCCACCAGTCCGTTGCCGTCTCCGACGATCACGAGCGCGGTGAAGCTGAAGCGACGACCGCCCTTGACGACCTTGGACACGCGGTTGATGGTGACGACGCGCTCCAGGAACTGGCTCTTGTCGGCATCACGGCCACCGCGGCTGTCGCGGCCGCCCTGGTTCCGGTCGCGTCCGCCACGACGGCCCTCGCGGCCCTCGTTCTGCGCGGGTGCGGTGGACGCCGCGGTCTCGACGGGCGTCTCCGCCACTGCCACGACCTCGGGCTCCTTGTTGTTGTTCTCGGCTGCGCTCACAGGCTCAGACCACCCTCTCGAGCTCCTTCGGCGATGGCCGCGACGCGTCCTGCGTAGCGGTTGCCACCACGATCGAATACGACGCTCTCCACGCCGGCCGCCTTCGCGCGCTCGGCGACGAGCTCGCCGACCTTGCGCGACTTGGCGGTCTTGTCGCCGTCGAACGTGCGCATGTCGGCCTCGAGGGTCGATGCGGACGCGACGGTGTGACCACGGCTGTCATCGACGACCTGCACGAAGACGTGGCGGGCCGAACGGGTGACGACCAGGCGCGGACGCAGCTCGGTGCCCTCGACCTTCTTGCGCAGGCGTGCGTGCCTGCGGCCGCGGGCGGCGGACTTGCTTTTTCCTCTAACTCCGAGAGCCATGATCACTTACCACTCTTTCCGGCCTTGCGGCGAACGTTCTCGCCGGCGTAGCGGACGCCCTTGCCCTTGTAGGGCTCGGGCTTGCGAATCTTGCGGATGTTGGCGGCCGTCTCGCCGACGAGCTGCTTGTCGATGCCGACGACGGTCATCTTGTTGACGCCCTCGACGGTGAAGCTGATGCCCGCGGGCGCCTCGACGTACACCGGGTGGGAGAAGCCGAGCGCGAACTCGACGCCCTTGTCCTTGAGCGCGACGCGGTAACCCGTGCCGACGATCTCGAGGCCCTTGGTGTAGCCGGTGGTGACGCCGACGATGTTGTTCGCGATGAGGCTGCGCGTCAGGCCGTGGAGCGAACGCGACTCGCGCTCGTCGTCCGGACGGGTGACGAGCACCTGCCCGTCCTGGACCTCGGCGCGGATGGGCTGCGCGACGGTGAGGCTGAGCTCGCCCTTCGGGCCCTTCACCGTGACGTGCTGGCCGTCGACGGCGACGTCGACCCCTGCGGGGACGTCGATGGGGAGTCTTCCGATACGTGACATGGCGTTACCACACGTAGGCGAGGACTTCCCCACCCACGCCCTTCTTCGCAGCCTGGCGGTCCGTGAGGAGCCCCGAGGAGGTGGACAGGATGGCGACCCCGAGGCCACCGAGGACCTGGGGGATCTCCGCGGACTTCGCGTACACGCGCAGTCCGGGCTTCGACACGCGCTTGATGCCCCGGATGGAGCGCTCACGGTCGGGACCGAACTTGAGGCTGAGCGTCAGCGTCTGGCCGACGCGGGCGTCCGCGACGTCCCAGCCGGCGATGAAGCCCTCGGACTTGAGGATGTCGGCGATGTGCGACTTGAGCTTGGAGTGCGGCATGGAGACCGTGTCGTGGTGCGCGGAGTTCGCGTTCCGGAGTCGGGTCAGCATGTCAGCGACCGGGTCGGTCATTGTCATATCTGGTGATGCCTCTCTCGCCTGGTTTCGTTCATCCGGACACGGATGACGACCTGTGGTGGTGGCGGCGCCGGGCGGAGGTGCCCGGCGCCGATCGTGCGGTGGTGCTGGTCGTGCGGGTGATGCGGGTGATGCGGGTGGAGCTGGTTACGGCGTGTTCTCGGGCGTCTGGAACGGGAAGCCGAGCGCCTTGAGCAGCGCGCGTCCCTCGTCGTCCGTCCGAGCGGTCGTGACGACCGTGATGTCCATGCCGCGGACCCGGTCGATGCGGTCCTGGTCGATCTCATGGAACATGGACTGCTCGTTGAGACCGAACGTGTAGTTGCCGTTGCCGTCGAACTGCTTCGGGCTGAGCCCGCGGAAGTCGCGGATGCGGGGCAGGGCGAGGGACAGCAGGCGGTCGAGGAACTCCCACATGCGGTCGCCGCGCAGCGTCACGTGGGTGCCGATGGCCTGGCCCTCACGCAGCTTGAACTGGGCGATCGACTTGCGGGCCTTCGTGACCTGCGGCTTCTGGCCCGTGATCTTGGTGAGGTCGGCGACCGCGCCGTCGATGATCTTGCCGTCGCGAGCCGCGTCGCCGACGCCCATGTTCACGACGATCTTCGTGAGCCCGGGCACCTGGTGCACGTTCGTGAAGCCGAGATCAGCGGTCAGCTGGCTGACGATCTCGGAGCGGTACTTCTGCTTCAGGCGCGGGAGCGTGGAGCCCTCGGCCGTGCCAGCGGTTGCGGTGTCGGTCATTGCTAGAGGTCCTTACCTGACTTCTTGGCGTAGCGGACGCGGACGGTCTTGGAGACCCCGTCCTTCTCGACCTGCTCGGTCCGGAAGCCGACTCGCGTGGGCTTCTTGGACTCGGGGTCGACGAGCGCGACGTTGGAGATGTGGATGGGCGCCTCGACGGTCTCGATGCCGCCGGTCTTGGAGCCGCGCTGCGTCTGGCCGACGCGGACGTGCTTCGTGACGAAGTTCACGCCCTCGACGACGACGCGGTTGCGCTCGACCAGGACGGACAGGACGCGGCCCTGCTTGCCCCGGTCGCCGCCCTTGGCCTGCGTTCGACCCGTGATGACCTGCACGAGGTCACCCTTCTTGATGTTCGCCATGACTAAATGACCTCCGGTGCCAGCGAGATGATCTTCATGAACTTCTTGTCCCGGAGCTCGCGGCCCACCGGTCCGAAGATGCGGGTGCCGCGGGGCTCCCCGTTGCTGTTCAGGATGACGGCGGCGTTCTCGTCGAACTTGATGTACGAGCCGTCGGGACGGCGCGTCTCCTTCTTGGTGCGGACGATGACGGCCTTGACGACCTCGCCCTTCTTGACGTTTCCGCCGGGGATCGCGTCCTTGACGGTCGCGACGATGACGTCACCGAGACCCGCGTAGCGACGACCCGAGCCACCGAGCACGCGGATGGTCAAGATCTCCTTGGCACCCGTGTTGTCCGCGATCTTGAGGCGGGATTCCTGCTGAATCACTGTTGCTCCTTATCCAAGCAGCCGGGGCTACTTGGCCTTCTCGAGGATCTCGACCAGGCGCCAGCGCTTGGAGGCGCTGAGGGGACGGGTCTCGTTGATCAGGACCAGGTCGCCGATGCCGGCGGTGTTCGCCTCGTCGTGCGCCTTGACCTTGGAGGTGCGGCGGATGACCTTGCCGTACAGCGGGTGCTTCACGCGGTCCTCGACCTCGACGACGATGGTCTTGTCCATCTTGTCGCTGGTGACGTAGCCACGACGGGACTTGCGGTAACCGCGGTCGGCCGTCGCGGTGTCAGCCGTGTTCTTCTCTTCGGCGTTCGCCATGATCAAGCCTCCTCAGCCTTCTCGGTGACGGCGGCGTCGTCGGCCTTCGCGGCCTTCTTCGTCGCCTTCTTCTTCTCGGGCTTCTCGGGGACCTCGACGGGGGCGGGCGTGGCACGGATGCCCAGCTCGCGCTCGCGGATGACCGTGTAGATCCGAGCGATGTCGCGCTTGACCGCGCGGAGGCGGCCGTGGCTGTCGAGCTGACCGGTGGCCGACTGGAAGCGCAGGTTGAACAGCTCCTCCTTGGCCTTCTTCAGCTCTTCGACGAGTCGCTCGTCCTCGAAAGTGTCCAGCTCGACGGGGGCGAGCTCCTTGGAACCGATCGCCATTATGCGTCGCCTTCCTCGCGCTTGATGATGCGTGCCTTGAGGGGCAGCTTGTGGATGGCCCGGGTGAGCGCCTCGCGCGCCGTGGCCTCGTCGACGCCGGAGAGCTCGAAGAGCACGCGACCCGGCTTGACGTTGGCGACCCACCATTCGACCGAGCCCTTTCCGGAACCCATGCGGGTCTCGGCGGGCTTCTTGGTGAGCGGGCGGTCCGGGAAGATGTTGATGTACACGTTCCCGCCGCGCTTCACATGACGCGTCATGGCGATTCGAGCGGACTCGATCTGGCGGTTGGTGACGTAGGCGGGCGTGAGGGCCTGGATGCCGTACTCGCCGAACGAGACGACGGTGCCGCCGGTCGCGTGGCCGGTACGACCCGGGTGGTGCTGCTTGCGGTGCTTGACCTTGCGGGGGATCAACATGGTTACGCCTCAACTCCTGCTGCGGCGACCGGCGCTGCCTCGGCGGCCGGCGCGGTGCGCGGCGCGTTGGTGCGGCGATCTCCGGTTCGACCGTCGGAACGGTCGTTACGACGCTCCGGGCGCGACGACTTCTGGTTCGCCTGCTCCCGAGCGAGATCCTTGTTCGTGATGTCGCCCTTGTAGACCCAGACCTTCACGCCGATGCGGCCAAAGGAGGTGCGGGCCTCGTAGAAGCCGTAGTCGATGTTCGCGCGGAGGGTGTGCAGCGGCACGCGGCCCTCGCGGTAGAACTCCGAGCGGCTCATCTCGGCGCCGCCGAGGCGGCCGGAGACCTGGATGCGGACGCCCTTGGCGCCGGCGCGCTGCGCGCCCTGCAGACCCTTGCGCATCGCGCGGCGGAACGCCACACGACCCGCGAGCTGCTCGGCGATGCCCTGGGCGACCAGCTGCGCCTCGGCCTCGGGGTTCTTCACCTCGAGGATGTTCAGCTGGATCTGCTTGCCCGTGAGCTTCTCGAGGTCGGCGCGGATGCGCTCGGCCTCGACGCCGCGGCGGCCGATGACGATGCCGGGACGCGCCGTGTAGATGTCCACGCGTACACGATCACGGGTGCGCTCGATCTCGATGCGCGCCACACCGGCGCGGTCGAGGCTCGTCTTGAGCATGGTGCGGATGCGTACGTCCTCGGCGACGTAGTCGCTGTAACGCTGCCCCTTCTTCGTGCTGTCCGAGAACCAACGCGACACGTGGTCGGTCGTGATCCCGAGACGGAACCCGTACGGGTTGACCTTCTGTCCCATTACTTGCTCGCCTTCTTCGTGGTCGTCGCCACGTCCGCCTCATCCGGCGTCGCGAGGACGACCGTGATGTGGCTGGTGCGCTTGTTGATACGGAATGCGCGACCCTGTGCGCGGGGCTGGAACCGCTTGAGGGTGGTGCCCTCGTCCACGAACGCCTTGACGATGTAGAGGTCCTGCTCCGCGAGGAAGCTGTTGGACGCGTCGGCCTTGACCCGCGCGTTCGCCATGGCCGAGGCCACCAGCTTGTAGATCGGCTCGCTCGCGCCCTGCGGCGCGAACTTCAGGATGGCCAGGGCCTCCTCGGCCTGCTTGCCACGGATCATGTCCACGACGCGACGGGCCTTCTGGGGGGTGACGCGGATGTGACGCACGCGTGCGATCGACTCCACCATTTCTCTCCTCCTTCTCGTCGCCGCGTTAGCGGCGACGACCCTTCTTGTCGTCCTTCACGTGGCCGCGGAAGGTGCGCGTGAGCGCGAACTCGCCGAGCTTGTGGCCGACCATGGACTCCGTGACGAACACGGGGACGTGCTTGCGACCGTCGTGCACCGCGATGGTGTGACCCAGCATCGCCGGGATGATCATCGAGCGGCGCGACCAGGTCTTGATCACGTTCTTGCTGCTGGCCTCGTTCGCCGAGATCACCTTGCGGAGCAGGTGGTCGTCGACGAAGGGGCCCTTCTTCAGACTGCGTGGCATCTTCTACAACTCCTACTTGCGCTTCTTGCCGGCGTTGCGGCGGCGAACGATGAGCTTGTCGCTGGGCTTGTTGATGTGGCGCGTGCGGCCTTCCTTCTGGCCCCACGGGCTGACCGGGTGGCGACCACCGGAGGTCTTGCCCTCACCACCACCGTGCGGGTGGTCGACCGGGTTCATCGCGACACCGCGGACGGTCGGGCGGACGCCCTTCCAGCGCATGCGGCCGGCCTTGCCCCAGTTGATGTTCGACTGCTCGGCGTTGCCGACCTCGCCGATGGTCGCGCGGCAGCGCGCATCGACGTTGCGGATCTCGCCGGAGGGCAGGCGCAGCTGGGCGTACGGGCCGTCCTTCGCCACGAGGCGCACGGAGGCGCCGGCGGAGCGGGCCATCTTCGCGCCGCCGCCGGGGCGGAGCTCGATGGCGTGGATGACGGTACCCGTCGGGATGTTGCGCAGCGGCAGGTTGTTGCCCGGCTTGATGTCGGCCGTGGCGCCCGACTCGATCTTGTCGCCCTGCTTCAGCTTGTTCGGCGCGAGGATGTAGCGCTTCGTGCCGTCGATGAAGTGCAGGAGCGCGATGCGCGCCGTGCGGTTGGGGTCGTACTCGATGTGGGCGACGGTCGCGATGACGCCGTCCTTGTCGTTGCGCTTGAAGTCGATCACGCGGTACTGGCGCTTGTGGCCACCACCGATGTGACGGGTCGTGATCCGACCCTGGTTGTTGCGGCCACCGGTCTTGGAGAGCGGGCGGAGCAGCGACTTCTCGGGCGTCGAGCGCGTGATCTCCACGAAGTCGGCGACGGACGAACCGCGACGACCCGGGGTCGTGGGCTTGTACTTGCGAATAGCCATTGGTGTTTTCCTAGTCCCGGTCTCAGCCGACAGTCGTGAAGATGTCGATGGAGCCCGACTTGAGGGAGACGATGGCGCGCTTGGTGTCCTTGCGCTTGCCCATCCCGAACTTGGTCCGGCGGGTCTTGCCCTGCTTGTTGAGCGTGTTGACCGACGCGACCTGCACGCCGAAGATCTTCTCGATCGCGAGCTTGATCTCGGTCTTGTTCGAGCGGGGGTCCACGATGAACGTGTACTTGCCCTGGTCGATCAGGCCGTAGCTCTTCTCGGAGACGACCGGCGCGATGATGATGTCGCGGGGGTCCTTCTGGGTGGCGCTCATGCGGCAACCTCTTCCTTGGCCGTCTTCGACTCGACGAACGCGTCGTACGCGCCCTTCGTGAAGACGATGTCGTCGCTCACGAGCACGTCGTACGCGTTGAGCTGGTCGTAGGACAGCACGTGGACCGTCGGGATGTTGCGCACGCTGCGGAGGCTGACCTCGTCGGTGCGCTCCAGGACGATGAGGACGTGCTTGCTCGTGGCGATGCCCTCGAGCAGCGCGACCACGGTCTTCGTCGAGGGGACGTCTCCGGCGGAGAGGCTCTCGATGACGTGGAGGCGGGCGCCGCGCGCGCGGTCGGAGAGGGCGCCGAGCAGAGCCGCGGCGATCATCTTCTTGGGGGTGCGCTGCGAGTAGTTGCGGGGCGTGGGTCCGTGGACGATGCCACCGCCGGTCATCTGGGGGGCGCGGATCGAGCCCTGACGAGCGCGACCGGTTCCCTTCTGCTTGAACGGCTTGCGACCGGCGCCGGAGACCTCGCCGCGGCCCTTGGTCTTGTGCGTTCCCTGGCGCGCCGCGGCGAGCTGGGCGACGACGACCTGGTGGATGAGCGGGACGTTGGTCTGCACGTCGAACAGCGACGCGGGCAGGTCGACGGAGCCGGTGACTGCACCGGTCGCGTCGAGGACGTCGAGCTGGGTGTCGGTAGCCATGACTACTTCCCCTTCACTGCGTTGCGGACGAAGACGATGCGGCCACGCGCGCCGGGCACTGCGCCCTTGACGAGCAAGAGGCCCTTCTCGGCGTCCACGCTGTGGACGACGAGGTTCAGCACGGTGACGCGCTCGCCGCCCATGCGACCGGCCATGCGCATGCCCTTGAAGACACGGCTGGGGGTCGAGGAGGCGCCGATGGAACCGGGCTTGCGGTGGTTGCGGTGCGAACCGTGCGAGGCCGAGACGCCCTTGAAGTTGTGGCGCTTCATGACGCCGGCGAAGCCCTTGCCCTTGCTGGTGCCGACGACGTCGACCTTGGAGCCGGGCTCGAACGCACCGACGGTGATCTCCTGGCCGAGCGCGTACTCGGCGAAGTCGGCCGTGCGGACCTCGGTGAGGTGGCGGCGCGGCGTGACGCCGGCCTTCTCGAAGTGGCCGGTGCTCGGCTTGTCGGCCTTGCGGGGGTCGATCTGGCCGTAGGCGATCTGGATGGCGCCGTAGCCGTCGACCTCGGGCGTGCGCACCTGGGTGACGACGTTCGGGGTGATCTGCACGACGGTCACGGGGATGAGCTTGTTGTTCTCGTCCCACACCTGCGTCATGCCCAGCTTCGTGCCGAGCAGACCGGTGAAAGTCCTGTTAGCGGTAGACATGGGTTCCCTTAGAGCTTGATCTCGATGTTG
Organism: Clavibacter michiganensis subsp. insidiosus; assembly: GCF_002240565.1. Classification (GTDB taxonomy): domain Bacteria; phylum Actinomycetota; class Actinomycetes; order Actinomycetales; family Microbacteriaceae; genus Clavibacter; species Clavibacter insidiosus. The sequence goes on along the minus strand of NZ_MZMO01000001.1, from coordinate 603,529 downwards.
ACGTCGGCCGGGAGGTCGAGTCGCATGAGCGAGTCGACCGCCTTCGGCGTCGGGTCGACGATGTCGATCAGACGGTTGTGCGTGCGCATCTCGAAGTGCTCGCGGCTGTCCTTGTACTTGTGGGGGGAACGGATCACGCAGATCACGTTCTTCTCCGTGGGCAGCGGCACCGGGCCGACGACCGTGGCGCCCGCGCGGGTCACCGTGTCGACGATCTTCCGGGCCGAGGAGTCGATGACCGAGTGGTCGTACGACTTAAGTCGGATGCGGATCTTCTGTCCCGCCATGTGTGACTCTCTCTCTTTCGTGCGTCATGCGGCCTCGGACCGTATTGGACGCGTGTGTCCCTCGCTCGGATGGCCCGGCCTCGTGGCGCGACCCATCCGTGGTGCACCCGGGCGCGCATCGTGGGACGCGGCCTCGGGCAGCTCGTGCACCCGCCCGCATGCGGACGCGGACGAGCGGTGCTCATCCGGTGGGTGTCGTGTGCTTCTGCTCTGCTGCCCGCGGCCTAACCTGCCCAGGGAGCGACGAGCGCTCCGGGCGGCTATGCACTGCCTGGCAGTGATCCGACGTCTCGCGCGCAGGGCGGCGTGCGTCGGAATGTTGAACTAGACGAGTTTGTCATAGTCCGGCCACGCGTGCAACCCGGGCGTGTCGCGCCCACTCCCCCGTGATTCCGGGGCTCGCGGCGCCTCCCGCCGGCGGCGTCGAGGCGCCCTCGCGGTCACCGGAACAGCAGGTTCCGCAGCTCCGTCTCGCCCGACGCGAGGCGCTGCGGATCGATCGTGCGGCCGTGGACGTACTCGTCGACGAGCCGCGGGTCCACGTAGCTGTTCTTCGCGATGGTCGGCGTGTTGCTGAGTACCTCGGCGGCGTCGCGGTACGCCTGCGCCAGCGCCCGCTGCCGCTTGCCCTTCGTCGCCTCGGGTCCGTGCTTCGCCAGGCTGATCGCCGCCGCGACCGTGCCGTGCAGGGTGCGGAAGTCCTTCGCGGTGAACTCGCCGCCCGTCCGCTCCCGCACGTAGTCGTTGATGTCGGCCGCGCCGAGCGGGTGCCACTCGCCGTCGAGCTCGTAGGCCAGCAGCCGGGCGTTCGGGCCGCGCTCCTGGAGCCCGCCGACGACCTGCACGAGGTCGTGGTCGCGGATGTCGCTCGACCACGCCTGCCCGCTCTTCGCGGGGAACTCGAGGTGGACGGTGTCCTCGTGCACGGTGACGTGCGAGCACAGCAGCGTCGACAGCCCGTGGCTGCCGTTCGACTCGGTGTACCGCTCGCTGCCGACGCGGAGGCTGCCCGTGTCGAGCATGCGGAAGCCGGCGGCTAGCTGTACCCGGCCATGACGTTGGTGACACTTCGGGGCGTGTGAGGAGGCCTCCTGGCTTGATGGAGCTGTCTAGTTCTGCCACTGCCAGGAGGCCTCGATGTCCCACGCTAATGCTCGTCTGACGGTTCACGGGAGGGTTCTCCTCGTGCGGCGGGTGGTCGAGGATCGTCGGCCGGTCTCGCATGTCGCGCGCGAACTCGGTGTGTCGCGTCAGTGCGCGCATCGGTGGGTGAATCGGTTCCGGTCCGAGGGCTTCGAAGGCTTGTCGGACCGGTCCTCGAGGCCGAGACGGGTGCCGACGAGGACGAGCCCGGAACGAGAACGAGCCGTCGTGGAAGCGAGGACCCGATTGCGATCAGGTCCTGCCCGGTTGGCGCCGGTGACCGGTGTTCCAGCCCGCACGATCTCCCGCATCCTGCGGCGGCACGGGGCACCGCCGTTGGCATGGTTGGACCCCGTCACCGGGGCCGTGATCCGGGCATCCCGGTCGACGGCAAACCGGTACGAGCATGAGCATCCCGGCGACCTGATCCACGTCGACGTGAAGAAGCTCGGCCGGATCCCGGACGGCGGCGGCTGGCGGGCGCATGGCCGCAGCGAACAGGTTCGTGGTCGTGGGATCGGGTGCGATTACGTCCACGCCGTGGTCGATGACCACACCCGCCTCGCCTACGCGGAGATCCACCCGGACGAGAAGGGCGTGACCGCGGCAGGGTTCCTGACCCGGGCCGCGGCGTACTTCGCCGAGCACGGCATCACCCGCATCGAACGGGTCCTGACGGACAACGCGTTCGCCTACCGGCACTCGGCCGCGTTCCAGAACGCGGTCACGCAGCTCGGTGCGAGGCAGAAGTTCATCCGCCCGCACTGCCCCTGGCAGAACGGCAAGGTCGAACGCTTCAACCGCACCCTCGCGACCGAGTGAGCCTACCGGCAACCCTTCACCAGCAACCAAGCCAGAACCGACGCCCTTGATCCGTGGATCCAGCACTACAACACTGAACGAATCCACTCGAGCCACGGGCTGACGCCCGCGGCCCGAGTGTCACCAACGTCATGACTCAGTACAGCTAGCGCGCGCTCGCGCGTGAAGCCGTCCTGCCGGAGGTGGATGGTGACCTGGCGGCGCGCGGACGGCAGCGACTCGGCGAGCTGAAGCGCGCGGTCGAACTTGATCCGGTCCTTCTGCTCGCGCCAGGTCGGGTGGTAGATGTACTGGCGACGCCCGGCGCTGTCCATGCCCGTCGCCTGCACGTGACCGTTGTCGTACGGCGCGATCCAGACGTCGGTCCACGCCGGCGGGATCCCGAGGTGCTCCATGCGGGCGCGCAGCGCCGTGTCCGTGACGCGGTTCCCGTCGGCGTCGAGGTAGGTCCAGCCCTTCCCGGCCCTCTTGCGGGTGTAGCCCTTGCCGGTGGCGTCGCTGCGCCGGAGTCTGACCATTCATCGAACCTACGCGCAGGACAGCCGTCGGTTAGTGCACGATGCGAAGGCTCTCGGCCAGCCGTGACACCTCGCGACCGCTCAACGGCCGACAGGGCCGGGCCATGACGGCCCGACCCTGTCGGAGGTGGTGCTGATGGAGCTGGGTGCTACTTGACGATCTTCGTGACCGTGCCGGCGCCGACGGTGCGGCCACCCTCGCGGATGGCGAAGCCGAGGCCCTCCTCCATGGCGATCGGCTGGATCAGCGCGACGTTCATGTCGGTGGTGTCGCCGGGCATGACCATCTCGGTGCCCTCGGGCAGCGTGATGACGCCGGTGACGTCGGTGGTGCGGAAGTAGAACTGCGGACGGTAGTTCGCGTAGAACGGGTTGTGACGCCCGCCCTCCTCCTTGGAGAGGATGTACGCGGTGCCCTCGAAATCGGTGTGCGGCGTGACCGAACCCGGCTTGACGATGACCTGGCCGCGCTCGACGTCCTCGCGCTTGGTGCCGCGGAGCAGGAGCCCGCAGTTCTCGCCGGCCCAGGCCTCGTCGAGCTGCTTGTGGAACATCTCGATGCCCGTGACGGTGGTCTTGACGGTGGGACGGATGCCCACGATCTCGACGTCCGAGTTGATGGCGAGGGTGCCGCGCTCGGCGCGACCCGTGACGACGGTTCCACGACCGGTGATCGTGAAGACGTCCTCGACGGGCATGAGGAACGGCTTGTCCTTGTCGCGGACGGGCTCCGGGATGGACTCGTCGACCGCGTCCATGAGCTTGACGATCTGCTCGACCCACTTCTCGTCGCCCTCGAGCGCCTTGAGGCCGGAGACCTGGACGACGGGGGCGTTGTCGCCGTCGAAGTCCTGGCTGGAGAGCAGCTCGCGGACCTCGAGCTCGACGAGCTCGAGGATCTCCTCGTCGTCGACCATGTCCGACTTGTTGAGCGCGACGAGCAGGTACGGCACGCCGACCTGCTTCGCGAGCAGCACGTGCTCGCGCGTCTGCGCCATGGGGCCGTCGGTGGCGGCGACCACGAGGATCGCGCCGTCCATCTGGGCGGCGCCCGTGATCATGTTCTTGATGTAGTCAGCGTGACCCGGGGCGTCGACGTGAGCGTAGTGACGCTTGGGCGTCTCGTACTCGACGTGCGAGATGTTGATCGTGATGCCGCGCTGGCGCTCCTCGGGAGCGGAGTCGATGGACGCGAAGTCGCGCTGCACGTTGGTCGCCGACGGGTACTTGTCCGCCAGGACCTTGGAGATCGCTGCCGTCAGCGTCGTCTTGCCGTGGTCGACGTGACCGATCGTTCCGATGTTGACGTGCGGCTTGGTCCGCTCGAACTTGGCCTTACCCACTGTGGGTCCTCCTCAGGACTCGGTTGCGGGGCGTCCGGTTGTTCCCGGACGCCCTGCGTGTTGGAGATCTTGCTTATGGTACTGAAACGGCGGATGCCGCTCGAACTGGAGGGCTACTCGCCCTTGTTCTTCTGGACGATCTCGTCGGCGACAGCCTTCGGGACCTCGGCGTAGCTGCCGAAGCTCATCGAGTACACCGCACGGCCCGAGGTCTTGCTCCTCAGGTCGCCGACGTAGCCGAACATCTCCGACAGGGGGACGTTCGCGGTGATGACCTTCACGCCGCTCGCGTCCTCCATGGCCTGGATCTGGCCGCGACGGGAGTTCAGGTCGCCGATGACGTCGCCCATGTACTCCTCGGGCGTGCGGACCTCGACGGCCATGAGCGGCTCGAGCAGCACGGGCTTCGCCTTGCGCGCGGCCTCCTTGAAGGCCATCGAGCCGGCGATCTTGAACGCCATCTCCGAGGAGTCGACGTCGTGCGCGGCGCCGTCGAGCAGCGTTGCCTTCACGCCGACCATCGGGTAGCCGGCGAGGATGCCGACCTGGAGCGCGTCCTGGATGCCCGCGTCCACCGACGGGATGTACTCCCGGGGGACGCGACCGCCGGTGACCTTGTTGTCGAACTCGTAGGTCTTCTCCGCGGTCACCTCCATGGGCTCGATCTTGATCTGGATCTTGGCGAACTGCCCGGATCCACCCGTCTGCTTCTTGTGCGTGAAGTCGTGCTTGTCGACGGTGCCGCGGATGGTCTCGCGGTACGCGACCTGCGGCTTGCCGACGTTGGCCTCGACGTTGAACTCGCGCTTCATGCGGTCGACCAGGATGTCGAGGTGGAGCTCGCCCATGCCCTTGATGACCGTCTGACCGGTCTCCTGGTTCTGCTCCGTGCGGAAGGTCGGGTCCTCCTCAGCGAGCTTCTGGATGGCGACACCCAGCTTCTCCTGGTCGGCCTTCGTCTTCGGCTCGATCGCGACCTCGATGACGGGCTCGGGGAACGTCATCGACTCGAGGACGATCTGGTCCTGCGGGTCGCAGAGCGTGTCGCCCGTGGTCGTGTCCTTGAGGCCGATGACCGCGTAGATGTGACCGGCGGTGACCGAGTCGACCGGGTTCTCCTTGTTGGAGTGCATCTGGAAGATCTTCCCGATGCGCTCCTTCTTGCCCTTGGTCGAGTTGATGACCTGCGAGCCGCTCGCGATGGTGCCCGAGTAGACCCGGACGTACGTGAGGCGACCGAAGAACGGGTGCACCGCGACCTTGAACGCGAGCGCCGAGAAGGGCTCCGTCGAGTCGGGCTTGCGGATGATGATCTTCTCCTCGTCGCGCACGTCGTGTCCCTCCATGGGGGGCACGTCGAGCGGGCTGGGGAGGTAGTCGATCACCGCGTCGAGCATCGGCTGGACGCCGCGGTTCTTGAACGCGGAGCCGCAGAGCACGGGGTAGATCTCGCTGTTGACGGTGAGCTTGCGGATGGCGGCCTTGATCTCCGCCACCGTCAGCTCCTCGCCGCCGAAGTACTTCTCGAGCAGCGCGTCGTCGGTCTCGGCGACGGTCTCGAGCAGCTTGGCCCGGTACTCGTCCGCCTTGTCCTGCAGATCCGCGGGGATCTCCTCGATGTCGTACTTCGCACCGAGCTCGACGTCTCCCTTGGAGTCGCCGCGCCAGGTCAGCGCGCGCATCTCGACGAGGTCGATGACGCCCTCGAAGCCGCTCTCGGAGCCGATGGGCAGCTGGATGACCAGCGGCTTCGCGCCGAGGCGGTTGACGATGGTGTCGACCGTGAAGTAGAAGTCGGCGCCGAGCTTGTCCATCTTGTTGACGAAGCAGATGCGCGGCACGTCGTACTTGTCGGCCTGGCGCCACACCGTCTCGGACTGGGGCTCGACGCCCTCCTTGCCGTCGAACACGGCGACCGCGCCGTCGAGGACGCGGAGCGAACGCTCCACCTCGACGGTGAAGTCGACGTGCCCGGGGGTGTCGATGATGTTGATCTGGTTCTTGTTCCAGAAGCACGTCGTCGCGGCGGACGTGATGGTGATGCCGCGCTCCTGCTCCTGGGCCATCCAGTCCATCGTGGCGGCGCCGTCGTGGACCTCGCCGATCTTGTGAGTGATGCCCGTGTAGTACAGGATGCGCTCGGTGGTGGTGGTCTTGCCGGCATCGATGTGAGCCATGATGCCGATGTTGCGGACCTTGTTCAGGTCGGTGAGCACGTCCTGTGCCACAGGTTCCTCCGAAAGGGGTTGGTGGTGCTGTCGAACGAGGTGGTCGGCTACCAGCGGTAGTGCGCGAAGGCCTTGTTCGACTCGGCCATCTTGTGGGTGTCCTCGCGGCGCTTGACCGCGGCACCGAGGCCGTTGGATGCGTCGAGGATCTCGTTGGTGAGACGCTCGGTCATGGTCTTCTCGCGACGCGACTTGGCGTACGTCGTGAGCCAGCGGAGCGCGAGGGTGTTCGCGCGGTGCGGCTTGACCTCGATGGGCACCTGGTAGGTGGAGCCACCCACGCGGCGCGAGCGGACCTCGAGGGCCGGGCGGACGTTGTCGAGCGCCTTCTTCAGCGTGACGACGGCGTCCTGGCCGTTCTTCGCGGCGACGCCGGCGAGGGCGTCGTACACGATCTTCTCGGCGAGGCCCTTCTTGCCGTCGAGCAGGATCTTGTTGACGAGCTGGCTGACGATCGGCGCACCGTAGACGGGATCCGCGACGACAGGGCGCTTGGGGGCGGGACCCTTGCGAGGCATTACTTCTTCTCCATCTTCGCGCCGTACCGGCTGCGAGCCTGCTTGCGGTTCTTCACGGCCTGGGTGTCGAGCGCGCCGCGGACGATCTTGTAGCGCACGCCGGGGAGGTCCTTCACGCGACCGCCGCGGACGAGCACCATGGAGTGCTCCTGGAGGTTGTGGCCCTCACCGGGAATGTAGGCCGTCACCTCCTGGCCGTTGCTGAGCTTGACGCGGGCGACCTTGCGCAGGGCCGAGTTCGGCTTCTTGGGCGTGGTCGTGTAGACGCGGGTGCAGACGCCGCGCTGCTGGGGGTTCGCCTTCAGGGCGGGCGCCTTGGTCTTGACGACCTTGGGCGTGCGGCCCTTGCGGACCAGCTGCTGGATGGTGGGCACTACGGGACTCCTCGATGCTGCACGGTGACAGCGGGTTGATGGTCAGCATTCGACGCCCGCGAGCGGGGATCGAGTTCAACTGGACCCGCGCGTCCGCCGACCACGGCAGTGGGAGGCGCCGGCGGGTATGCCGTGGGGGCCGACCGAATGGACGAACCCTGGTCGGTGCGCTCCTGTGCGGCTCGGCGCACCGACTTCACGGCACGACGCGAGCGCACGCCTGAGCGCACACCTCGGCCACGATACAGTTCCGCGACTCGCCGGTCAAACGGTGAACGAGGGGCCGCGAGCCGCCAGCGCGACGGCGCCGAGCCCCAGCAGCGCCGAGATGCCGAGCACGGCGACCCCGAACGGATCCACGAGGTGCCGGAGGGCGAACGCGAGGCTCGCGAACACGTCCGCGCCGGCCAGCAGGTAGAGGACGGCGCCGAGGATCCCGTACGCGAGCCAGGCGGCGGCGCCCCAACCGAGGACCGGCAGGACGGGGATCCGCCGCTCCCGGTCGGCCTCGCGCGTGGTGCGGATGAGGCCGACGGCGAAGACCAGCGTGGCGCTCACGACCATGACGGGTCCGAGGAGCACGCCCGCGTCGCGCTCGGGGATCACGTCGTCACCGCCCAGCAGCGCGACGAAGCCGAAGACGCACACGACGAGCGCGACGTGCATGACGGCGGCCAGGAGGGGGATCACTCGCCCAGCCTGACACGCGTCAGCGGTGGTCCGGCTGCTCCGCCAGCTTCCGGTCGTACTCGGCGCGGGCCTCGACGTTCTTGGCCTTGATCCGGCGGCCGCGCGCGCTGATGCCGGCGCCGAGCCATGTGACGAGCTCGCGGGCGAGGAAGCCCGCGAGGATCCCGTCGGGGAAGGTCACGGTGCGCTGGAGCAGGAGGGCCTGCTCCGACGGGGCCAGGTCCATGACGCCGCCCTGGAGGAGACGCGTGCCGACGTACGCGGCGTAGACGAGGATCGCGACGGGCAGGCCGCCGAGGACGAACGCCCACCAGCCGCCCCGGTTGACCAGGAGCGCGAGCAGCACGAACAGCACGAGGAACGCGATGGTCGGCACGTAGAAGACGGGCGACGCGATGTAGCGACCGAAGACCTCGCCGAACGCGTCCGTGTTCCGCACCGAGGCGAGCAGGGCCGTGCCGAGCGAGTAGAGCAGGGCGAAGAGGATGGCGGCGATGACCGCGATGAGCACGCCGAAGCCGCGGTTGCCGCGCTTCTCCGGCGGGACGGGCGCCTGCACGTAGATAGGCTGGGACTGCGACTGGCGCGCGGTCTCCTCCTCGCGGGCACGGCGGTCGCGCTCGTCGCGCTCGCGGGCGTCGGCCTCGCGGGCCTCGCGCTCGCGACGCTCCCGGTCCTCGACGTCGCGCTGACGGACCTCCGCCTCACGGGCCTCGGACTCGCGCGCCTCCGCCTCGCGGGCCTCGTGCTCGCGGGCCTCGTGCTCGCGGTCATCGCGCGCCCGGGCCTCGGCCACGCGGGCCTCGGACTCGCGCCGCTCGCGCTCGCGCGCGTCGTGGTCCTCGTCGACCGGGGCGGCGAACGACGTCTGGTCGAAGGTCGAGGTGTCGGAATCGGCGCCGCGGTCGGCGGGGCCGTCGTCGAAGGCGGCGGCGGCGCGCTCGTCCGGGGTACGGGGATCCAGCGGCTGGTCGGCCTCGTCGGGCTGTCGGTGCGGGGCGGGCCTGTCGTCGGTCATGGCACGAACCTACCTCGGTGGCGCCCCGCGGCCCGGGCGGCGTGCCGGGGATGGCCGAGATGGTCGCGAGCGGCTAGAAGGGCTCGAGGAGCCGCTGCAGGAACCGGCGCGTGCGCTCCTCCGTCGGGTGCTGCAGCACCTGCGACGGATGCCCGCGCTCGACGACCACACCGCCGTCCATGAAGACGACCTCGTCGGCCACCTGCCGGGCGAACGCGAGCTCGTGCGTGACGATGACCATGGTCCACGCCTCGTCGGCGAGCTCCTTGATGACGGTGAGCACCTCGCCCACGAGCTCCGGGTCGAGGGCCGACGTCGGCTCGTCGAAGAGCAGGATCTGCGGCCGGAGCGCCAGCGCGCGCACGATGCCCACGCGCTGCTGCTGCCCGCCGGACAGCTGGAACGGGTGCTGGTCGCGCTTGTCGGCGAGGCCGACGCGGGCGAGCAGCTCCTCGGCCTCCCGGATCGCCTCGGCGACGGGTCGTCGCTGCACCTGCACCGGGCCCTCGATGACGTTCTCGAGCACGGTCTTGTGCGGGAAGAGGTTGTACTGCTGGAAGACCATCGCCGACCGGTCGCGCAGGGCGAGCAGCTCGCGGTGGCGCGGCTTCGCGGCGAAGTCGACGCGGAGCGGGCCGTTCGTGCGGGATCGGGAGTCGGCGTCGGCAGCGGCGACCTCGACGACGCCCTCCTCGGGCACCTCGAGCCCGTTGAGGGAGCGGAGGACCGTGGTCTTGCCGGATCCGCTCGGGCCGATGAGCGCGGTCACGCCGCCGCGGCGGACCTCGAGGTCGATCGCGCGGAGGACCTCGTTGTCGCCGAACGACTTGCGGAGGCCACGGACGGTGAGGACGGGCTCGCCGGGCGTCCGGTGCGATGCGGGCGCGGGATCGACGGGATCAGTGGGCGACATACCGGTCGAGCCTCCTCTCGAGGCGGGTCTGCGCGAAGGAGAGCACGAGGCAGACGAGCCAGTAGATCAGGGCCGCCTCGAGGTACAGCAGCATGTACTCGAAGGTCGACGACGCGATGAGCTGCGCCTGCTTGAAGAGCTCGGTCACGAGGATCACCGAGGCGAGGGAGGTGTCCTTCACGAGGCTGATGAACGTGTTGGACAGCGGCGGCACGGACACGCGCGCGGCCTGCGGCACGATGATGCGGCGCAGCGTCAGGGCGCGCGACATGCCGATGGTGTGGCCGGCCTCCCACTGCCCGCGCGGCACGGAGAGGATCGAGGCGCGGATGATCTCCGCCGCGTACCCGCCGACGTTCAGCGAGAGGGCGATGACGGCGCTCGGCCAGGGCGGCAGCACGACGCCGATGGACGGCAGGCCGTAGAAGATCACGAACAGCTGCACCAGGAGCGGGGTGCCGCGCACGACGGAGATGTAGAAGCGCGCGATGCCCGACACCAGCCGGTTGCCGTAGAGGCGCATGAGCGCGAGGCCCAGGGCGATGGCGAGGCCCAGCGCGAACGTGACGAGGGCGAGCGGGATGGTGCCGCGGATCGTCTCGAGCGCGAGCGGCCCGAAGGACGACCAGAACAGGTCCCACTCCCTCGACATGCGATCCCCTCGTCTCGTCCTCGTCCGTCAGCGTACGCGGGGGTCTACTGCGAGACGTCCGCGCCGAAGTACTTGTCGGAGATCGACGCGAGCGTGCCGTCGGCGCGGAGGTCGGCGAGGGCCTGGTCGACCGCGGTCACGAGGTCGTCGCTGCCCTTGCGGAAGACGAGCGCGCTGAGCGACGGGTCGTCGGTCTCCGCGGCCACCTCCAGGTCGGAGTCGCCCTGCTGCTTCTGGTAGTCGAGGAGCGTGAGGCGGTCGTTGATCGTCGCGTCGACGCGGCCCTGCTGGAGGAGCGTCACCGCCTGGGCGAAGCCCTCGACGGCCTCGACCTTGGCGCCGCTCTGGGTGGCGAGCTCGTTCCAGTTGCTCGTGAGCGACTGCGCGGTGGTCTTGCCGGCGAGGTCGGCGAAGGAGCTGATGCCCGAGTCGGAGCCCTTGACGATGATCACGCCGGGCGAGACCGTGTACGGCTCGGAGAAGTCGTAGACCGTCTTGCGCTCGTCCGTGATGGAGATCTGGTTGGCGATGACGTCCCAGCGTCCCGCCTCGAGGCCCGCGAAGATGCCGTCGAACTGGGTCTCCTCGAAGACCGGCTTCACGCCGAGCTTGTCCGCGACCGCGGTCGCGACCTCGACGTCGTAGCCCGTGAGCGCGCCCGAGCCGGATCCCTCGTGGAAGGAGAAGGGCGAGTACGTGCCCTCGGTGCCGATGACGAGCTCGCCCTTGGCCTTGACGTCGGAGAGGCTCGTAGCCGCGGCGGGGGTGCCGGACGCGCCGGGCGCGGATCCGCTGCCCGCGTCGCCCGAGGCGCAGCCCGCGAGGCCGAGGGCGGCCACGGCCAGGAGGCCGGTGAGGGCGAGGGAGGGACGGAGGCGGGAGCGGAGCGTCATGGGGGTCCTTGCGGTCACGGCGGATCTCGGGAGCGGGATCGCCTCATGCGGGTGCTGTGTGCGCGGTGCTGCGGCGCCTGGTGCCCGGAACCCGTCCGGGCGCGCCGACCGCCATGGTCTCAACGCCCTCGTCGTGTCGCTATTCCCATGTCGCCGGATGACGGACCCGCCGCGTCGGCACGCCCGAGCCACGGCTAGAAGAGCGGCTCGGGACCCGTGCCGTCCCCGTCGTCGGGCACCGGCCCGATCTCGCCCTCGAGCTCCTGGAGCCGCAGGTTCACGAAGCGGTCCAGGGCCTGGCGGATCACGGGCGCGAGCGGGGCGAGCTCCCGCGCCATCGCGTGGTCCGCTGTCTGCTGGATCTCCTCCTCGCGCTCCCCGTAGTCCACGAACGCGGGCATGCCGAAGGGGTGGTCGCGGTACACCGGTCCGCGGGTGTCGCGGTAGAGGCGCTCGCGGGCATCGCGGGCGGCCTCGGCGCGGGCCACCTCGAGCGCGGCGACGAGCGGGTGGATCGCCGTGTGGGGCGCGTCCCGCGGGATCGCCTCCTGGTCCGTGAAGACCGAGGCGTCGCAGGCGGGGCAGGACCCGGATCCGCTGCCCGACGCGGTCGGCGTCCAGGTGGCGTAGCGGAGCGCGTGCGCGCGCCACGCCAGGACGACGTCCTCCAGCATGCGCACGACGCCTCCTCGGGTCCCGGCGTCGGCCGCCGCCGGATCCGCCCACTGTATCGCCGCGACGGCGCCCGGCCGGGAGCCCGCGGGTGCGGGACGGGGGCGCGCGACACGCGCCCCCGGGGACGAGACGCCCCCCCGGGGACGAGACGCCCCCTCGGGGACGAGACGCCCCCTCGGGGACGAGGAAGGGCCCCGCCGGAGCGGGGCCCTTCTCATCGTGCGCTCACGCGCCGGCGGTCCTAGTTGTAGGTGCCGGGCGTGTAGTCGTCCGAGCTGAAGCTGTCGAAGTCGACGAAGCTCAGGTCGGACTCGTTGAACACCGACTCATCCGTGAAGATGCGGTTCGGGTAGCGCTCGGCCTTGGCCTCCTCCGTCGCGGTGACGGTGACGTCGCGGTACTTCGCGAGCCCCGTCCCGGCCGGGATCAGCTTGCCGATAATGACGTTCTCCTTGAGACCCATCAGCGGGTCGGACTTGCCCTCCATGGCGGCCTGCGTGAGCACGCGGGTCGTCTCCTGGAAGGACGCGGCCGACAGCCACGACTCGGTCGCGAGCGAGGCCTTGGTTATTCCCATGACCTCCTGGCGGGCGGAGGCGGTCTTCTTGCCCTCCGTCAGCGTGGCGCGGTTGACCTCGTTGTAGCGGGCCCGGTCGACCAGCTCACCGGGGAGGAGGTCCGTGTCGCCGTGCTCGACGACCGTGACCTTGCGCAGCATCTGCCGCACGATGACCTCGATGTGCTTGTCGTGGATCGGGACGCCCTGCGAGCGGTAGACGCCCTGGACACCGCCCACGAGGTGCTTCTGCACCTCGCGCACGCCCTTGACCCGGAGGACCTCCTTCGGGTCGATGGCGCCGACGTGCAGCTGCTGCCCGAGCTCGACGTGCTGGCCGTCCTCGACGAGGAGGGTCGCGCGCTTGAGCACCGGGTAGATGTGCGGCTCGTCGCCGTTGTCCGGGGTCAGGATCACCTTGCGGCTGCGATCCGTGTCCTCGATCGTGATGCGACCGGCGGCCTCCGCGATGGGCGACGCACCCTTGGGGGTGCGGGCCTCGAAGAGCTCCTGCACGCGGGGCAGACCCTGCGTGATGTCGTCCGCCGATGCCACACCACCGGTGTGGAAGGTGCGCATCGTGAGCTGCGTGCCGGGCTCGCCGATCGACTGGGCCGCGATGATGCCGACGGCCTCGCCGATGTCGACGAGCTTGCCCGTGGCGAGCGAGCGGCCGTAGCAGGCCGCGCACACGCCGACGGCGGACTCGCACGTGAGGACCGAGCGCACCTTGATCTCGTGCACGCCGACCGCGATCAGGTGGTCGATCATGACGTCGCCGACGTCGCTGCCCGCGGGGGCGACGACCTCGCCGGCCTCGTTGACCGCGTCGGCGGCCAGCGAGCGGGCGTACACCGAGTTCTCCACGTTGGAGTCGCGGACGGACGAGCCGTCAGCGCCCTTCGTGGCGATCGGCAGGTCGAGCCCACGGCCGGTGCCGCAGTCGTCCTCGCGGATGATGACGTCCTGCGACACGTCCACCAGACGACGGGTGAGGTACCCGGAGTCGGCGGTGCGCAGCGCGGTGTCGGCCAGTCCCTTGCGGGCGCCGTGGGTGGCGATGAAGTACTCCGCCACCGTGAGGCCCTCGCGGTACGAGTGGACGATCGGGCGGGGGATGATCTCGCCCTTCGGGTTCGACACGAGGCCGCGCATGCCGGCGATCTGGCGGACCTGCATCCAGTTGCCTCGTGCCCCGGAGGACACCATGCGGTTGATGTTGTTGTCGGCGGGGAGGTTGTCCTCCATCGCCTTCGCGACCTCGGCGGTGGCCTTGTTCCAGATCTCGATGAGCTCCTGACGACGCTCGGCGTTCGTCGTGAGGCCCTTCTCGAACTGGCCCTGGACCTTGGCGGCCTGCTTCTCGTAGCCCGACAGGATGGCCGCCTTGGTGGGCGGGGTCAGCACGTCGGAGAGGGCGACCGTGACGCCGGAGCGCGTGGCCCAGTAGAAGCCCGCGTCCTTGATCCGGTCGAGCGCTGCCGCGACCTCCACCTTCGGGTACCGCTCGGCGAGGTCGTTGACGATCTCGGAGAGCTTGCCCTTGTCGGCGACGGCCTCGATGTAGGGGTAGTCGACCGGCAGGGTCTCGTTGAACAGCGCGCGACCGAGGGTGGTCTCAAGCAGCACGGGACCGACCGTCTTGCCCTTCTCGTCGAGCTCGACGCCCTCGGGCGCCTCGCCCTCGCCGAAGTAGATGTCGTGCAGGCGGATGCGCACCTTGGCGTTGAGGTCCAGAGAGAGCTGGTCCTTCGCCAGGATGGCCTCGGCCACCGAGCTGAACGCGCGACCCTCACCGGCGACGCCCTCCTTGAGGGTGGTCAGGTGGTGCAGGCCGATGATCATGTCCTGCGTGGGCAGGGTGACCGGGCGTCCGTCCGACGGCTTGAGGATGTTGTTCGAGGCGAGCATCAGGATGCGCGCCTCGGCCTGGGCCTCGACCGACAGGGGCAGGTGGACGGCCATCTGGTCGCCGTCGAAGTCCGCGTTGAACGCGGCGCAGACGAGCGGGTGCAGCTGGATGGCCTTGCCCTCCACGAGCTGGGGCTCGAACGCCTGGATGCCCAGACGGTGGAGCGTGGGCGCGCGGTTGAGCAGCACGGGGCGCTCGCGGATGATCTCCTCGAGCACGTCCCAGACCTGTCCGCGGCTGCGCTCGACCATGCGCTTGGCGGCCTTGATGTTCTGGGCGTGGCTCAGGTCGATCAGGCGCTTGATGACGAACGGCTTGAACAGCTCGAGCGCCATCTGCTTGGGCAGACCGCACTGGTGCAGCTTGAGCTGCGGCCCGACGATGATGACCGAGCGGCCCGAGTAGTCCACGCGCTTGCCGAGCAGGTTCTGGCGGAACCGGCCCTGCTTGCCCTTCAGCATGTCGCTGAGGGACTTGAGCGCGCGGTTGCCGGTGCCCGTGACGGGACGACCGCGGCGGCCGTTGTCGAACAGCGCGTCGACGGCCTCCTGCAGCATGCGCTTCTCGTTGTTGACGATGATCTCGGGGGCGCCGAGATCCAGCAGACGACGGAGGCGGTTGTTGCGGTTGATGACCCGGCGGTACAGGTCGTTCAGGTCGCTGGTCGCGAAGCGGCCTCCGTCGAGCTGCACCATCGGGCGCAGCTCCGGCGGGATGACCGGGACGACCTGCAGCACCATCGCGGCCGGCGAGTTGCCGGTGGCGAGGAAGGAGCTGACGACGCGCAGGCGCTTGATGGCGCGGATCTTCTTCTGGCCCTTGCCGGTGGCGATCTGCTCGCGGAGCAGCTCCCCCTCGGCCTCGAGGTCGAAGGCCTCCAGGCGCTTCTGGATCGCCTCGGCGCCCATGTGGGCCTCGAAGTAGATGCCGAAGCGGTCCTGCAGCTCGTGGAAGACGGCGTCCTCGGGCTTCAGCTCGCCGACCTTGAGGCTGCGGAACTCCTCCCAGACGCGCTCGAGACGCGAGATGTCCTCGTCGAACGCCTTGCGCGTCTGACCCATCTCCTTCTCGGCGCCGTCCTTCGCGCGGCGCTTCTGGTCGCTCTTGGCGCCCTCGGCCTCCAGCGCGGCCAGGTCGGTCTCGAGACGCCCGAGGCGCTCGGCGATCTGGCTGTCGCGCTGGTCCTGCAGGGTCTTGATCTCGAGCCGGAGCTCGTTCTCGAGGCCCGGCATGTCCTCGTGGCGAGCGTCCTCGTCCACGCTGATCACCATGTACGCGGCGAAGTAGATGACCTTCTCGAGGTCCTTGGGCGCCATGTCGAGCAGGTAGCCGAGGCGCGACGGCACGCCCTTGAAGTACCAGATGTGCGTGACGGGCGCGGCGAGCTCGATGTGGCCCATGCGCTCGCGGCGGACCGCGGACTTGGTGACCTCCACGCCGCAGCGCTCGCAGACGATGCCCTTGAAGCGCACCCGCTTGTACTTGCCGCAGGAGCACTCCCAGTCGCGGCTGGGTCCGAAGATCTGCTCTCCGAAGAGGCCGTCCTTCTCGGGCTTCAGCGTGCGGTAGTTGATGGTCTCGGGCTTCTTGACCTCACCGTGCGACCAGCGGCGGATGTCGTCGGCCGTGGCCAGGCCGATCCGCAGCTCATCGAAAGTTGTTACGTCGAGCAATTTTCCTTCTCTCCTTGGAAAGCTTCGAGTCGAAAGTCTTGAGCGGGCTTAGATGTCGTCGATGCTGGACGACTCGAAGCGGGTGGAGATGTTGATGCCGAGCTCCTCCGCCGCGCGGAAGACCTCGTCATCCGTGTCGCGCAGGCTGACCGCCTGGCCGTCGGCCGAGAGGACCTCGACGTTCAGGCAGAGGGACTGCATCTCCTTGATCAGGACCTTGAAGGACTCGGGGATACCCGGTTCCTGGATGTTCTCGCCCTTGACGATGGCCTCGTACACCTTCACGCGGCCGAGGATGTCGTCCGACTTGATGGTGAGGAGCTCCTGCAGCGCGTACGCTGCGCCGTAGGCCTCGAGCGCCCAGACCTCCATCTCGCCGAACCGCTGGCCGCCGAACTGGGCCTTACCGCCCAGGGGCTGCTGCGTGATCATCGAGTAGGGACCCGTCGAGCGCGCGTGGATCTTGTCGTCCACCAGGTGGTGCAGCTTCAGGATGTACATGTAGCCGACCGAGACGGGCTCGGGGAACGGCTCGCCGGAGCGGCCGTCGAACAGGCGCGTCTTGCCGCTGGACCCGATGAGGCGGTCGCCGTCGCGGGTGACCGTCGTCGAGTCGAGCAGGCCGGCGATCTCCTCCTCGAGCGCTCCGTCGAACACCGGGGTGGCGACCTTCGTGCCGGCCGGGGCCTGGCGCGCGTGGTCCGGCAGGCGCTCGGCCCACTTCGGCTTGCCCTCGACCTCCCAGCCCTGCTTGGCGATCCACCCGAGGTGGGTCTCCAGGACCTGGCCGAAGTTCATGCGGCCGGGGATGCCGAGCGGGTTGAGGATGACGTCGACCGGGGTCCCGTCGGCGAGGAACGGCATGTCCTCGACCGGCAGGATCTTGGAGATGACGCCCTTGTTGCCGTGACGGCCGGCGAGCTTGTCGCCCTCGGTGATCTTGCGCTTCTGCGCGATGAACACCACGACGCGCTGGTTGACGCCCGAGCCGAGCTCGTCGTCGCCGTCCTGCGAGTCGAAGACCTTGACGCCGATGATCGTGCCCTGCTCGCCGTGGGGCACCTTCAGGGACGTGTCGCGGACCTCGCGGCTCTTCTCGTTGAAGATCGCGCGCAGCAGGCGCTCCTCGGCGCTGAGCTCGGTCTCGCCCTTCGGCGTGACCTTGCCCACGAGGATGTCGCCGGGGCGGACCTCGGCGCCGATGCGGATGATGCCGCGCTCGTCGAGGTCGGCGAGCAGCTCCGGGCTGACGTTGGGGAGGTCGCGGGTGATCTCCTCCTTGCCGAGCTTGGTGTCGCGCGCGTCGACCTCGTACTCCTCGATGTGGATGGAGGAGAGGGTGTCGTCCTTGACCAGGTTCTGGCTCAGGATGATCGCGTCCTCGAAGTTGTGGCCCTCCCACGGCATGAACGCGACGAGCAGGTTCTTGCCGAGCGCGAGCTCGCCGTTCTCCGTGGCGGGGCCGTCGGCGATGACCTCGCCGGCCTCGATGCGGTCGCCGGCCGAGACCAGGACGCGGTGGTTGTAGCTCGTGCCCTGGTTGGAGCGGTCGAACTTGCGCAGGTAGTAGGTCTGCGTGCCGCCCTCGTCGAGCTGGATGGTGACGACCTCGGCCGACACCTCCTGCACGACGCCCGAGGCGTCGGCGGTGAGGACGTCACCGGCATCGATCGCCGCGTAGCCCTCCATGCCGGTGCCGACGAGCGGGCTCTCGCTGCGCAGCAGCGGGACGGCCTGACGCTGCATGTTCGCGCCCATGAGGGCCCGGTTCGCGTCGTCGTGCTCGAGGAACGGGATGAGCGAGGTCGCGACCGACACCATCTGGCGCGGGGAGACGTCCATGTAGTGGACGTTCTCCTTCGCGACGAGCTCCACCTCACCGCCCTTGGGGCGGACGAGGACGCGGTCCTCCGCGAAGCGGAAGTCCTTCGTGAGGGGCGCGTTGGCCTGGGCGACGAGGAACTCGTCCTCCTCGCTGGCCGTGAGGTAGTCGATCGTGTCCGTGACCACGCCGTCGACGACGCGACGGTACGGGGTCTCGATGAAGCCGAACGAGTTGATGCGGGCGAACGACGCCAGCGAGCCGATCAGGCCGATGTTCGGGCCCTCAGGGGTCTCGATGGGGCACATGCGGCCGTAGTGCGACGGGTGGACGTCGCGGACCTCGACGCCGGCGCGCTCACGGGACAGACCACCCGGGCCGAGCGCCGAGAGGCGGCGCTTGTGGGTGAGACCCGCGAGCGGGTTGTTCTGGTCCATGAACTGCGACAGCTGGCTCGTGCCGAAGAACTCCTTGATCGCGGCGACGACGGGGCGCACGTTGATCAGGGTCTGCGGCGTGATGGCCTCGATGTCCTGCGTGGTCATGCGCTCGCGGACGACGCGCTCCATGCGGGAGAGTCCGGTGCGGACCTGGTTCTGGATGAGCTCGCCGACCGCGCGGATGCGGCGGTTGCCGAAGTGGTCGATGTCGTCCACGTCGAGGCGCAGCTCGACGGGCTTGCCGTCGCGCGTGCCGTTCATCTTCGTCTCGTTCGCGTGCAGCGAGACGAGGTACTTGATGGTCGCGAGGATGTCCTCGACCGTCAGCACCGAGTCGGTGAGCTGCTTGTCGATGCCGAGCTTGCGGTTGATCTTGTAGCGACCCACCTTCGCCAGGTCGTAGCGCTTCGGGTTGAAGTAGAAGTTGTCCAGCAGCGCGCGGGCGGCCTCGGCGGCGACCTGCTCGCCCGGACGGAGCTTGCGGTAGATGTCCTTGAGGGCTTCCTCCTTAGTGAGGATGGAGTCCTTCTCGAGCGTGAGCTCGATGGACGCGACGCCCTTGAACTCCTCGAGGATCTGCTCGCTGGTGAGGCCGAGGGCCTTCAGGAACACGGTGACCGACTGCTTGCGCTTGCGGTCGATGCGCACGCCGACCTGGTCGCGCTTGTCGATCTCGAACTCGAGCCAGGCGCCGCGGGACGGGATGACGCGGGCGGAGTAGATGTCCTTGTCGGAGGTCTTCTCCTGCTGGCGCTCGAAGTACACGCCGGGCGAGCGGACGAGCTGGGACACGACGACACGCTCGGTGCCGTTGATGATGAACGTGCCCTTCTCCGTCATGAGGGGGAAGTCGCCCATGAAGACCGTCTGGGTCTTGATCTCACCCGTGAGGTGGTTCATGAACTCGGCCTCGACGTAGAGGGGAGCGGAGTAGGTCTTGCCGCGCTCCTTGCACTCGTCGATGGAGTACTTCTGCTCCTCGAGGTACGGGTTGGTGAACCCGAGCTGCATGGTCTCGCCCAGGTCCTCGATGGGGGATATCTCCTCGAAGATCTCCTCGAGGCCGGAGTTGAGCGCCAGGTCGGTGCGACCCTGCGCGGTGCCCTCCTCGACGCGCTTCTTCCACGCGTCCGAGCCGACAAGCCAGTCGAAGCTCTCGGTCTGCAGGGCGAGGAGGTCGGGGACGGTGAGGGTGTCAGTGATCTTCGCGAACGAGAGCCGCGATGCGTCGCGACCGTTCTGGGGAGTGGGAGTTGCGTTGCGCGCAGCAGCCAAGGAAATTACCTCCGTGGGCCCCGTCGGGCTCCGATGTCGTCGATACGCCGAGACCGACCCGGGACGTGACCCGTGCCGATCCTGATGGAGTTGCTCGCCACACCTCGCGGGATGGGCTCGGGATGGACCCGAGCGCACACGATGACCGACCGCAATATGAAGGCAAAAGGGAGTGGGAGCGCAAAGGATCACCATACGGGTCGCGACGCGCCATGTCCAGCGGAATCTTGCATCCTCGGCGTGTCTCGGTGTATAACGCCCGGCTGCCCTGCCGCGCGACCGCTCCGCCCGCGTAGCGTCGGGGCATGAGCGCATCCTGGCACGTGTCCCCCGGCGGCCCCTCGCACGTGCACACGGCGGGCGACGTCGAGATCCGGAAGGCCTCCGTCGGGCCCATGGACAACGACGCGTACCTCCTCACCGACCTCGACTCCGGCGAGCGCCTCCTCGTCGACGCGGCGGCCGACGTCGACCGGCTGCTGGCCCTCGTGGCGGAGCCGGATCCCGTGGGCCGCCTCGCCGTCGTCGTCACCACCCACGGCCACGCCGACCACCACGTCGCCCTCGCGGCCGTGCTCGACGCGACCGACGCGACGTCCGCCGTGGGCGACCCCGACGCCGCCGACCTGCCCGTCGACGCCGACCGTTGGCTCGCGCACGGCGACCGGGTCGCCTTCGGGGGCGTGACGCTCGAGGTCGTCGCCCTCCGCGGGCACACGCCCGGCAGCGTCGCGCTCGTGCTGCAGCCGGGCGACGGGAGCACGCACCTCCTCACGGGCGACTCGCTCTTCCCCGGCGGCGTCGGGAACACGCAGGGCGACGCCGACCGCTTCCGGCAGCTGATCGACGACGTGGAGGAGCGGATCTTCGCGCGCTTCCCCGACGACGCCCACGTGCACCCCGGCCACGGCGACTCGACGACGCTCGGCGCGGAGCGCGGATCCCTCGCCGCGTGGCGCTCGCGCGGCTGGTGACGGGACGCCCGGCGGCCGGGCCCCGGCGCCGGGCGGACGCCTAGGCTGAGGAGATGCCCGAGCACCCGTCGACCGTCCTGTCCCTGAGCGGGCACCGGGCCGTCATCGAGCCCGATCGCTTCGTGCCGGGCGCGTACCAGCTCGTGGTCGACGGCACGCCCCAGTCGCACGTCAACATGGACGACCCGGGCGAGCTGTTCTTCGAGTACGTGCAGCGCATGGGCCACGTCATCGACCTCGTCGGAGACCCGGGCCAGCCCGTCACCGCGCTGCACCTGGGCGCCGGCGCGCTCACCATCCCGCGGTACGTCGAGGCGACCCGGCCCGGGTCCCGCCAGCAGGTCATCGAGCTCGAGCAGGACCTCGTGGACCTGGTGCGCGAGCACCTCCCCTGGTCGCGCAAGGCCTCCATCCGGCTGAGGTACGGCGACGCGCGCGAGGTCATGGGGCGGCTGCCGCAGGGGCTCCGCGGATCCGTCGACCTCGTCGTGGTGGACGTCTTCAGCGGCGCCCGCACGCCCGCCCACATCACGAGCCGCGACTTCTACGCGGAGGCCGCCGCGTTCCTCGCGCCCGGCGGGATCATGACGGTCAACGTCGCCGACGGCCACGGGCTCCGCTTCGCCCGCGGCCAGGCCGCGACGATCCAGGACGTGCTGCCGCACGTGGCCGCGCTCGCCGAGACGCAGGTGCTGAAGGGGCGGCGCTTCGGGAACGTCGTGTTCGCCGCGTCCGCGACGCCCCTGCCGCTCGACTTCGTGCCGCGCCTGCTCGCCGGCGGCCCGCATCCCGCGAAGGTCGTCGAGGGCCGCGAGCTCGCCGACTTCATCGCGGGCGCCTCCGTCGTCACCGACGCGACCGCCGTCCCGTCCCCCTCCCCCGCCCGCAGCATCTTCCAGACGAAGCCCTGACCGGCCTCCCCCGGGCATCGAGGCCCGCCGAACCACCGGAGTCACCATGAATCGCCGCTCCCGCACCCGCCCGGCGCGCGTCGCCGCGCTCGGGTTCGCCGCCCTCGTCGCGCTGACGGGCTGCACGAACGACGACGGCTCGCCCGTGGACGTGCGCGCGACCGAGCCGCCCGCGCCCTCCCCCACCAGCACGGACGCCGACCCGGTCGGCGTCGCGCCGTCGGGCACGCCCACCGCCGTCGCGTCCGACCTCGTCTCGCCGTGGTCCGTCGCGGAGCTGCCCTCGGGAGCCCTGCTCGTGAGCGAGCGCGACACGTCGCGCATCGTGGAGGTGCTCGGCGACGGCACCACGCGGGTCGCGGGCACGATCGCGGGCGTGGGGCCGCAGGGCGAGGGCGGGCTGCTCGGGATCGCGGTGCGCGAGGCCGAGGGCGGCACCCAGCTCTACGCCTACTTCACGAGCTCCACCGACAACCGCATCGTGCGCATGGACGTGACGGGCGAGCCGGGATCGGTCGGGCTCGGGGCGGGCGAGGACGTCGTGACGGGGATTCCCCGCGACACGACCCACAACGGCGGCCGCATGGCGTTCGGCCCCGACGGCATGCTCTACGCCACCACGGGCGACGCGAACCTCCGCGACGCCGCGCAGGACCCGATCTCGCTCGCGGGCAAGATCCTCCGGCTCACGCCCGACGGGCAGGGGCCCGCGGACAACCCGACGCCGGGATCCCCCGTCTACTCGATGGGCCATCGCAACCCGCAGGGGATCGCGTGGGACGCCGCGGGGAACCTCTGGGCGGCGGAGTTCGGCCAGGACACCTGGGACGAGCTGAACCTCATCGAGCCCGGCGGGAACTACGGCTGGCCGGTCGTGGAGGGCGCCACGGACGCCGCCGCCGACGACGCGTACATCGACCCCGTCCGCCAGTGGGCCACGGACGACGCGAGCCCGAGCGGCATCGCGATCTCCGGCGACACGATCTTCATGGCGGGCCTCGGCGGCCAGCGCCTCTGGGTGATCCGGCCCAGCGCGGTGGTCACCGACCCCATCCCCGACGACCGCGTGACCGAGTTCTACACGCGCGAGTTCGGGCGGATCCGCGACGTGCAGGCCGCGCCCGACGGCTCGCTGCGCATGCTCACCGGCAACACCGACGGCCGCGGGACCCCGCGCGCGGGCGACGACAAGCTGCTCCGGGTCGAGCTCATGCCGATCCAGGCGGGATAATCTCTACCTCGTGACAGGCACCGCGATCATCATCGGCTACGACAGGGACACCCTCCGGGAGAAGGTGGACCTGCGGGCGGCCGGCGAGCGCCTGGACGAGCTCGAGGCCCTCCGCAGCCTCTCCGCCATCACCGAGAAGGTCGCGCTGCTGCGCATGCTCGGCCGGCTCGACGAGGCGTGGGACATGGCGAACGCGGCCGTCCGCCAGGCGCGCTTCACGGGCGACCGGGAGACGCTGCTCGCGTGCCGCATCCGCCGCGCGCAGGTGCAGCAGTACCAGGGCAAGCTCGACATCGCGCTGCAGGACCTCGGCGGCTGCGTCGACGAGGCCCGCGCGCACGAGTGGTACGCGCTGGAGGCGTTCGCGCTGCAGCACCGCGGCAAGGTGCACTTCGACCGGGGCGACTACCGCCTCGCGCTCAGCGACTTCGAGGACGCGTACACGCTCCGCACGCGCGAGGGCCTCCCGAGCGACCAGCTGGAGAGCTCGGCGCTCGCGATCGACGTCGCCAAGGAGCGCATCGCCGCCCAGCCCGCGTGATGGGCCCGCTCGCCTCCCGGCCGACGGCGGCCGGACGTGGCTGACCTCGCCCGCGTGCGCGTGTGGGCCGAGGCCCTCATCGCGCTCCACCTCGACCCCTCGTGGACGTTCGCGTTCGACCACGCCCGCACGCGCGCGGGCGCCTGCCACTACGGCGAGAAGCGGATCACGGTCTCGCGGCACCTCGCGGGGCGGTTCGAGGACGACGAGATCCACCAGGTGCTGCTGCACGAGGTCGCGCACGCGCTCGCCGGATCCCGCGCGGGGCACGGGCCGAAGTGGAAGGCGACGGCCGCCGAGCTCGGCTACGAGGGCTCACGGCTGCACTCGGGCCAGGTCGCCGAGGACCTGGCGCCGTGGATGGGCGCGTGCCCGGCCGGCCACGCGCACTTCCGCTACCGGAAGCCGACCCGGCCGCTCGCCTGCGGGCTGTGCTCGAAGCGGTTCGACACGGCGCACCTCATCGCGTGGACGAAGCGCGAGGTGCCGTCGGGCGCGGCCGCCTCGCGGGCATCGGGCGCCGATCGGCGCGAGGGCGCCGCGTGAGCCGCGCGCCGGGATCCGACCGGCCCACCGGCCAGTGGATCACCGACCCGGACGGCCTCCGCTGGTTCCTCGACACGGGCGCCGTGAGCCTCGACCTCGCCTACACCGGCGCGCTCGGGGATCCGGAACCGCGCGAGACGCTGCCCGACGCGGCGGCCCTCGGCGCGTGGCTGAGCGCGCACCTCGCGCCCGTCTCGGAGCCCGGCGAGCGCGACCTCGCGGACGCCCGCACGCTCCGGCAGGCCATCGGCGACATCGCGGCCGCCATCGCGGACGGCGGGGAGCCGGCGCCGCGCGACGTCGACGTGCTCAACCTCTACGCGGCCACGCCCGACCTTCCGCCGGCGCTCGGCGGCGGATCCCGCCAGGCCGGCCGCGCGCTCGCCCGGCCCGCGCAGGCGCTCGCGTCGGCGGCGCGCGACGCGGTGGCGGTGTTCGGGGCGGGATCCGAGCGGATCCACCGATGCTCGGCCGACGACTGCACCGTCCTCTACCTCGACACCACCCGGTCGGGCACCCGGCGCTGGTGCTCGATGCGGCGCTGCGGCAACCGCGCGAAGGTGCGCGCCCATCGCGCCCGGCAGCTGCGGGAGCGGCGGACGGGGATCCCGGCGCGCGTGGCGCCCGTGCGTCCCGCCTCGGCGCCCGCTCCCGGGGACGACGACGGCCCGGGAGCCTGAGCCCCCGGGCCGTGCACGCGGATCCGCGTCACTCGCTGACGCGGACCTCCTTCCAGAACGCGACGTAGCCGCTGTAGTCCTTGCCGACACGGTCGAACGACGACGGGATGGGCGTCGGGTACGACCAGGCGCGGTCCTGCAGCACGGTGTCGCCGTCCTTGACGGAGTAGTACTGCGTGTCGCCCTTCCACGGGCAGTGGTACGGCGTGCTGGTCTCCGCGAGGAGCGACATGTCGACGCTCGCGGGCGGGAAGTACCAGTTGCCCTCGATCTCGATGAGCTCGTCCTTCGGGGCCTCGGCGACGGTGACGCCGTTGATGAGTGCCTTCATGTGATGACCTTCCGGTTCCGTGGCGTCGTGACGGTGCGGCGCCTGATGCCCAGGGGAACACGCGCTCCTGGGCGCCCATTCCGGGCGGACGGCGAGCGGATGCCGGGCTGATGGCGCGCTGTCGCCGCGCGGGCTCACGCGTCGCGGTGGAGGCGGTGCACGACCACGTCGACCGGACCCGCGGCGAGCGCCGCGGCGACCAGCCCGTCGTGCCCGGCGGCGTCGAGCCGGCGCGCGGAGACGCTCGCGGTCACGAGGTGCCCGACGGCCGGCCGGAGCTGCTGGTACGCGGCGCACGCGACGGCGGCCTCGGGCGACGTCGCGTCGATCCCGAGGGCGGCGAGCGCGTCGACCACGGCGCCGGCGGCGAGCTGGTCCTCGGCGCAGGCGCGCCAGGATCCGTCGGCCTCCACGGTACCCGCGGCGACGACGGCCACGAACGCGCGGCGGCCGAGCGCGGTCTGGAGGGCGAGGATCCAGTCGGCGACGGCGGCCGCGTCCGCGAGGCCGGCGCTCACCACGGCGGGCCGGGCGGGCATGGTCGCGAGGACCTCGTCGCGGCGGGCCGCGGTGGGCGGCGGGACGGAGGGCAGGGCGTCGACCCAGACGATGACGTCGGCTCCGGCGGCGATGCGGCGGGCGCCGGCCACGCCGCCGTCGAGCCGGACCTGGTAGCGGGCCTGCGTCGACGGGTCGGGGTGCGCGGCGTCAGCGGTGGAGGTCACGATCCGATGCTACGGGCGTCCACGGGCCGGACCCTCCGCGGATGACGCGCCGCGACGGCTCGGGCGCCCCGCGGCGCATGGCCTGGCGGATCACCTCGAAGTCGTCGCGCGTGATCTCGAGGAGCCCCGGCGCGAGCTTCCTGCCCCACTCGAGGGAGTCGCGCGTGAAGTCGAGCACGGGGACGAGCGGGCGGATGGGCGCGTCGACCGCGCCGAGGTCCCACTCCATGCGCCGGCGCCACGGCCGCCACTCGCCCACCCGGCCCTGGTAGGGCGCGGCGTCGGCGACGCGGCCGATCGCGGTGAACGAGCGGAGGAGCTGCCCGTCGGGGTACGACTCGCGCGGCGAGTAGTAGACGAAGCCGTCGGCCTCGCCGAGCCGCTCGACGGGCTCGCGGGCGCCGCGGTTGACCTGCGCGATGCCGAGGTCCAGGCCGTCGAGCACGCGGTCGCGCGAGACGACGCCCACCCAGTACCTGATCATGTCCGTCCCATCCTGTCCCACGGCGGCCGGACGCCGGGCGCGCCCAGCCGCGCGGAGCACACTGGGGTCATGCGCGTGCTGCTGAAGACCATCCTCGACTGCGATCCCGACGCCGCCTGGCGCGCGCTCCACTCGCCCGCCGTGATGCGGGAGGTCGCGGGCCCGCTCGTCGACTTCGTGCCGCTCGAGGACGGCGGCTTCCCCACGAGCTGGGACGGCCGCGAGCACGTCGCCGCGATGCAGACCGGGCCGATCACCGCCGGCCGCCAGAGCATCCGCCTCCGCGACATGAAGCCGCGCGTCGACGGGGTGCGCATCGTGCGCGACGACGGCCACGGGCTCTCCGGGCTCATGTCGATCCCCACGAGCATGCGGCACAGCATGGCCGTCTCGGCGGATCCCGCGGGCCCCGACGCCGACGGTCGCGTCAAGACCCTCTTCCGCGACCAGCTCGAGTTCGAGGCCGGCCTCCTGGGCCCCGCGATGTGGCCGACCTTCTGGGCCTTCTGGCAGTGGCGCGCGTTCCGCCTGCGCCAGCTCGCGCCGACCTGGGCGTACGACTGGGAGCCGGCGGCCGGATCCGACGAGGACGACGCCCCGGCCGACGACGCGGGCCTGTCCGCCCGCTGACGGCCCACGCCGCCCTCCGGCGTCCAGCGCGACCCGACGCGTACGGTGGGCGCATGCCCTCCGCCGTCACCTCCCTCCACGTCGCCGACTGGCGCCGCCGCACCTTCGAGATGTACGCGGAGGTGCGCTGGGTCGCGCAGACGGATCCCGCCGCCGCCCACGCGCTCTGGCGCCGCACGCGCGACGACATGTTCCGCAGCCACCCGGCCACGCCGCTCCTGCCCGACCACCTCGACGGCTTCGACCGGCTGGACGTCACGGACTACGACCCGGCGTGGCGGTTCGAGCTGGAGATCCACGATGACCGTGGCGAGGAGCGCCACGAGGTGGAGACGGGCACCGACGGCGTCGTGCCGTTCGAGCTGCTCGGATCCGTGCACCTCCCCGCCGCCGACGGCCGCGACGCCGGCAGCCTCGACGTCTGGCGCCTCGCGAGCTACGGCGGCGGCCTGCACCTGCCCGTGAAGGACGCGTCGCACCGGCGCGAGGGCGGCACCTACGGGGGCGGCCGCTACCTGCTCGACACGGTGAAGGGATCCGACCTCGGCCAGGGCGAGCCCGGCTCGATCGTGGTGGACCTCAACTTCGCCTACAACCCGTCGTGCGCCTACGACCCGGCCTGGGCCTGCCCCCTCGCGCCGGCCGGCAACGTGCTCGGGTTCGAGGTCCCCGTGGGCGAGATGGGCTTCTCCCCGGCCTGACCTGCTACGGTGTCAGGACTTGCGAGCACATCACCGTGCTCCCTGCGTCGAGAGAACGCGTTCCCTCCTCACCCCGATCAGATCGCCGCACAGGCCGACGGGGCCGAGTGACATCTTTCTTACGGCGAACGGATGCGCCCATCGGCGCCTTCGCCATCCTCCGCTTCCGTGCGCCTCACGCACATCCCGAGAACGCACACCGGGGCGGACCCCTGCCTGGAAGGCAACTCCCCCGCATGACCACTGACACCTTCGGCGCGCTCGGCGTGCCCGCCCCCCTCGTCTCCGCCCTCACGGCGAACGGCATCACGACGCCGTTCCCCATCCAGGTGGACACGCTCCCCGACACCCTGAACGGCCGCGACGTGCTCGGCCGTGGCAAGACGGGCTCCGGCAAGACGTTGGCGTTCGCCATCCCGATGATCGCGCGCCTCGGCGGCGGCCTCGCCGGCGGCCGTCGTCGTCCGGGCCGCCCGCTGGGCCTCATCCTCGCGCCGACCCGCGAGCTCGCCACGCAGATCACCGCCGCCATGGCGCCGCTCGCGGAGGCCTACAACCTCACCACCACGACGATCTTCGGCGGCGTCTCGCAGCAGCGCCAGGTCGCGGCCCTCAAGGCCGGCGTCGACGTGGTCGTGGCCTGCCCCGGCCGCCTCGAGGACCTCATGAAGCAGGGCTTCGTGAACCTCGACGCCGTGGAGATCACCGTCCTCGACGAGGCCGACCACATGGCCGACCTGGGCTTCCTGCCCGTCGTCACGCGGATCCTCGACAAGACCCCGAACACCGGCCAGCGCATGCTCTTCTCCGCCACGCTCGACAACGGCGTGGACAAGCTCGTGCGCCGCTACCTGCACGACCAGGTGCTGCACTCCGTCGACGAGGCGAACTCGCCCGTCGCCGCCATGACGCACCACGTGTTCGAGACGACCGACGTCGAGGCCAAGCGCCTCCTCGTGCAGAAGCTCGCCTCGGGCTCCGGCCGCCGCATCCTCTTCATGCGCACCAAGCACCACGCCAAGAAGCTCGCGAAGCAGCTCACCGACGCGGGCATCCCGTCGGTGGACCTGCACGGCAACCTCTC
This sequence comes from Clavibacter michiganensis subsp. insidiosus, assembly GCF_002240565.1. GTDB lineage: Bacteria > Actinomycetota > Actinomycetes > Actinomycetales > Microbacteriaceae > Clavibacter > Clavibacter insidiosus. The sequence continues at coordinate 574,939 of NZ_MZMO01000001.1, read as the reverse complement.
GCAGGTCGCCCGCGACCGCAACCTGGCCGCGTTCTCCGCGGGCGACGTCAAGGTCCTCGTGGCCACCGACGTCGCGGCGCGCGGCGTGCACGTCGACGACATCGAGCTCGTGATCCACGTCGACCCGCCGGCCGAGCACAAGGCGTACCTGCACCGCTCGGGCCGCACGGCGCGCGCGGGCTCCGCGGGAGACGTCGTCACGATCATGCTGCCGGCGCAGCGCAAGGACGTGCAGCTCCTGATGCGCAAGGCCGACATCCACGTCACGCCGCAGCAGGTCACCGAGTCCTCCCCCGCCGTCGCCGAGCTGACGGGCGCCGTCGCGGCGTACGTGAAGCCCGCGCCGCGCGAGACGAAGTCGGTGCGCGAGTCCACCCAGCGCCAGTCGCAGGGCGGCCGCGCGAACGGCGGCGGACGCTCGCAGGGCGCCAACGCGCAGCGCAAGCGCGCGGCCCGCGACGGCGCGCCCGTCGGCGGCGGTCGCCGCGACGGCGCCTCGCCCGGTCGCCGCGACGGCGCATCGGGCGGTCAGCGCGGAGGCGCGCCCCGCAACTTCAGCACCTCGTCCGAGGGCTTCGGCGGCGGCACGTCCGTCGCCTCCGCCCGCCCCCGCCAGGAGCGCCCCGCGGCGTCCGGCGGCGCCGCGGCCGGCGGCCGCGAGCGCACGCACCGCCGCGTCTCCAGCGGCCGCTAGACCGCGCGGCGCGCACCGCGCGCTGGCATGACATCGAGGGCCCCCGTCCACGGACGGGGGCCCTCCGTCGTCCCCGGAGAGACACACGACGACGCGTCCGTGCCCCGAGTCCCCACAGCTGAGGCAGTGCCTGTTGATGGTCGCGCGGTCGCCCGGCGGCATCCGGTTACGGTGAGCCAATGACTCGCGCCGCCCTCGCCACCCGTGGCCCGTACCGCAAGGGCGTGGAGCGCAGGGAGCTCCTCATCCGCACCGCCATCGAGGTGTTCGCCGAGCAGGGCTACCGCAGCAGCTCGCTGCGGGAGATCGCGTCCCGGGCGGAGATCACGCCCGCCGGCCTGCTGCACCACTTCAGCGGCAAGGAGGAGCTGCTGCTCGCCGTGCTCGAGCGCCGCGAGGAGCGCCTCGCCGCCGCCATCGAGCTGCACCGCCCGCGCAGCGTCGCGGAGCACGCGGCCGTGGTCATCGCCGACGGGGAGCAGAGCGCGTGCCTCACGCGCGTCATCGCCGTCGTCTCGTCGGAGGCCTCGGCCGCCGGCCACCCGCTGCACGAGCTGTTCCGCGAGCGCCGCGCCCGCGAGCTCGAGCGCATCACGGCGGGCGTCGTCGTCGACCAGGCGCGCGGCCTCATCGACCCGCACCTCGACCCGGAGGCGGCGGCCGCCGTCGTGCTCTCGGCCATGGACGGCCTGCACGTGCAGCGCTGCTACGGCGTCGGCGCGGGCGCGAGCCAGGCCTTCGAGGACCTCCGCCGGCACTACCTCGAGCCGCCGCAGTTCGCGGAGCGGGCCTCCGCCGTCTGATCCGGGAGGCCGCGGTCCGTGCCCGCCGCATCCCTGCCGACGCGACGCTACTAGGGCAGCACGCCCACCGAGGCGAGGGCCGCGCGGAGCAGTGCGCCGCGACCGCCCTCCATGTCGGCGGAGACCGCGTCGGACGCGGCTTCCTCGGGCGTCATCCACGTGATCTCGAGCGCGTCCTGGCGCGGATCGCACGTGCCCGTCACCGGCACCACGTAGGCGAGCGACACGGCGTGCTGCCGGTCGTCGGTGTACGGGCTCGCGCCGGGGAACGGGAAGTACTCGGCGACCGAGAACGGCGTCGGGCTCGCGGGGAGCTGCGGGAACGCCATCGGCCCGAGGTCCTTCTCGAGGTGGCGGAAGAGCGCGTCGCGCAGGGTCTCGCCGTACATGACGCGGCCGGAGACGAGCATGCGCGTCATCTGCCCGGTGACCGTGGCGCGCAGCAGCACGCCGATGTCCTTGACCTGGCCCATGCCGTCGACCCGCACGGGCACGGCCTCCACGTAGAGGAGGGGCAGCCGCTGCCGGATCTGCGCCAGCTCCACGTCCGACAGCCAGCCGGAGTTCGGGTCGGGGATGTTCGGGTCCGGGGTGCGAACGGTCATGGTCCATTGTGACCCACGGCCGGAGCGCGGCGACCACCCGGCGCGCGGACCGGCTGCCGGGGGCGGGTGCGAGGATGGGCGCGCCCGCCGACCCGCTCCCCCGAAGAGGACACCGTGACCGCTCTCCCGCTGGATCCCGACGCCGTCCTCTGGTCGGCCTCGCCCGCCGAGCTCGGCGACCGGCCGCTGCTCGTGCTGCTGCACGGCTACGGATCCCACGAGGGCGACCTCTTCGGGCTGTCGCCGTACCTGCCGCTCGGGCCGGTGGTCGCGTCGCTGCGGGCGCCGATCGCGCTGCAGGGCGGATTCGCGTGGTTCCCGATCGTGCCCGGATCCACCGGCGACCCGGATCCCGACGCCGCCGACGCCGCCGCGCAGGGCGTGCTCGACTGGCTCGACGCGCTGCCCGTGCGGCCGCGCTCGGTGGGGCTCCTCGGGTTCAGCCAGGGCGGCGCGACCGCGCTCCAGCTGCTGCGGCTCGCGCCCGGACGGTTCTCGTACGCGGTGCAGCTCAGCGGGTTCTCGGTGCGCGGCGAGCACGCGGGCGATCCGGCGCTCCAGGCCTCCCCGACGCCGGTGTTCTGGGGCCGCGGCACGGCCGACCAGGTGATCCCGGATGCCGCCGTCGCGCGCACGGCCGCGTGGATCGGCGACCACACGGCCCTCACCGAGCGGATCTACGAGGACCTGCCGCACTCCGTCTCCGCCGCCGAGCTGCGCGACGTGTCGACGTTCATCCGGGAGCACGCGGGCTGACGCCCGCCCGGGCCAGCGGCGAGATCGTCCGGCGAGCGCCGGGCCCGGCCGATCGTCGGGGGTCCGGAGGAGGATGAGCAGATGGATCCCGTCCTCGCGCGCTTCTCCCCGGCCACCCGGGAGTGGTTCCAGGGCGCGTTCCCCGGCCCCACCGCGGCGCAGACCGGCGCGTGGGAGGCCGTGCAGAGGGGGTCGCACGCGCTCGTCGTGGCGCCCACCGGATCCGGCAAGACGCTCGCGGCGTTCTTGTGGTCGATCGACCGGCTCGCCTCGCGGCCCGCGCCGGAGGATCCGATGCGGCGCACGCGCGTCCTCTACGTCTCGCCGCTCAAGGCGCTCGCGGTCGACGTGGAGCGCAACCTCCGGTCGCCGCTCGTGGGCATCGTGCAGACGGCGAAGCGGCTGGGGGCCGAGCCGCCCGAGGTCACGGTGGGCGTGCGCTCCGGCGACACCCCGGCGGCCGACCGGCGCTCGCTCGCGAAGACGCCGCCGGACATCCTCATCACCACGCCCGAGTCGCTGTTCCTCATGCTCACGTCCGCCGCGCGCGAGACGCTCGCGGGGGTCGAGACGATCATCGTCGACGAGGTGCACGCGGTCGCGGCAACCAAGCGCGGCAGCCACCTCGCGCTCTCGCTCGAGCGGCTCGACGCGCTGCTCGAGAAGCCGGCCCAGCGCATCGGGCTGTCCGCCACCGTGCGACCTCCCGAGGAGGTGGCGCGGTTCCTCGGCGGGCGCTCGCCCGTCTCGATCGTGTCGCCGAAGAACACCAAGGAGTTCGACCTGCGGGTCATCGTGCCGGTCGACGACATGACCGAGCTCGGCACCACGGCGCCGCTCGAGGGGTCGGCGGCGCAGGGCGACGCTCCGCAGCAGGGATCCATCTGGCCGCACGTGGAGGAGGGCATCGTCGACCTCGTGCTCCAGCACACGTCGTCCATCGTCTTCACGAACAGCAGGCGGCTGGCGGAGCGGCTCACGGCGCGGCTCAACGAGATCTACACGGGACGCATCGAGGGCGGGCGGATCGACGCCGAGGGGCGGGCGATCGCGGGCGGGTCGGCGACGGCCGGCGCGGAGGCCGACGCCGTTCCCGTGCTCGCGGGCGCCGCGGCCGGATCCGGGTCGTCGCGGCCCGTCGACGCCACCGCCTTCTCCGCCACGCGCCGCGCGCCCGCCCGACCGCCCGCGGAGGTCATGGCGCAGGCCGGGAGCACCGAGGGGGCGGATCCCGTGCTCGCCAAGGCGCACCACGGATCCGTCTCGAAGGAGCAGCGCGCCCTCATCGAGGACGACCTGAAGTCAGGGCGCCTGCGCTGCGTGGTCGCCACCTCGAGCCTCGAGCTCGGCATCGACATGGGCGACGTCGACCTCGTCGTGCAGGTCGAGGCGCCGCCGTCGGTCGCGAGCGGGCTGCAGCGCGTCGGCCGCGCCGGGCACCAGGTGGGCGAGGTCTCGCGCGGCGTCATCTTCCCCAAGCACCGGGCCGACCTCATCCACTCGGCCGTCGCCGCCGAGCGCATGGCGAGCGGGCAGATCGAGTCGCTGCGCGTGCCCGCGAACCCGCTCGACGTGCTCGCGCAGCAGACCGTCGCGGCCGTGGCGCTCGAGCCGCTCGGCGTCGAGGAATGGTTCGACATCGTGCGGCGGAGCGCGCCGTTCGCGACCCTGCCGCGCTCCGCGTACGAGGCCACGCTCGACCTCCTGAGCGGCCGGTACCCGTCCGACGAGTTCACCGAGCTGCGGCCCCGCATCGTGTGGGATCGCGACGAGGGCACCATCGAGGGGCGTCCGGGCGCGCAGCGGCTCGCGGTCACCTCCGGCGGCACCATCCCCGACCGCGGCCTGTTCGGCGTGTTCATGGTCGGCGAGAAGGCGTCGCGCGTGGGCGAGCTCGACGAGGAGATGGTCTACGAGTCGCGCGTCGGCGACGTGTTCGCGCTGGGGGCCACGAGCTGGCGGATCCAGGAGATCACGCACGACCGCGTGCTCGTGACGCCCGCGTTCGGCGAGCCGGGGAAGCTGCCGTTCTGGAAGGGCGACGGGCTCGGCCGGCCGCTCGAGCTGGGGCGCGCCATCGGGGCGTTCGTGCGGGAGCTGTCCGGATCCGCCGCGGACGACGCCCGCGCGAGGGCCGGCCGCGTGGGCCTCGACGACCGCGCCGTGAACAACCTCCTCGCGTTCCTCGACGACCAGAGGAAGGCCACCGGCCACGTGCCGAACGACCGCACCCTCGTGGTCGAGCGGTTCCGCGACGAGCTCGGCGACTGGCGCGTGGTGCTGCACTCCCCGTACGGGATGCAGGTGCACGCGCCGTGGGCGCTCGCGGTCGGGGCGCGGGTCACCGAGCTGTACGGCATCGACGGCGCGACCATGGCCAACGACGACGGCATCGTGGTGCGCATCCCCGAGACGGACGGCGAGCCGCCGGGGGCCGACCTCTTCGTGTTCGAGCCCGACGAGCTCGACGCGATCGTCACGCGCGAGGTGGGCGGTTCCGCCCTGTTCGCGTCGCGGTTCCGCGAGTGCGCCGCCCGCGCGCTCCTGCTGCCGCGCTACAACCCCGGCCGCCGCTCGCCGCTGTGGCAGCAGCGCCAGCGCGCGTCGCAGCTGCTCGACGTGGCGCGGAAGTTCCCCGCCTTCCCGATCGTGCTCGAGACGGTGCGCGAGGTGCTGCAGGACGTCTACGACCTGCCCGCGCTCACGTCGCTCGCGAAGGACATCGAGGCGCGGCGGATCACGATCGTCGAGACCACCACGGAAGACGCGTCGCCCTTCGCGCGCAGCCTCCTGTTCAGCTACGTCGGCGCGTTCATGTACGAGGGCGACAGCCCGCTCGCCGAGCGCCGGGCCGCCGCGCTCTCGCTCGACGCGGGCCTGTTGTCCGAGCTGCTGGGGCGGGCGGAGCTGCGCGAGCTGCTGGATCCGGCCGTCATCGCGCGCACGGAGCTGGAGCTGCAGCGGCTCACGCCCGACCGCCGCGCGAAGGGGCTGGAGGGCGTGGCGGATCTGCTGCGGATCCTCGGCCCGCTCGACGCCGACGAGGTCGCGGCGCGGCTCGAGCCCGAGGAGGCGGGCTCCGCCGCCGACCACCTCGACGCGCTCGTCGCGGGCAAGCGCGCGCTCCGCGTCTCGTTCGGCGGCAGGCCGCGCGTGGCCGCCATCGAGGACGCGAGCCGGCTGCGCGACGCCCTCGGGGTGCCGCTGCCCATCGGCACGCCGCTCGCGTTCGTCGAGCCGGTCGCCGATCCGCTGGGCGACCTCGTCGGCCGGTACGCCCGCACGCATGGGCCGTTCACCATCGCGGACGCGGCCTCGGGCATCGGCCTCGGATCCGCGGTCATCGCCGACACGCTCGCCCGGCTCGGCGCCCAGCGGCGCGTCGTCGAGGGCGAGTTCCGGCCGGGCGCGTCCGGCAGCGAGTGGTGCGACGTCGAGGTGCTGCGGCGCCTGCGCAGCCGCTCGCTCGCGGCGCTCCGCAGCGAGGTCGAGCCGGTCGAGCGGGCCGCGTTCGCGCGCTTCCTGCCGGCGTGGCAGCACGTGGCCGGCGCGGATCGCGAGCGCGGGCTCCGCGGGGTCGACGGCGTGCTGCAGGTCATCGAGCAGCTCGCGGGCGCGCCCGTGCCCGCCTCCGCGTGGGAGACGCTCGTGCTGCCGGCGCGCGTGCGCGACTACACGCCGGCCTTCCTCGACGAGCTCACGTCGACGGGCGAGGTCATCTGGTCGGGCGCCGGCACGCTCGCGGGCGCCGACGGCTGGGTCAGCCTGCACCTCGCCGACCAGGTCGCGCTCACGCTGCCCGAGCCCGACGCGCACGACACCGACGAGCTGCAGCGCGAGATCCTCACCACGCTCGGCACGGGCGGCGGCTACTTCTTCCGGCAGCTGAGCGACGCCGTCGGATCCACGGACGACAAGGCGCTCGTCACCGCGCTGTGGGACCTCGTGTGGGCGGGCCTCGTCACGAACGACACGCTCTCGCCGCTGCGGGCGCTGCTCGCCGGCGGATCCACCGCGCACAAGACGCCGCAGCGGGCGCCGCGCGGGCGCATGTACCGGGGCGGGCGGATGCCGCGGCCCGACATGCCCACGCGCACCGGGCCCTCGACGGCGGCCGGGCGCTGGTCGATCGTGCCGCTCGCCGAGACCGACGCCACCGTGCGCGCCGCGGGCACGGCCGAGCTGCTGCTGGAGCGGTACGGCGTGGTCACGCGCGGATCCGTCATGACCGAGCGCGTGCCCGGCGGGTTCGCGCTCACGTACAAGGTGCTCGCGGGCTTCGAGGACACCGGACGCGCGCGCCGCGGGTACTTCATCGAGACGCTGGGCGCCGCGCAGTTCTCCACGGGCGGCACGGTGGATCGGCTGCGCGGGTTCACGCGGGATCCGGACGCGGGCGAGCGGCCGCTGAACGCGCTGACGCTCGCGGCCACGGATCCGGCGAACGCGTACGGCGCGGCGCTGCCCTGGCCGCGGCTCGACGGGTCGTCGCCCGACGGGGACGGCGGCGCGGGCACGGGCGCCGGCACGGAGGCGGCCGGCGACGCGGGATCCGCCGACGCGTCGCCCACCGTCGCGGAGTCCGGCAGCGTCGACGCGCGCGGCGAGCGCCCCACCGGGCACCGCGCGGGCCGCAAGGCGGGCGCGCTCGTGGTGCTGGTCGACGGCGAGCTCGTGCTCTACGTGGAGCGCGGCGGCAAGACCGTGCTGCTCTTCGACGACGACGAGGCGGTGATCCGCGCGGCGGCCGAGTCGCTCGGCGGGATCGTGCGGCGCGGCGGGGTCGCGAAGCTCGCGATCGAGAAGGTGAACGGCGGGTTCATCCTGGGCACCCCGCTCGGCACGGCGCTCCAGGAGCACGGCTTCTCGGCGACGCCGCGCGGGCTGCGGATGCGGTCGTGAGCGCGCGCTCGATGACGGGATCCGCGCGTGCCTGAGGGCGACACCGTGTACCGCACCGCCGCGCACCTGCACGAGGCGATCGGCGGGCAGGTGCTCACGCGCAGCGACTTCCGCGTGCCCAAGTTCGCGACGCTCGACCTCGCGGGCCAGGAGGTGGACGAGGTGGTGAGCGTCGGGAAGCACATCCTGCACCGGGTCGGCGACCTCACGATCCACAGCCACCTCAAGATGGAGGGCTCCTGGCACATCTACCAGCACGGCACCGCGTGGCGGCGGCCGTCGTTCGAGGCGCGCGTCGTGCTCGAGACGGCGGAGCGCATCACGGTGGGGTTCTCGCTGGGGGTGCTCGAGGTGATCCCGCGCGACCAGGAGCACACGGTCGTCGGGCACCTGGGGCCGGACATCCTCGGGCCGGACTGGGGCGACGCGGCAGCCGAGGAGATCGTGCGCCGCATCTCCGCGCTGCCGGAACGGGCCATCGGGCTGGCGCTGCTCGACCAGCGGAACGCCGCCGGCATCGGCAACGTCTACCGGGCCGAGCTCTGCTTCCTGCGCGGCGTGCTCCCCACGCGGCCGGTGCGCGAGGTGCCGGACCTGCCCGCGATGGTCGCGCTCGCGCGCCGCACCATGCGCGCCAACCGCGACCGCATCGAGCGCACCACCACGGGCGACCTCCGCCGCGGCCGCACCGACTGGGTCTACGGACGCAAGGGCAAGCCGTGCCTGCGGTGCGGCACGCGGATCCAGCAGGGCCAGCTCGGCGACCCGGTGCGTCCCGGCATGGGCGCGCAGGACCGGGTCACCTACTGGTGCCCGCGCTGCCAGACCTGACGCGCGAGGATCAGTCCCGCGGCGTCGACGCCGACGGCAGCTCGGGCGCCGGCTCCCCGCCCGCCGCGATCCGCGCCTCCTCCTTGCCGACCAGCGAGTGGCGGCGTCCGTAGAGGAAGTAGACGGCGAAGCCGAGCGCGAGCCAGACGAGGAAGCGCACCCACGTGAGCGTCGTGAGGTTGAGCATCAGCCACACGCACAGCACGGCCGAGAGGATCGGCAGCCACGGCATGAGCGGCACGCGGAACGACGCGCGGATGTCGGGGCGCTTCTTGCGCAGCACGATCACGCCGATGCTCACGAGCACGAACGCGGAGAGCGTGCCGATGTTGATCATCTCCTCGAGCACGCCCACGTCGGTGAACCCGGCGAGGGCCGCGACGACCACGCCCGCGATGATCTGCACCCGCACGGGCGTGCGGCGCTTCGCCGAGGTGCGGCTGAGGCCGCGCGGCAGCAGGCCGTCCCGGCTCATGGCGAAGACGACGCGGGCGAGGCCGAGCAGCAGCACCATGAGCACGGTGGTGAGGCCGAGCAGCGTGCCGATGGAGATGACCTGCGCCGCCCATCCGGCGCCGACCGCGGTGAACGCGGTCGTGAGCGACGGCTCCTTCGCATCCGCGAGCACCGTGTACGGCACCATTCCGGTGAGCACGAGGGTCACGAGCACGTAGAGCACCGTGACGACCGCGAGGCCCGCGAAGATGCCGCGCGGCAGGGTGCGCTGCGGGTCCTTCACCTCCTCGGCGCTCGTGGCGACGACGTCGAAGCCGATGAACGCGAAGAACACGAGCGAGGCGCCCGCGAGCAGGCCGTAGAGGCCGTACTGCGTGGGCTCCTGGCCGCTCGCCCAGGAGAAGAGGGACTGGGTCCAGACGTCGGCGGATCCGCCCTCGGTCGGCCGCTGCGGCGGGATGAACGGCGAGTAGTTCTCAGGCCTGACGTAGAAGGCGCCCACGACGATCACGAACAGGACGACCGCGACCTTGAGGACGGTGAAGACGCTCGAGACGCGGCTGGAGAGCTTGGTGCCGAGCACCAGCAGCACCGTGAAGATCGCGGTGATGAGCACGGCGCCCCAGCTGATGCCGAGGCCGGCGACCGTGATGGTGGAAGGGATGTCGAGCCCGGCGAGCTTCAGCGCGGACTCCAGGTAGATGCCCCAGTACTTCGCGATGACCGCGGCCGCCGTGAGCATCTCGAGGATGAGGTCCCAGCCGATGATCCACGCGAGCAGCTCGCCCATGGTCGCGTAGGTGAACGTGTACGCGCTGCCCGCGACGGGCACCGCGGACGCGAACTCGGCGTAGCACATGATCGCGAGGCCGCACGTGACGGCGGCGAGCACGAACGCGAGCGTCACCGACGGGCCCGCGTAGTTCCCGGCGGCCTTCGCGCCGACGGAGAAGATGCCGGCGCCGACCGCGACGGCGACGCCCATGAGCATGAGGTCCCACGTGCCGAGGGAGCGGGTGAGGCTGCGCTCGCCTCCCGCGGCGTCGGCAAGCGACGACTCGATGCTCTTCGTGCGGAACAGGCTCATGGGGCGTCCGTTCGGTGGTGGCGGCTCGGGGAACGGGGATCGAGCCTACCGGCGGGCGGGCCGCGCCCCCGTCGTGGGGCGCTGCTCCGTGCTGGTGCGGATCCGCGGACGGTCGACACGCCCGGCCCGCGGAGAAGCGGGAGAAGCGCCGAGGAGAAGTGATCGGAGGACCTAGGCAGGTATGAGAAGCAGTGCTTCTCTGGAGGAGCGGTCAAGCAGCGTGCCGCATCCGACACGAGTCCGGAAGGTCCTGAGTGACCGGAACGCTGCGCACGCGCGCCCTCGCCGCCGCCCCGCCCGCCTCGCGCGGATCCTCCCCCCGCGGATCCGCGTCGGCCCTCCCGCGGACGACCCCGCTCCCCCGCCCGACGCCGCTCGCGCACGACCTCACGGCGGCGCGCGACGAGAAGCGCCGCGTGACCCACGACCGGTTCGTGCGCGCCGCCGCCGCGGCCGAGGATGCCGCCGGCGACGCCGAGCGCCGCCGCCTGCACGACCAGATCGTGCTCGACCACCTCGAGCTCGCCGACCAGCTCGCCCGCCAGCACTCGGGCCGCGCCCACGACTGGAGCGACCTGCGCCAGGTCGGCTACCTCGGCCTCGTGAAGGCCGCGCGCCGCTACGACCCGGGGTTCGGCGCGCCCTTCGTGTCGTTCGCGATCCCCACCATCTCCGGCGAGATCAAGCGCCACCTGCGCGACAACGGGTGGGTGATCCGCCCGCCGCGGCAGGTCCAGGAGCTGCGGCACGCGCTGCTCGCGGTCGTGCCCGCGCTCACGCAGCGCCTCGGCCGCACGCCCACCGACGCCGAGCTCGCCGCGCACACCGGGCACGCGCGCGAGGAGGTCGCCGAGGCGCTCGCGGCGCACTCCAGCCTCCGGCCCGCGTCCCTCGACTTCACGGTGCACGAGGACGAGGGCACCTCGCTCGCGGACACGATCGGCACCGACGACCCCGGCTACGCGCGCGCCGAGCGCACCGTGCTGCTGGACGCGGCGCGCGGGGTGCTCAGCGATCGCGACCGGCGGATCCTGCACCTGCGCTTCGTCGACGAGTGCAGCCAGTCGGAGATCGCGGCCGAGCTCGGCGTGACGCAGATGCAGGTCTCGCGGCTGCTGGCGCGCATCCTCGGGGCCCTGCGCGCCGAGCTGACGCGCGGAGAGGCCGAGGCCCTGCCGGAGGTGGCGCCGCTGGCCGCCGTGTCGCCGATCCGCGTGCGCGAGGACGGCCGCCGCACGGCATGAGGCCGGGGCCTTCGCGTCACCGGATCTGCTCAGGCGCCGGGCAGCGCGCCCGTCTGCACGACACGGCGCGCGACCTCGACCAGCTTCACGTTGCCGTCCTGCGAGTAGCGGCGGAGCACCTGGAACGCGCGGTCGGCGTCGAGCGAGAAGCGCTCCATCAGGATCCCCTGGGCCTGCCCGATGACGGACCGCGACGCGAGGCCGAGGGCGAGGTCCTCCGCGGCGTCCCACGCGGCGAGCGCGATGCGGGCGTGCACGGCGACCTCCTCGGCCACGGCGCGATCGGCCGCGTCGAGCGTGCCGGTCGCGCGGTGCAGCGCGACGGCGCCGCCGGAACCCGGGCTCGCGTCGGCGCCGTCCTCCATCGCGACGAGCAGGACCCCCGATCCGTCGGGTGCCGGGCCCGCCGCGAGGAGCGCGCCGAGCACGGTGCCGGACTCCCCCGCGGTCGCGATCTCGGACGCGCGCGGCAGGACCACGGCCGCGCCCGTCGCGGACGACGCGTCGAGGAGCGCGGCGAGCAGCAGCTCGACGCCGGCGGCGCGGCTCGGGGCGGCGTGGAAGGCGGCGACGACGCGCACGGGCAGGGCCGAACGGTGCTGCTCCATCCCGTCCTCCCCACTTGGTCGGGTCGTCGGCGGCTCCTCGGGCACGGGATGCCCGGGCCCGCCGCGTCGCGGGGAGACGCCGAGCCCGGCTCGACCGTTCGAGTATCGCACCATCGGTTTGCACGCAAAGCGTCAGGGGCGAGAACTCACGGGGAGCCGTTCGCGCGCCGGTCGGGACGGCCACCCGGCGGCACCGGATCCGCGCCTGCCATGCTCGGTGCATGGCCACCCTCATGCGTCCCCGTCGCGGGAAGATCATCGCCGGCGTCTGCGCCGCCCTCGCGAACCGATTCGGCATCAGCGCGTTCCTCGTGCGGCTGATCTTCGTCATCTCCATCGTGCTGCCCGGTCCGCAGGTGCTGCTCTACCTGATCCTGTGGATCGTGTTCCCCAAGCAGCGCTGATCCGGCCGGTGGGCACCCCGCCCGCGCGCCGACCGACCGGCGGCGACCCCGGATCGTCCCGGGCCCGAAACGCCGCCGCAACACCCGTTTCACAGACTGGGGAGACCCCTCTCCCCCGGCTGGACGGATCCGCATGCCCGCTCGTCGACGCCCCCGCACGCGGATCCGCGGCACGGCCGCCCCGGGCGCCCGCCGCCTCGCGACCGGGGCGCTCGCGGGGGCGCTCACGCTGGGCGGCGTCGGCCTCGGCGCCGCAGACCCCGCATCTGCCAGCGCGCCGGACGCCTCGGTGACCGCCCCTCCCGTCGTCGGCCTGACGCTCGCGGACGCCGCCGCGCTCCTCGCGTCGGGCGGCACCACGTCGGTCGAGCTGACCCGCGCCTACCTCGCGCGCATCGCGGAGTACGACGATCCGCGCGGCGACCGGAAGGGCCTCAAGGCCGTCATCACGACGAACGAGCGGGCGCTCGAGACGGCCGCCGAGCTCGACGCGGAGCGCGCCGATGGCACCGTCCGCGGTCCGCTGCACGGCGTGCCCGTGGTGGTGAAGGACAACCTCGCGACCGCCGACATGCCCACCACGGCAGGCAGCGCCGTGCTCCGCGACTACCGCACGGCCGACGACGCGACCGTCGTGGCCCGGCTCCGGGCGGCCGGGGCGATCATCCTCGCGAAGACGAACATGTCGGAGTTCGCGTGGCACGGCACGTACACGCTGGGCTCCGCGCGCGGGCGCACCGCGAACCCGTACGACCTGTCGTGGAGCGCGAGCGGATCCAGCGGCGGGACGGGCGCGGCGTCCTACGCGCCGGCGGGCCTCGGCACCGACTCGTGCGGATCCGTCCTCGGGCCGGCCGCACACCAGAGCCTCGTGGGCTTCCGGCCGACGATGGGCCTCACGAGCACGGCCGGCGTCATGCCGCTCTCGCCGCGGCAGGACGTCGTGGGCCCCCTCACCACCACGGTCGCCGACGCCGCGCTCCTCATGGAGGTGCTCGCGGGGCCGGACCCCGCGGATCCGCTCACCGCGATCGCCGCCCCGCAGCCCACCGACGCCTACGTCGCGGGCCTCCGGACGGACGCGCTGGCGGGCAAGCGGATCGGCGTGGTGCGCTGGGCGTTCGAGGAGGATCCCGAGAAGCCGGGCCTCGCCGAGACGACCGCGCCGATCGAGCAGGCCGTGCGCGACCTCGAGGCTCAGGGCGCCGAGGTGGTGGACGTGCCGCTCACGCGCGAGTTCGTGGAGGGGACGCTGCAGAGCGGCGGCTGGATGGACATGCGCCCGTCCATCGACCGCTTCCTGCGCGAGACGCCCGCGACCTGGCCGGCGCGCGTCGCGGCCCATTCGGATCCGGCCGACGTCCTGTCGTTCGCCGACGTGATGGCCGACCGGCCGAGCGCGCTCACCGACGGAGACATCGCCCACTTCCTCGGCCAGCGCGACGTCCCGAACCCCGACTACGAGACAGCGATCGCGGAGCAGGACGCGGGCAAGGCCGCGATGGACGCGTTCTTCGTCGAGCACGGCGTCAACGCGCTCGCCATGCCGACGAGCGCGACCAGCGCCACGGCGACCTGGGCGGGCACCACCTTCTGCGACATCGGCGCCAACACGGGCATCCCCACGATCTCCGTGCCCGCCGGCTTCACGTCGGCGGGCGCTCCCGTCGGCCTCGAGCTCGCCGCACCCCGCAGCCGCGACGGCGACCTGCTGGCGATGGCCTACGCGTACGAGCAGGCGACCGGGCACCGGGTCGCGCCGGGGACGACGCCGGAGCTGGTGGCGGATGTGGATCCCGCACCGGCGGCAGCGGAGGCCCCCGCGACCGACGACCCCGCCTCCCCCGATCCCGCTCCCGAGGCGCTCGGCGCCGTCCGCACGGCCGGCATCGGGGTCAACTCCCTCGCGGAGAACCTCGCCATCGCCGCGACCCTCGCACTCGTCGGCGGGATCGTGGTCGCCGCCGGCCTCGTGCGACGCCGGCGCGGATCCATCGCACGACCCGGCTGATCCTCCGAGTCGTCGCCGTGCCCCTGGGCGTGTCGCGCACCCCTCGGCAGGGTGAGAGGGACGACGACGAAAGGAACGACCATGACCGACGTCTCCTCCCAGGGCCCCGAGCAGGGCGACGACCGCGAGGTCCTCACGAACCGCCAGGGCCACCCCGTCCACGACAACCAGAACACCCGCACCGTGGGCGACCGCGGCCCCGCGACGCTGGAGAACTACCAGTTCCTCGAGAAGATCAGCCACTTCGACCGCGAGCGGATCCCGGAGCGCGTCGTGCACGCGCGCGGCGCCGTCGCGTTCGGCTACTTCGAGGCCACCGGCACACGTGGGGCGACGAGCCCGTCTCCCGCTACACGCGAGCGAGGCTCTTCCAGGAGGCCGGCAAGCGCACCGACGTCGCGATCCGCTTCTCCACCGGCCACGCCTCGAAGGACCTCTTCGACGCCATCGAGCGCGGCGACTTCCCCGAGTGGGAGCTGCGCGTGCAGCTGATGGACGATCACGACCACCCGGAGCTCGACTTCGACCCGCTCGACGACACCAAGCTCTGGCCCGAGAACGACTTCCCGCCGAAGACCGTCGGCAAGATGGTGCTCGACCGGAACGTGACGAACCACTTCGCCGAGAACGAGCAGCTCTCCTTCGGCACCGGCGTGCTCGTGGACGGCCTCGACTTCTCCGACGACAAGATGCTCGTGGGCCGCACGTTCTCCTACTCGGACGCGCAGCGGTACCGCGTTGGTCCGAACTACCTGCAGCTGCCGGTGAACGCGCCGCAGCACGCGAAGGTGGCGACGAACCAGCGCGACGGGCAGATGACGTTCCACCAGGATCACGGCGGCCAGAACCCGCACGTGAACTACGAGCCCTCCATCGACGGCGGCCTCCGCGAGGGGCGGTACGCGACGATTGACGAGCAGGGGCCGGAGATCACGGGACGCCTCACGCGGAAGCGGATCCCCCGCACCGACGACTACACGCAGGCCGGCCAGCGGTACCTATCTGATGGAGCAGTGGGAGCGCGACGACCTGGTGGCCAACTTCGTGGAGCTCATCGGGCAGGGCTCGCGCGGCGTGCAGGAGCGCATGGTCTGGCACCTGTACCTGGTGGAGGACGAGCTGGGCCAGCGCGTGGGCGACGGCCTCGGGATCACGCTCGACGAGGTCAAGGACCTGCCGCCGCTGCAGTCGCAGACGCTGTCGGAGGACGAGCTGGCCCGCCTCGCGAACCTGGGGCACAACGGTCCGCGCGACGTCACGGGCCTGGTGCTGACGCACTGCGTGCCGGACGCGCGGCGGAACCTGGTCGACGCGGAGTAGCGCGCGGCGCCGCGGATCTCGCGGGACGACGAGAGGGGCGGGTGGCCATCGGCCACCCGCCCCTCACCCGTGCGGAACCGGCTCCGGTCAGCGCTTCCCGTGCTTCACCAGCGACACCGTGCCGTCGGCGGTCACGACCACCTGCGCGGCCATCGCGGCCGGGAGGTCGATGCGCTGCCAGCTGCCCTCGGTGCCCTCGTCGAGCGGCTCGCCCGAGTCGATCGCGGTGAGCGCGAGCACCTGGCGGCGCTGCTCGGGCGTGAGGTCGGGGTGGCTGGTGATGAGGAGCGACTCGGCGCCGGTGGGCACCGTCATCGGCTGGCCCTTGTCGCCGACGCGCGGGAAGTCGTAGCTCATGCGCTGCTCGTAGACCTTGAGCGCCTGCTTCGTGGACAGGTACGGCTTGTCCTTCGCGATGCAGACGGCGAGCGTCGCGGAAGCTGGTCGACGCGGCGTAGGAGCGCCCCCGCGGATCACGCGGGATGATGACGAGAGGCGAATGGCATCGGCCACCCGCCCCTCCGCGCGTCCGGATCCGGTCGGGTCAGCCCCGCGCGCGGCGGCGCCGACGCACGAGCACCAGTCCCCCGCCGGCGACCAGCAGGCCGATGGCCGCGGTGACGGCGCCGGGGGCGAGGTCCGATCCGGTGCGGGCGAGCGTCGCGGCGTGCGCGGTGCCGCGGGTCGCGGGGTGCGCCGCGGCGGCGGATCCACGTGTCGTCGCGCCGGGATCCGCGGGGGTGGACGAGGCGGCCGGGCCGGGCGAGGGATCCACGGTCGCGGCGCCCGCGAGGGACACCGTGCCGTCGGCCGCGACGGTGATCTTCGCGGTCATCGCGGCCGCGAGGTCGATGCGCTCCCAGCTCCCGGCCGTGCCGAGGTCGAGCGGCTCGCCCGAGTCGATCGCGGTGAGGGCCAGCACCTGGCGGCGCTGCGCGTCGGTGAGGTCGGGGTGGCTGGTGCGGAGGAGCGACTCGGCGCCGTCCGGCACGGTCATCGGCTGCCCGGCCTGGCCCACGAGCGGGAAGCCGTAGGTGAGCCGCTGGCGGTAGACCGCGAGCGCCTGGTCGGTCGGCAGGTAGGGGGTGTCCGCGGCGATGCAGACCGCGAGCGTCGCGCCGCATCCGTCCTCGAGCACCTGCCGCAGCTCCGTCGTGGCCTGGGCGTAGAGGTCGCGGAACTCGGGGTCGGCCCAGCGGCGCTGGACGATCTTCTGGCCCATCATGTGACCGGCCATCACGTCGAGCGGGTAGTGCGCGCCCATGACGATGCGGTTGTTCCCGGCGTCGGACGCGCGGGCGAGGATCTGCGGGGCGAGCTCCGGCAGCATCGTCGCGAGCGAGACGCCCTGCCAGAACGCCTGCGACGTGTGGCCGCTCGGGTAGGAGCCGTCCTGCCCGGCCCACGCGTTGCCGCCGGGCTTGTCGCGGTATTGGAGGCGCTCGGGGAAGCGGACGTAGGGGCGCGGGTTCGCGTAGTGGTTCTTGGCCGGGCCCGTCGACCCGCCGCGGCCCACGAGGCCGTTCTCCTTGTTGAGCAGCGCCGCCGTCTTCGGCAGCTGCCCGGCGTCGCGCGCGGCCTTGTAGATCGCGCCGAGGCGGGCACCCAGGCCGTCGGACATCGACACGGACATGTCGGCGTACTGGTCGATGATCGCGCGGTCCGACTGCGCCTTCGGAGCGCTCTGGTTGATCTGCACGGTCATGTCGTCGTTGAGCTGCATGATGTCCGGCCGGCCGCTCTTCAGCGCCGGGAACGCGTCGAGCATGGGGACGAAGTCGTAGGTCGCGTCGGACGCGTAGACGTGGTCGATCGTGGCCTGGCCGAAGGGCGCGGGCGAGGTCGCCGCCTGGGCCGAGGACGCGCCCGGGCCCGCGAGCACGACCGCCAGGATCGCGGCGGCGGAGAGGAGCGCGGCGACGCGGGCGCGCGGGCGGACGGTCGTGATGGCGGTGATGATGGTGCCTTCCGTGGAGTCGTCGGCCGATCGGCCTCCCGCACCCTAGGGAGGGGCCGTGGCCGCACGGCCTCCGCCGGGTGAACCCCGCATGGACGTCCGGCGAGGCGGAGAAATCGTTCCCGGCGGCCCTTGCGTCAGCGCCCAGAACCTCGCCATCTCGGCGGCCTGGCTGTCGCGGGCGAGATCGTCATCCCCGCAGGCCGCGCGCGGCAGGCGCCGCCTGCCGCGCCTCGCCACCTGACCGGCGCCTTCGCCAAGCTCTGTCCTGCCGCTGCGGTATGGACCCGATGGGACCGGCTCGACGCCTCATGCCCGCATCACGGCGCCCCGATTCCACAGCGCGAGTCATGCCCAGGACCTGCTTGCAGACGACGACAAAAGAAGAAGCTTCACCACTCGGCACCCATTGACGCTGGAGTCATCCACACGTTGCCTTCTGTCCAGGACTCTGCTCGGATGAAGCATCCGAGCCCCCGCGAGAAGGGAAGCACCATGCACGCTCCGACGCGACGCACCTGCTCCATCGCTGCCGCGATTCTCCTGTCCATCGCTCCGATGACCACCGCTACCGCCGCGCAGGCGCATGAAGTCGCTCATCTCGATGCCCCTCCGCCCGCGGGGGGAGAAGGAGGAGGTGGTACGACGCCCTGGTACATCACGGCAATCTGCGGTCAAGAGAACTTCAAGGACAGAAATCCAAGTGACTGCCATAGCGATTACACGGTCTACGACGTCCGTGGCGATCAACCCACTGTCCTCTTGTACCTCAAGGGGCCAGGGCAAGACGCATGGGCTGCCATAGAGCGGGGGTATCAAGCCGCCCAAGACTGGTGCGCGAGTAACAGTCTCACCTGCTCAGTCGTGACTTCCGTCGGTGTCAGCCTGGCGCTCGGCTGGCTGGGTCCGACGAATGGCTAGGAACCTGAGAGCCGCCATCGCTACCGCGTTCGCCTTCCTCATCTCCACGGTCGTCTTCATGCTCCTGGGCGGTCATGTGGATGCGCTGACCCTGAGTGTGATCGCGGCCGTGTGCACCAGCGCCGCGCTGATCCGGCGATGGACGCGGAACAGGACGAGAGCGAATCAGCCGCCGACGTGATCAGCCCCCTGCGGCAGCGGGACGCGCAGGCCGCCGCTGAGACGAGCAGCCGGCGCCTCAGCCGCGCGACCGCGGCACCATCACCCGGGTCCAGGCCTCGAGCGTCATGCCGCCGCCCGCGCGGATCCGGTCGACGCTGCCGTCGGCGGCGCGCTCGGCCGTGACCTCCTCGCCGACGGATCCGAACCCGTCGCCCTCGACGATGCGCGCCGAGGAGTCGCCCGTGCGCGCCAGCACGTCGACGGAGTCGAGCGGGTGCTCCGCGGTCGGGTCGATGCGGAGGAAGCGGTCGCCGACGACCTGGAAGTCCTGCAGTCCCCACACGTTGGCGAAGCGGCCCGTGAAGGGCGCGTCGACCGCGGCCCGCTCCGCGTCGGTGGCCGCCGAGTCGGCGAGCAGGAGCTCGAGGATGCCCGTGCTGAGCGCGGCCGCCGGGCCGTCGATCGCGTTGGTGAGGACGGTGACCGCCCAGCCGCTCGCCGGATCCACCGCCGTGCGCGTGATGTGGCCCGGGTACCCGCCCGAGTGGCTGACGACCGTGGCCTCGTGCGCCCCGGATCCGACGCGCTCGATGATGAGGCCGTAGCCGTAGCGGCGGGTGCCGGCCGGGTCCGCGCTGGTCGTGTAGCGCGGCCGCTGCTGGATGCGCTTGGACGCGGCCGAGATGAGCCGCTCGTCGTCCGGCAGCACGAGCGCGGAGAAGAAGGCGACGAGCTCGGACGCGGTGCTCGTGACGCCCGTGGCGGCGGCCATCGCGCGCGTGTCGACATGCGGGATCACGGTGCGCTCGCGCGAGGTGCGGAGCGAGGTCGCGGCAGCCGCGTACTCGTCAGCGCGCGCGGGGACGTACTCGGCAGTGGTGTCGCGGAGGCCCAGCGGCGCGGCGATCCGCTCGGCGAGATAGTCGGCGAAGGAGAGGCCGGACGCCGACTCGACGACGAGGCCGAGCAGCGAGTAGCCGACGTTCGAGTAGTTGAACGCGGTGTCGGGCGCGACCTTGGCGACGCCGGGCGCGGTCGCGATCGCGAGGAGGTGCGCGCGGTCGGGGAACGGACCCGAGTGCTGCCAGAAGTCGCCGTCGGGGCCGTCGCGGAGCACTCCCGCGCCGTGCTCGAGGAGGGCGGCGATGGTGACGCCGGCGAGCTCGGATCCCGCCTCCGCCAGCTCGGGCACGTGCTGGCCCAGCGTGTCGTCAAGGCGGAGGGCGCCCTGCTCGACGAGCTGGAGGACGGCGGTGGCCGTGAACGTCTTCGAGTGCGACGCCACCCGGAACAGGTGCGCGGGGGTGAGCGGCGCGTCGGTGATGGGATCCGCGACGCCGAACGCCTCCGACAGCACGACCTCCCCGTGCCGGGCGATGGCGACCTGGGCGCCGGGGACGCGGGTCTGCCAGACGCGGTGGTCGAGCCAGGTGCGGACGTAGTCGAGGATCTCGGTCATGGGGGCTCCGGCTCGTGTCGGGGACGGTGTTCGCGGGATGCGCGACAGCACGGCACAGCTCGGGCGGCGGGGGCCGACCTCCGGGTCGCGGGTCGCCCGTCGGACACTACGCGAGTCGCCGCGGCCGGCCGGGGATCCGCCCTCAGCGCGGCGGAGGCGCGGCGGAGGCGCGCGGGATGCCGGGCGGGCGACGCGGCGGCGGCCGGCATGTCCGCCGACCGAAGCATCCGGCCCGCCCGCTGTGCACCCGCTGGACCGGGAGGACGCCGCGCGCACCCGTCTCGTCCACTGGGAGACGGACCGCCGTCACCGACCAGGAGGAACGAGCCATGCGAGAGACGACCCGAGGATCCCGAGACGAGGCCGGACGATGAGTGCGCGCGTGCATGGGGCCGTGCGTCGCCGGCGTCCGCGGGCCGTCTGGGCCGCGACGCTCACCGGCGCCATCGTGAGCGCGGTCGTGGTCGTCGTGGTGCTGCTGCCCGTGCTCGGGTTCATCGGCGCGGCGGACGCGGCGACCGCCGGTCAGCTCGACGTGCCCGTGACCCTCATCGCGCTCGGCGTCGGGGTGTCGCTGGTGGTCGCGGTCGTGATGCTCGTGATCTCCACCCGCACCCGGGACGGCCGCGTCGCGTGGATCGCCGCGGTGTCGGCGGTGGTCGCGACCCTCGTCGGATCCGCGTGGCCGCTCGTCGCCACCACCATCGCGAGCGTCGACCAGGTGCAGGACGCGATCCCGTTCGTGCAGGACCTCGTCGGGCGGGTGCTGGGCGGCTGACGCGCTCTCCCCGCCACGCGCGAGCGGCCGCCGACCCGAGGGTCGGCGGCCGCTGGCGTGCGGGGTGTGACTACTCGCGGACGAGCACCAGCTCGGAGAGCGGCAGGCGCGTGCGCGGCGCGGTCTCGCGCTCGGCGAGCGGGCCCTCGAGCGCGTCGGCGGGGGCGACCGTACCGACGGCGGTGACCGTGAGCGGCTGGAGGTTCTCGGGCAGGTCGAACGCGGCGGACAGCTTGTCGAACTCGACGCCGGCCATCTGGTGCGTGTGCAGGCCCTCGGCCTGCGCCTGCACGGAGAGGTGGGCGACGGCCTGGCCGAGGTCGTACGCGGCGTAGGGGCGCTTCTCCCCCTCGACGGTCGACGTCTCGGCGATCGCGACGATCAGCGCGGACGCGTTCACGGCCCACGCGGCGTTGAAGCCGACGAGCGCGTCGACGATGGTGTCGAACGCGTGCGTGCCGCGGCGGGCGACGATGAAGCGGCGCGGCTGCTGGTTGCTGCCGGACGGCGCCCAGCGCGCGGCCTCGAGCAGCGCGTCGAGCTGCTGGTCGGAGACGGTGGCCTCCTTGTCGAAGGAGCGCGGGCTCCAGCGGGTGTCGAGCTCGCGCACGATCGGCACGGCGGTGTCGGCGGTGCGGGCGGTGGATGCGGGGGTGGTGGTGTCTTCGGTGAGGGTCATGAGAGGACCGAACCTTTCGTGAGGAGGAAGCGGGATGCGGGCACACCCTCGGGCCCTGGGGACCACAATGCGGGACGTCGCCCGGGAATTCCCGGTCCCAGCGCGGATCCCGTCGCCGCGGTAGGGCGGCACCACCCCGCAGGCGTCATCTCCATCGACAACGCCCTGGGGAGAGCCGCCCACAGCCCTCCGCGCGCGGCCTACCGTAGGCGTGCGTCCGACCCCCACAGCGCCCTCTCTGCCACTCGTTCCCTGCGTGGTGCCCATCACATCCCCTCTTGCGAAAGGATCCCTCATGCCCTCCGCCCTCTTCCGCCCGTCCTCACTCCGCGACACGCCACGTCACGGGACGTCGGGCCGACCCCGCGGCCTGCGCCGTGCGCTGCCCCTCGTCGCTGTCGCCGCCGCCGTCACCGTCGTCGCGTCGCTCGCCGTCGTTCCCCAGTCCGCGCGCGCGGCCGAGGCGTCGCTCACCGACTCCGTCGCCCGTGGCACGGTGGAGCAGGACATCCTCTCCGGCCGCGTCACCATCGACCAGCTCGTCGACGCGAACATCGCCGCCCGATCGTCTGCACAGGAGACCGCGCCCTTGAACAGGTCGGAGCTCACACGCCAGGCGACCGCCGAGGTGCAGGAACTCCGCGAGCACGGCACGGTCGACGCCCCGGCCATCAATGCACACACTGCTGCAAGTGACGGCATCACCGCCTCGAAGTTCTCGTTCAAGAAGGCGTTCCGCAAGGTCAAGCACTTCTTCTCCGGCACCACCACCGTGAACGTGCCGCTGTGGGCAGGGATAGCGGGCAGTGGTGCGACCACGACCGTCGGGTTGGCCATCTCGGCCGCCTGCGCCGCCGGCGGGGTCTTGTGGTGCGCGGTCGCCTCCGCTGCCATCTTCGTTGCCGGTGCAGCCGTCTTCGTGCTCCTCCTCGAGTGCGTGCGTAATCAGGACAGGATCTGGCACGTGACGCTGCCGCAGATCCAGCACAGCTACTGCAGCAAGTAGCGCCCTAGGCGACCGGATCCACGACTTCCTCGAATCGGCCTGATGCGGCCGAGCGGCCGGCGGCCTCCATCAGCGCGAGGCTGCCGAGGTTGTCGCGGCCGCTGGTCTCGGGCGGCGGGCCGCCGAGGATCGAGAGGGCGAATGCGCGGAGGCCCGCGGCGCGGCCGATGAGCGGCAGCGTCTCGAGGTCGAACTCGCGCTCGGCGCCGTCGGCGTCGCGGATCCCGACCCGGTCGGAGGAGACGCCCTCGCCGCGGCTCGTGAAGGTCAGCTCGCCGTCCTCGCCGGAGATGCGCCACTCGCCCGCCCACGGCGTCGCGGGTCCGCGGTGCAGCCAGCTGCCGCGGTAGTCGACGATCAGGCCGCCCTCCAGCTCGATGACCATGGAGGCGACAGCCGGGTCGCGGTAGTGGCTGAACGACGGGCGGCTGGTGCGGGCGAACACGCGGACGGCCTCGCGACCGGTGATCATGCGGATCAGGTCGAAGTGGTGGATCGCCATGTCGTTGATGATCGGCTGCGGGAACCGGTAGTGCGGGTAGTCGTCGGGCTCGTCGTTGTCCCACTGGCGGAAGTCGATCTCGATGGTCGCGACCTCGCCGAGCGCGTCGGCCGCGAGCAGCTCGCGCACGCGCCGCGGCGCCGGGTACCAGCGGTAGTTCTGGCTGACCTGTACGACGAGGCCGAGCTCCTCGCCGCGCCGGACGACGGCGGCGGCCTCGGCGGTCGAGTTCGCGAAGGGCTTCTCGACGATCACGTGCTTGCCCGCCTCGAGCGCCTCGAGCGCGAGCGGCGCGTGCGTGACGGCGGGCGCGGTGACGATGACGGCGTCCGCCTCCACCGCGGCGAGCGCGTCGGCGAGCGTGGCGAATGCGGCCTCCGCGGGGAGCCCGAGCAGCGCGCGCACCCTCTCGCGGGTGGGCTCGCTGGGATCCACGATCGCGGCGACCTCGATCTCGGCGACGGCCGGCACGGCGTTGCGCGCCCAGTCGCCGCCCCAGCCGCCGAGGCCGACGTGGATCACGCGGACCCGGGGGCCGCCGTAGGCGGGCGGGGTCGGAGCGGGCGCCGCCCCGGGGGAAGCAGGAGCGGCGGGCGCGGCCGGGGTCGCGGGCACGGCGGGCGTCGCCGCTGAACCTGCCCGATCGGCGGCGCTCATCGGGCGAGGAACCAGTCGCGCGGGTGCTCGTCGGCCGTCAGGTCGGCGCGGCCCTGGGTGGGCGCGACCCAGCGGGCGGCGTTCGCGAGCACGCGGCGGATGTCGGGGTGGTGGTACACGGGGTACTCCTGGTCGCCCGGCGAGAAGTAGAAGACCCGGCCGCGGCCGCGGTGGTACGCGACGCCCGAGCGGAAGACCTCGCCGCCGGCGAACGTGGAGAGGAACACCTCCTCGTCGGGGCGCGGGATGTCGAACTGCTCGCCGTACATCTCCTGGCGGTCGATGACGATGGGGTGCGGGATCCCGGCGGCGATCGGGTGCTGCGGCGCGATGGTCCAGACCAGCTCGCGCTCGCCGTCGTTGCGCCACTTGAGCGAGCACGTCGTGCCCATGAGGCGCGTGAAGACCTTCGAGTAGTGGCCGGAGTGCAGGACGACGAGGCCCATGCCGGCGTGGACGTGGCGGATCACGCGCGCGACGACCTCGTCGGACACCTCGCCGTGCGCGACGTGGCCCCACCAGGAGAGGACGTCGGTGGCGGCGAGACGCTCCTCGGTGAGGCCGTGCTGATCCTCCTGCAGCGTCGCCGTGGTCACGTTCGCGTCGTCGCCGAGCAGCTCGCGGAGGCCGTCGGCGACGACCGCGTGGATCCCGTCCGGGTAGTGCGACAGGACGGTCGCGTCACCCCGGCTCTCGTGCACGTTCTCGTTCCAGACGACGATGTCCATGGCGCTCCTCGTTCGGCGGTGATCGGGGCTTTGGGTGTACGCCGCGTGATCGGGACCCGAGATCGGCCGTGACGACGCGGCATGCCCGCGCCTACGATCGTACGCATGCCCCGCGCCGATGCGGGCGACCCGGGAGGCCGCATGACCGCCATCGCCATCGACCCGACCGGAGCCGTCCGATGATGCGCCGGACGGACGCCGTCGGCCCCACCGACAAGGCCGTCCACGCCTGGTCCCTCGACGGGACGCTCGGGCATCCGCGGGTCCCGGGCCCGGACGGATCCGGCGCCGTCACCCGCGCCGCCGGCGCGCTCGACCTCCTCGACCTGCCCGCCGAGCTCGCCCGCCGCGGTTACCGGGCCGTGCAGATCACCCACTTCCAGCTGCCCACGCGGGACGCCGGGTACCTCGCGGAGCTGCGGGCGTCGCTCGCGGCGTCCGGGATCACGCTGGACGCGTTCCTCGTCGACGACGCCGACCTCACGCATCCGACCGACGCCGACCTGCACGAGCGGTGGATCTCCGGCCACCTCGACGACGCCGAGACGCTCGGCGCGCACCACGCCCGCGTCGTCGCCGGTCGGAGCGCTCCGACGCCGGAGACGCTCGGGGCGAGCGCGCGGCGCCTGTCGCGTCTGGCGTCCTCGCACCCGGGCGTGGCCGTGGTGACCGAGAACTGGCGCGAGCTGCTGCCCGACGCGGACGCCGTGCTCTCGCTCCTGGCCGACACCGACGGCGTGCGCCTCCTCATCGACCTCGGCAACTGGACGATGCCCGACAAGCACGAGCAGCTCGCCCGCATCGCGCCGCACGCCGTCACCTGCCATGCGAAGGCACACCGCGACGCGGGCGGTCGCCTCGACGACGCCGACTACGCCCGCTCCCTCCGCGTGCTCCAGGACGCCGGCTACGCGGGCGCGCTCGCGATGGTCAACGAGTCGACCCGCCCCGACGGGTCCGACGAGTGGGACGGCCTCGAGCAGGAGCACGAGGTGGTGCGGAGGGTGTTCGGGTGAGGTGAGCCCGGGTCAGCCCCGCCCCCCTCCTCCGCCGCGACGTCCTTCGGCACCGCGAACTGCGTCCGGTGCAGCTCCTCGTACCGGCCGGCCGCGGCCAGCAGCTCGTCGTGCGTGCCGCGCTCGACGATCGCGCCGCCCTCGACCACGAGGATCATGTCCGCGCTGCGGATGGTGGAGAGGCGGTGCGCGATGACCAGGGCTGTCCGCCCCTCGAGCGCCTCGCTCAGCGCGGCCTGCACGGCCGCCTCCGACGTCGAGTCGAGCGCCGCCGTCGCCTCGTCGAGGATCACGACGCGGGGACGGGCGAGCAGCAGCCGCGCGATGGTCATCCGCTGGCGCTCGCCGCCGGACAGCCGGTAGCCGCGCTCCCCCACCATCGTGTCGAGCTGGTCCGGCAGGGAGCGGATGAGGGGCTCGAGCCGCGCGCGCCGGACGGCGTCCCATACCTCGTCGTCGGTCGCGTCCGGCCTGGCCAGGCGCAGGTTGGACAGGATCGTCTCGTGGAACAGGTGGCCGTCCTGGGTCACCATGCCGAGGGTGTGCCGCATGGAGGCGAAGGTGACGTCGCGCACGTCCGTCCCCGCGAGGCGCACGGCGCCGCTGTCGACGTCGTACAGGCGCGAGAGGAGCTGCGCGATCGTGGACTTGCCGGCGCCCGACGTGCCGACGAGGGCGACGGTCTGCCCCGCCTCGATCCGGAAGGACATGCCGTGCAGCACCTCCTCGCCGCCGCGGGTGTCGAGCGTGGACACCTCCTCGAGGGAGGCGAGGGACACCTTGTCCGCGGACGGGTAGGCGAAGCGGACGTCGTCGAAGTCCACCGACACCGGGCCGTCGGGCACGAGGGCGGCGTCGGGCTTCTCCCGGATGAGCGGCTCGAGGTCCAGCACCTCGAAGACGCGCTCGAAGCTCACCACCGCGCTCATGATCTCGACCCGCGCGTTCGCGAGGCTGGTCAGCGGCGCGTAGAGGCGGGTGAGGAGGAGCGCCAGGGTGACCACGTCGCCGGTGTCGAGCTGGCCGCCGAGCGCGAGGACGCCGCCGAGCCCGTACACGAGCGCCAGGGCGAGGGCGGAGACGAGCGTCAGCGCGGTGACGAAGACGAACTGGAGCATCGCCGTGCGGACCCCGATGTCGCGGACGCGGGCGGCACGGACGCGGAACTCCGCGGACTCCTCGTCGGGCCGGCCGAACAGCTTCACGAGGGTCGCGCCGGGCGCCGAGAAGCGCTCGGTCATCTGCGTGCTCATGGCGGCGTTGTGGTCGGCGGCCTCGCGGCGCAGCGCGGCGAGGCGACCGCCCATGCGGCGCGCGGGCACGAGGAACACGGGGAGCATGATCACCGCGAGCACCGTCACGAGCCAGGAGGTGCTGAGCATGACGATGAGGGTGAGGATCAGCGCCACGAGGTTCGTGACCACGCCCGACAGCGTGCCGCTGAAGGCCTGCTGCGCGCCGATCACGTCGTTGTTGAGGCGGCTCACGAGGGCGCCCGTGCGCGTGCGGGTGAAGAACGCGATCGGCATCTTCTGGACGTGGTCGAACACGGCGGTGCGGAGGTCGAGGATCACGTCCTCGCCGATGCGCGCCGAGTACCAGCGGGTCACGAGCGAGACGCCGGCGTCGGCCACGGCCACGAGGGCGATGACGACGGCGAGCCGGATGATCGTGGCGACCTCGCCCCGGGCGACGATCACGTCGACCACCTGGCCGGCGAGCACCGGGGTCGCCACCGCGAGGAACGCGCCGACGACGGACAGCGCGATGAAGAGCACCAGCTTCGCCCGGTACGGCACCGCGAACGTCAGGATCCGGCGGACGGACTCGCGGGAGATGCCGTTCCGGCCGTCCCGCGCGCTCGAGATCTTGTAGAGCGAGCTCCAGGCGACGCCTTCCATGCTCATGGTGGTTCCTCTCGTGGGCGCCCCGCTCGGTGCGGGCGGGGGTGCCGCCGGGGCTCGGGATGGTCCGCGGGGGCGGCGGGCCGGGGCGGTGTCGCGGAGTCGATCCGGGTCGCGACGTCGTCGTCGTGGCCGGACTCGCGGTCGGGGCGCGCACCGCTCATCCGGCGGAGCGCGCATCCCCATCATGAGCCACGGACGGCGGCGATCACGCCGCGCGGGCGAAGCGTCACCGGATGGGACACGCGGTGCGCAGGCCGCCAGCGCCGGGGAGCCGTCGGGCGGAGGAGGTAGTCGCGTCCGCCTCGCGGCCCACGCGGGCGCCGCGGGATACGGCGCGGTGACCCCCGAGGTCCCCCCTGCGCCCGGCGAGGTCGTCGGGCACCCGTTCCTAGCGTGAGGGAATGACCTCGATCACGCAGAGCACAGCGCACCCCGCCCCCCGCCCGCTCGCGGCGGGCGCGACCCGCATGGCGACCGCCGCCGGCTGGATCGCCCACTTCCACGCCAACGCCGACCGGCACCTGAGCCCCGAGGAGCTGATCCCGTCCGGCACGCCCTCGCCGATGGACGCTCGCACCCGCCGCGCGTTCGTCCGCTCCTTCCAGCGGTTCGCGCTCGGCGAGAGCGGCGACGGCGTGCACCTCCTGCGCATGGCGACCGACGCGGGCGATCCCGCCTACACGCACGCGCTCGCGCTTCTCGTGCAGGAGGAGCAGAAGCACGCGGCGCTCTTCCTCCGCGCGCTCGAGCACCTTGACGCGCCCGCGCTCCCCGCGCACTGGACGGACGCGGCCTTCACCCGGCTGCGGCACCTGATCGGGCTGCGGACGGAGATCAGCCTGTTCCTCATCGCGGAGACGGTCGCGACGGGCTACTTCCACGCCCTCGCCGACCACGCTCCGGATCCCGCGCTGCGCGCCCTCGGTCAGCGCATCGCCGAGGACGAGCGGAACCACGTCCGCTTCCAGATCGACCGCCTGCGCACGGGCTTCCGCGACACCCCCGCTCCCCTGCGCGCGCTCATCGGCGGCGCGTGGACGGTCGTCGCGGCGGGGGCTGCGACGGTGATCGTCGTCGACCACCGCGCGGCCCTCCGTGCCTGCGGGGTCGCGCCGCGGACGTACTGGCGGCGGGCGATGCGCGGCTTCGGCGCTGCGGCGCGCTCGGTGCTGGTGGATCCGCGGGCGCCGCTGCTGGGGCCGACGGACGCGGCCCGCGAGTCCGCCAGCGCCTGACCCCGGGCACGCCGAAGGGGCGGCCGCCTCCTCGGCGACCCGCCCCTCCTCCGTGCTCCAGCGCCGGACGACGAGGATCAGGCGATCCTCTTCCCCGCGCTCGTCTTCACGAGCGACGGGTACCCGGCCTTGGTGCCTGTCGTGGCGACGGTGATCGTCGCGCCCTTGTCGGCCGCGACGAGCGAGTACGTCGTCGCCGTCGCACCGGGGATCGTGACGCCGTTGCGCTTCCACTGGTACGTCACGGTCACGGGCTGCGGCGCCCAGGCGCCGGCCTTCGCGGTGAGCGTCTGTCCCACCTTCAATACGCCGGAGACGGTGGGTGCGACGCCCGTGATGACCGGCTGCGGCACGCGGGCCGTCGCGGCCGAGGTCTTCGTGGCCGAGGTGAAGCCTGCCTTGGCACCCGTCACGGAGATCGTGATCTGCGTCCCGGCGTCCGCGGGGACGACCGTGTAGGTCGGGTTGGTGGCTCCCACGATCGCGTTGCCGTTGCGGTTCCACTGGTAGCTCAGGGTGACCGGCTTCGGCTCCCACGTGCTCGTCCGCGCCGTGAGTATGTTGCCGACCTTCGCGGTGCCGATGATGGACGGCGCCGGCGTGGACGTGAGGAGCTGCGTCGCCGACGGCTTCGGGCCGGTCGTCGCGCTGACCTCACCCCAGCCGGCGTTGTCGCCCAGTTCGGCGAAGGTGATGTAGAAGTTGACCGTCTTGGCATATCCGATGTCGAACGTGATGGAGCCTGCGATGGGCGCGTTCACACGGTCGACTTCCAGCTCGGGGACGCCGTACAACCCGTAGTAGACGCCCTTCGCTCCGGAGTTGCCGTTCAACGCATCGCGGGCATCCCAGGTGAAGGTCACGGACGATCCGGAGACCTTCGCCGTCGGCTGGGTCTCCGTCGGGAACCCACGGGAGACGATCGACTCCCATGCGGATGTCGCGCCGACGACCGTCTTCCCGTTCACCGTCCCCGCGGTGCGCCAGCGCATGGAGTGCTCGCCCGCAGGCAGCTCGATGATGTGCCAGTCGATGTCGACGGAGAAGTACACCGACGACACCCAGACGCCCGACCCGTCGAGTTCGTATTCGAAGGAGCCGTCCTGAACGTCAAGTCCGCCGTAATTCGGGAGTAGTTGCACCTGAACCGTGGGCTCGGGTTCCAGCGACGCCTCCTCGCGCTCGTAGTAGACGGAGGGCGCGGGGAACGTGGACGGAGCGGGCCCCGTCACGCGCGCCGTGGCAGCGCTCGAACGGGACAGCGACGTGTAGCCGGACTTCGAGCCGGTGATCGTCACCGTGATCTGCTTGCCCACATCCGCGGTCCGGACTGCGTATGTGGAGGCAGTCGCGCCCGATACCGCGACACCGTCGGACCACCACTTGAAGGCGAAGGCCGTCGGCGCGGGAGTCCAGGAGCCGGTGGCGACCGTCAGGGTCGAGCCGACCGTCGCTGAGCCGGAGATGACCGGCGCCGAGCTCGCGGTGAACGCGATCGTGCTGGCAGCGTGCGCGGGCGCCGGAGCACCCGCGGCTGCGGTCGTTCCCACGGCGATGGCGATGGCCAGAGCCACGCCCCGCCAGGTCTTCTTCGTCGCGATCATCGTCGTCTCGCATTCCTGCGAGTCGGTCTCGCGCCGGATGAAGCATCACAGCGAATGAACGGGTGCGCGCCCCCTTGTTCGGGGAGGTTTCGAAACTCCGCGCAACGCGACGAAGGGGCGGGCCGCCTCCTCGGCCGCCCGCCCCTCCTCGTCTCCACTACCGGCTGTCGTCAGGTGCGCGCCAGCGCATCGACGGGTCGCCCGGCCGTGTTCAGCGGCGGACTGCCTTGCGGCCGCCGACCTTCACGTAGATGAAGAGCACGATGATGGCGCCGATGATCGAGCCGATGATGCCGGCGGGCTGGAAGAAGCCGTCCATGGCGTCGCGCTGGAACAGCAGGAACGCGAGGAATCCGCCGACGAAGGAGCCGACGATGCCGAGCACGATGGTCATGAGGATCGACATGCTCTGGCGGCCGGGCACGACCGCGCGGGCGATGAAGCCGGCGATGAGGCCGATGACGATGAGGCTGATGATGAGTCCGAGCATGGTGATCTCTCTTCTGTGCGAGCACGTCAGGAAGACGCGCGGTGGTGCCCGTTCGGGGCGATGACCTCAATCAACCACCCTCCGGGGTGTGGGAGCACACCCCTGGGGGTGGGATCCTGGATCCATGCCCGCCACACGCACCCGTCCCGTCACGATCGCGCTCGTCGACGACTATGACGTGGTGCTCAAGGGCCTCGCCCACATGTTCGACGACTACCGCGACCGGGTGCTGGTCGCCGAGATCGACGCCAACGCCGCCCTCTCCGACGAGATCGACATCGTGCTCTACGACTCGTTCGCGCAGCCCGAGTCGGATCACCACGAGATCGCGGAGCTGGTGCGGAACCCGCGGGCCCGCCGCGTGGTCGTCTACACCTGGAACTTCCAGCCCGAGCTCGTCGCCGACGCCCGCCGACAGGGCGTGCAGGGCTACCTCTCCAAGGCGCTGCCGGCGCGGGAGCTCGTGGAGGCGCTCGAGCGGATCCACTCCGGCGAGGAGCTGTTCAACGAGGCGCCGCTGCGGGCCGCGAGCGCGCCGTCGCTCGACTGGCCGGGCAAGCGCGAGGGGATCACGGACCGCGAGTCGGAGATCCTCGCGCTCATCACGCAGGGCAAGAGCAACCAGGAGGTCGCGTCGCTCACCTACCTCAGCCCGAACACGGTGAAGAGCTACATCCGCTCGATCTACCGGAAGATCCAGGTGCAGAGCCGCACCCAGGCGGTCATCTGGGGCGTGGGGCACGGGTTCAGCCCGGACCATCACCGGATCGACCACTGGCTGGGTGGGCCGTAGGGGGCACCTAGAGGTCTTCGGGGCCGGTGGGAACCGTCATGGCTTCACGCGCGCTTGTCCACGACGAACGCGTCGAGGTCGAACGGTGCGGCTTCGCCGCTCGCCTCACCATCCACCAGCGCTGCTCGCAGCGCCTCGAGCCGGCTCTTCTGGTCCTGCAAGCCGCGGAGCCCGGCGTGGACGGCCTCGCTCGCGCACCGATAGCGCCCGGATGCCACTTGTCGCTACCTCCCGTAGCCGCCGTCTCGGCCGCTCGCGCGACCACCGGCAAGCGGGCCCGGTCGCGCGGCGCCGCGGACCGCTCGCGACGCTGACGGCCCCGCGGGTCGCGCGGTCCCGGGCGATGCCGGGCGCGGGAGGGGGACGATCGCTCGCCCCAGCACCTCCTCCAAGCGCGCATTGCTGCCGGTGTCCTGGCTATGGAATCGGGCCTCGACGAACTGCTCCCTCAACGGCGATCCGACGGCGAACCGTGACCAGTCGATGCGGTACCCCGCCTGCTCCGCGAGCTGCGAGAAGAACACGAACTGCGTGCGGGTGTTGCCCTCGCGGAAGCTGTGGATGACGTTGAGCTCGCCCCAGCTCTCCGCCAGCTCCCGGACGAAGTCCGGCTGCTCGAGACCGCGCAGGAGGTCCTTGTCGGCGAGCTGCCGGTACTGCGCCTCAGCTGCTTCGGTGAGGGTCGGACCGGCGGGGTAATAGGAGTGACCGTCCTTGGTCATGAAGGAGCCGATGGGAGCGACGCGCTCCTCACCGGCCCAGTCATAGACATCCTGGAAGAGGTGCCGGTGGATCGCCTTCATGTGGGGGTAGTCGAAAGCACCGACTACGGGTCGCCGGTTCAGCTCGGCGGCCCTCATTCGCGCGGTCGCCTCTTCCATCGCGCCCAGCTTGGTCGCGTCGGTCTCGCCGTGGGGCTTCCCGGGAGCCGTGAACTTGTTCCGCAGGACCTTCGACCCCGGGATGTAGTAGTCCTCCCAGGTGCGGAACGTCGACCGGCGGGGCATCAACCGACGACGTGGCGACGGATGGCGGCTACAGCCTCTTCGCTCGTGATCTCCTCACGAGCGGCGCGCTCCGTTATCTCGATCAGCACGGGATCCGTCACCTGGTGGCCGGCGAGCGCGAGGGCAGCGTCGGCGAAGGCGAGGCTCTCCGCGGCTCGTGCATCGCGTGCCGCGATGGCGGCGGCGGAGGTCTGTGCGTGCGGCATGACGGGATCCTTCCTGGGGTCTACAAACCTACCCGCGCGGCACTGAAGCAGGCAGTGAATAGCCATGTCCTCGAAGCGCAGCATGGACGGCGAGCTGGGGATGAGCCTCCGGCCGCCGATGGGGGATGCACGGCCATCGCATGTCCGCGCGCTCACGGCCTCCTCTGGGAGCATGACCCGCATGATCCCCTCCACCTCCTCCCGCTTCCGCAAGTCCGTGCCCAAGGCGAAGGCGGGAGACCGGGTGGCGGTGCTGAGCCCCGCATTCGCGGCCCCCGGGATCGCGCCCGAGGTGCACGAGCAGGCGATGCGGCGGCTGCAGGAGGCGACCGGGCTGATCCCCGTCGAGTACCCGACCACCAGGCGGCTCGGCGCCAGCGCCCGCGACCGCGCCGCCGACATCACGGCCGCGTTCGCCGACGACTCCATCCGCGCCATCGTCTCGACCATCGGCGGGGACGACCAGGTCACCGTGGTGCCGCACGTCGACATCGAGGAGCTGGCCCGGAACCCCAAGCCGTTCCTCGGCTACAGCGACAACACGAACATGCACAACCTGCTCGCGGGGCTCGGCATCCCGAGCTTCTACGGCGGATCCACCCAGGTGCACCTGGGTGCCGGGCCCGGCATCGACGACGTGCACCTGCGCTCGCTGCGGGCCGCGCTCATCGCGGGCGGGGAGCTCGAGATCACCGAGCCCGGGGAGTCGGAGGACTTCGGGATTGACTGGACGGATCCTCGCGCCCTCACCGAGCACGGCGAACGTCACGCGACGGAACCGTGGAAGTGGGCCGGGCCGGCGCGCACGGTGGAGGGGCCGACGTGGGGCGGCTGCATCGAGGTCATCGACCAGATCGCCATGGCCGACCGCATGCCCGAGGTCGCGAAGCTCGAGGGCGGGATCCTGCTGCTCGAGACGAGCGAGGGGGTGCCGTCGGCCGACAGCGTGAAGCGGTGGGTGCGGGGGCTCGGCGAGCGCGGGATCCTCGACGTCGTCGCGGGCGTGCTCGTCGCCCGGCCGGTGACCATCGTGATGGGTGCGCCCGTGCCGTCGACCGAGGAGCGCGCGCGGCTGCGGGCGGAGCAGCGCGACACCGTCATCGAGCAGATCGCCCGCTACAACCCGCGCGCCGTGGTGTGCGTGGGCGTGCCGTTCGGGCACACGCGGCCGCAGTGGATCCTGCCCCACGGCGGCACGGTGCGGCTCGACGGGGCGGCCAAGACGGTGTTCGCGGACTACAGCTGAGACGCGGCGGCCCCGATCTTGGCGACGGCGCGGAGCTGACCCGCCGGATCAGTCGCGCGGCTCGCCCGTGAGGGGGCGGATCACGCGGTGGCCGTCGAGGGAGCGGGCCGCCTCGAGGACGTGGGCCGGGGTGATCGCGAGGAGCGCCGGATCCGGGATCGCGGAGAAGGTGTCGCCGAGGCGCTGGGACGCGTCGGTCAGCACGATGTGCGGGCCGGACGCGGGCGGACCCCACTCCTCGGGCGGGGCCGGGCCGAAGATCACGACCGACGGGATGCCGTAGGCGGTCGCGAGGTGGGCGGCGCCGGTGTCGGCGGAGATCACGAGGTCGGCGGCCGCGATGATGCCGGCGAAGGCGTCGAGGGCCAGCTCGCCCGCGAGCACGGTCGCGGTGGGCAGGCCGGCGAGGGCGGCGACCTCGAGGGCGCGCTCGCGCTCCTTGTCGGATCCGGTGAAGACGACCGTGCGGCCCTCGTCGGCGAGCGCGCGGGCGACCTCGGCGAAGCGGTCGACGGGCCACTGGCGGGATCCGTAGGCGGCGCCCACGTGGATCACGACGGCGTGCTCGGCGACGGGCGGCTCGGCGGGGACGAGGATGCCGACGTCCTCGGGATCCGCGGGCATGCCGTGCCAGGAGACGAGCCGGGCCCAGCGGTAGCGCTCGAGGACGTGGTCCTCCCAGGCGGGGCCGTCGGCGGCGGGCATTCCGTCGAGCTCGGGGGCGGCGTGGCCGAGGGTCCGGTGCGCGCGCAGCTCATGGAGGAGGGTGCGGCTCTCGTGACCTGCGCCGTGCAGGTTGATCGCGAGGTCGACCGTGCCGGGCTCGCGCGCGATCGGGTGGTCGAAGCCCTGCTGCGGGAGGTGCTCGTCGACCATGCCGAGGAGGCGGACGACGGGGGCGAGCCAGCCGGTGGTGGCGAGCGAGATGCGGGCGTCGGGGTGCGCGCGGCGGATGGCGCGGAGCGCGGGGACGGCCACGAGGATGTCGCCGAGCTTGATGGCGCGGAGGACGAGGATCTCGGCGGGGTGGTCGGCGGATGCGGTCACGGCGTCGGGAGCGGCACTGGCGCCGGGGGTCTGCATGGGTTCCAGCCTGGCAGAGGAGCGCGGTGGCGGTCGGGCCGCCGGTCGTCAGGCGGCCCGCACCCGCCGGATCAGCCGCGACACCACGAACCACACGACGAGCAGCGCGATCACGCCGATGGCCGCGTACGAGATCAGGCCGCTCCACTCCTCCAGCATCGGGCGGATCGCCGGGCCTAACGCGAAGCCGAGGCCCACCCAGATGGCGTTCCAGGCGCCGGATCCGAGGATCGTGTAGAGCGAGAACCGCCCGATCGGCATGCGCTCGATGCCCGCCGGGATGGAGATGAAGGAGCGCACGAGCGGCACGCACCGCCCGAGGAGCACGGCGGTGCCGCCCCAGCGCGTGAAGAACGCCTCGGCCTTGTCGAAGTCGGCGTGGTCGAGCAGCGGGATCCGGCCGACGAGGCGGCGCGTGCGGTCGCGGCCGAGCGCGGCGCCGATCGCGTACCAGATGAGCGCGCCCACGAGCGCGCCGGCGGTGGCCGCGGCCCACGCGCCCCACGCGCTCATGCGGCCCTCGTAGGCGAGGAAGCCGGCGACGGGGAGGATCGCCTCCGAGGGGATCGGCGGCACGAACGTCTCGATCAACACGGCGAGGCCGACGCCCACCTCCCCCAGCGTCTCGATGAGCGAGAGGACCCAGCCGACGAAGCCGTCGTACCCCTCGCTCGGATGGATCTCTCCGGGGGTCACTGCGGTGATGGCGCTCATGCGGCCTCTCGTCCTGTCGGGGGGTCGGGCGTCGGGATCGGGCGCCGGTCATCGGGCGTCGGGATCCCGCGAAGCCTAGGGAACGCATTTCCACGTCCGCTGAATCGGGCGCGTGGTCCGTGCGGGCTACCCGCCTGCACCGCCGGGGGACGACGTGCGCGGCGTCGCGGGAGAGGCTGGATCCACGGCCGCCGCGCCGCATCGCCCCCGCCCGACGCCTCCCGAGGAGCTCCGCCGTGATCCACCTCGCCCGTCCCGTCGCCGCCCGCACCGCCGCCGCCCGGCCCGCCCGACTCGCCCGACTCGCCCTGGCCGCGGCCCTCGGCGCCGCCCCCCTCGCGCCGAGCTGCCCGCGGACGGGACCGTCGACGACAAGTCGGGCAGCGGCGCCTACGCCAGCCGCGGCGACGTCGCGGTGATCTGGCGGCCCGACGCCGCGCCCATCGTGATCGCGATCCACTCCTCGAAGGACCATCAGGACGCGGACGCCGACGACGCCCTCATCTCCGGCGCCGCCACGACCGCGGCGCAGGCGCTCGGCGCGCTCGGCTGACGGGTCGGACAGCGCCGGGCGGGCGCCGGGATCAGCGCCCGCCGTCCTCCGCGAGCAGCGCGAGCGCCCGGGACAGGTCGGCGACCGCGCGCTCGGCCGCCGCGTCCGCCCCCGCGTCGCGGCACGCGAGCCAGGCCCCGATGACCCCCTGCATGCCCGCCACCGCGAGCGCCGCGCACCGACCGGCGCGCTCCTCGTCGAGGCCGGCCGCGGCGAACCGGCGGCGCGTCTCCTCCACGTAGCGGCCGTGCTCCCAGGCGGGCAGGTCGGCGAGCGCGGAGATCCGCTGCACGGCGGAGGCGAGGTCGAGCAGCACGCGGTGGCGGTCGGGCTCGCGGCGCACCCGGTCGAGCTCAGCGCGGAGGGTCTGGGCGACGACCTCGCCGAGCGGTGCGCCCGCGGGATCCTCGGCGGCCTCCAGCTGCGCGACGACCGCCTCGACCTCCTGCCGCAGCAGCGCGCCGAGCAGCTCCTCCCGCACGCCGAAGCAGTAGTGGAAGGCGCCGTGCGCGAGGCCGGCCTCCGCGGTGATCGCCCGCGT
The DNA here is from genome assembly GCF_002240565.1 of Clavibacter michiganensis subsp. insidiosus. Taxonomy (GTDB): domain Bacteria; phylum Actinomycetota; class Actinomycetes; order Actinomycetales; family Microbacteriaceae; genus Clavibacter; species Clavibacter insidiosus. The sequence continues at coordinate 537,974 of NZ_MZMO01000001.1, read as the reverse complement.
GCTCGCCCCGGCGACGCCCGAGACGGCCATCACGCGCACCGCGGCGTCGAGCAGCTCGGCCCGCCGGGCGTCCCGTGATCCGTACGCGCGGGTGCTCTCGGAGGCGGGCTTCATGGGAGAAAGCTACCAAGCGCGCACGATGTGGCCGAGTGGCCAAAACTGTCGTCTAGCGTCGGGGCATGAGCATCGAGCACCCCACCGCCCCGACCATCCGCACCGCCCGCCCCGCCGACCTCGACGGCGCGACCCGCGTGCTCGCCGAGGCCTTCGCGGAGGATCCCGTGCTGGTCGGCTTCGTCCCCGCCGGCCCGGGGCAGCCCGCGCGACTGGCCCTGCTGTTCACCGCGCTCCTGCGCAGCGGCCCGCTCCCCGAGGGCACGGTCGACGTCGCGGTCGACGCGCGCGGCGGGATCCTCGGCGCGGCGGTCTGGGAGGCGCCCGGCGGCATCCCCGCGCACCGCACCCTCCGGCAGGCGCCCACGTTCCTGGGCTCCCTCGGGGTCGCCGGGGCGATCCGCGCGGCCGTCCGCCTCCGGACCCTGGACCGCGCCCGACCGGGCCTCCCGCACTGGCGCCTCGCCGAGGTCGGCGTGAGCGCGGCGGCGCGCGGTCTCGGCGTCGGATCCGCGCTCCTCGCCCACAGGCTCGCCCGCGTCGACGCCGACGGATCCGCGGCCTACCTCGAGTCGTCGACCGCGCGGAACCGCGCGCTCTACCTCCGCAACGGCTTCGCCGAGCTGGGCGCGCTGACGGGCCTCGCCGGGTCGCGCCCGGTGGCGATGTGGCGGGCGGCGCGCGTCGAGGCCGCGGTGGCCTGACGGCGCCGGATCGGCACGAACGGATCAGACGGGGCAGTGCACCTGCGTGCGTGCGCCCGACCGGTCGATGTCGTGGTCCGGCATGGGCTTCCCGCACATGGGACAGAGGCGCGACTGTGGCTCCGGCACCGGGTCGTCGGTGTACGGGCCGAGCGGGGGCGCGCCGAGGTACGGGCGCAGTCGCTCGTTGAACCGCTCGATGGCCGCCCCGAAGCCGCGCTCGCGCCGCGGGCCGCCCTCCCGATCCTTACCTCGTGTCATAGTATTCAGTGTACGCGGTATTTCCGCAGGCGGCGAGGAGCTGGCATGGCACACGAGGGCGCGACGCGCACGGATCCCCTGGCGCTCGAGAGCCAGCTCTGCTTCGCGGCCGTGCTGGCGGCGAGATCCGTCGTCGCGCTGTACCGGCCGATCCTCGAGCCGCTCGGTCTCACGCATCCGCAGTACCTCGTGATGCTCGCCCTCTGGGAGCGCGACGGGCGCTCGATCTCCGACCTCGGCGGCGCGCTCGCCCTCGAGCCCGCGACCATCACGCCGCTGCTCAAGCGCCTCCAGTCGGCCGGCCTCGTGGAGCGCGCCCGCAGCGCCGAGGACGAGCGCGTAGTGCGCGTCACCCTCACCGACGCCGGCCGCGCGCTCCGCAGCGAGGCCGAGCGGGTGCCGGCCCAGGTGGCCGAGCGCACGGGCATGACCCCGTCGGAGCTCGGCAGGATCCGGGACGACCTGCACGAGTTCCTCGCGCGCATCGACGCGGCCCCGGAGCCCGCGGGGAAAACCGCTCCGGCTTGACAGACCCGACGGCCCTCCCGCCGGTCGCGTCGGCATCCGTAGAGACGCCGCCTGACTTCAGTCCGAGATGTTCGCGAACATGACCTTGAGGGGAAGAGCCCCGACGAGCACGCCGTCGAGCCGTACTTCCACCACGAGATCGCCTGGGACGACGATCTGCGGGGCGACTGGCACGTGGAACGTGGAGGGCATGAGGCCCTCGGGGTGATGCTCGTGACCGCCCCGTGCCGGGGGAGGGAGTTCGAATCTCGCCTTGTTGCGCCGCGGCGGGACCGTCACTGCTGGGTCACGGGGGACGACGGCCAATGCGAGCACATGCCCCTGACCTGTGTCCTCCTCGCGCCAGTGGATCCTGCCGCACACGAAGACCTGTGTGTCGTACGGCGGTGTCCTTCCGTGCGGGCCGATCATCCCGATAGCGATGCCGACACCGTGCCAGGTAGGGAGGAAATCGCCCTCCTCCACATGCTCGACGAGCATCAGGTACTCGATCCGCGGGTCCACAGCGCTCCCCCGCTGGCGTCGCTCATGGACGCTGCGGAACCACTCGGCCACGCGCGGCGTCTCGACGACTCCCGCGGCGACCGCGAGCGTGAACACCTCCGCCTCGACGGGCTCTATGGCCCCGAGGACCACTCCGTTGAGTTCAAGGAACGAGACCGCAGCCAGGAACGCGGTCCGCTTGTTGCCGTCGTGGAAGTACTGAGTGGTCGCGAGGCCGTGCATCAGGGCGGCGGCCTTGTCGAAGACGCTCGGGAACGGATCGACGCCCCCGAAGCCGTTGAACGCCCGACCGACCGCCGCGTGGACGCCATTGGCGTCACGAACCCCTGCGCCGCGACCGCCGAACTCCAGGTTGATCTGGACGACCGCCTCGAAGGAGAGGGCGACGACCATCAGGCCAGGCGGCGGAGCAGCTCTGCGTGTCGCTTCGCGAGGATGCGGGCGACCCTCATGGTCTCCTCGACCGACGCGACACGGTCGTCGCGAGAAGAGTCGACCACGAAGTCAGGCTGGCTGACGCCGACCACCTGCTGCTCGCTCTCCCGGACACCCATGGCGTCCACGGTAGTCGAGCGAGGTGGGGAGGTCCATGGATGCGATCGCACCCGTGGACGGGCGGCACGCTGGTACGTTCTCCGGGTACGCCCCAGGACCATTCGGCCACGCCGGACTCCTGGGGCCATCGTCTTCTCCGGCCACGAGGAGCACACGCCCGCCCGTGACGGTTCCCCGCCAGCCGCGGTCGCCGCGGCCTCGCAGGGGGACGATGGATCCATGACCCTCCGCGCCGACGGCACCCTCCAGGACGGACGGGCGCTCGTCGGCCCGATCGACGCCCCCGAGCTGCACGTGATGACGTACAACATCCGGCGCCTGTTCCGACGCTACCGGCCGGGCAGCCCCGACCGCTGGGCCGACCGCGAGCCGCTCATCGCCGAGCTGCTCCAGCGCGAGCAGCCCGCTCTCCTCGGCACGCAGGAGGCGATGCCCACGCAGGGCCGCGCGCTGTCGCACGCGCTCGGGCGGCACTACCGGCGGATCGGGCACGGCCGCAACGCCGACGGCCACGGCGAGGGCTGCCCCACCTTCTACGACACGCGCCGCCTCGAGCTCACGAGCTGGCGGCAGGTCGCGCTGTCGGACACGCCCGCGGTCGCCGGATCCCGCAGCTGGGGCAACATGGTGCCGCGGATCGCCGTGGTCGCCGACTTCACGGATCGCGCCACCGACCTGCCCCTGCGGCACGTGAATACGCACTTCGACCACCTCTCGCGGCGGTCGCGCGAGGAGTCGGCGCGCATGGTCCTCGGGATCGTCGCGGAGGTGCAGGTGCCCACGATCGTCGCAGGCGACACCAACGCGGGGGTCGACACGGAGCCGCACCGGCTGCTCCTCGAGCACGGCGCGCTCGTGGACGCGTGGCCCGCCGCGCGCGAGCGCCTCACGCCCGAGTGGGGCACGTGGTCGAACTACACGGCGCCGAAGCGCACCACGCGACGCATCGACTGGATGCTCGTGACCCCCGACGTCGAGGTGGAGCGCGTGGGCATCAACACCACGCGCATCGGCGGCCGAGCGCCGAGCGACCACGAGGCGCTGCAGGCGGTGGTGCGGTGCTGACGGATCCCACCGGGCCGAACCCGCCGGACGCCCCCGCACCGCCCGCGGACGTCGCGGCCTTCGCCGGGCTGGCCGGGCTCACCTTCCTGCGGCCGCCGCGCGGGGTCACGGCGGTCCTCGCCGACGTCGTCCGCGTGATCGGGCTGCTCACGTTCCTCTTCTCCGTGTTCGCGTGGACGGGCACGACGTCGGCGATGTTCGCGCTCGCGCTGCTCGGGCTCGTGGCGCCGCGGGGACTCGGGGCGCGGCCGGGGCTGGACCTCGGCATCGGGATCACGACGCTCGTCTCGGCCGCGAGCAACCGGCTCGACCTGTACGAGACGCTGCCGTGGTGGGACATCCCCGCGCATCTCGTCACGACCGCCGCGCTGGCCGCGCTCGTGATCCTGCTCGCCGATCGCGCGGGCGTCGTGGTCGACCGGCGGTCGCTGCCCCTCGGGTTCCTCGCGCTCACGGTGGGGCTCGCGCTCTCGGCGCTGTGGGAGCTCGGCGAGTGGGCGGGGCAGGCGTGGCTCGACCCGGAGATCCTCACCGGGTACTCCGACACGATCGGCGACATGGCGGTCGGCGGGCTGGGGGCGCTGCTGATGGCGCCACTCATGCCGATGCTGCTGGCGCGGTCGCGGTGGATCACGGAGGTGGCGGCGCGCTGACGACCCGCGCGGTCCCCGCGTGGCGCCCCCGTCGCCGCGCCCCCATCCGAGGGCGCTGCTCCCCGCGCGCGCGGACGAACGTGACGGCCCGAGGAGAAGTGCTCGCCGCCGGGTTTGGGTGGAGGAGCAGTCGGGTACTGGCCGGTCATGCGCTCGCCCGGGAACGACCTCGAGGCCGTCCTGTTCGACCGGGACGGGACGCTCGTCGTCGACGTGCCCTACAACGGCGATCCCGCCCTCGTCGAGCTCATGCCCGGCGCCCGCGAGGCCGTCGACGCCGTGCGGGCCGCGGGCCTGCGCGTCGGGATGGTGACCAACCAGTCCGGGATCGCGCGCGGCCTCATCACGCGCGACCAGGCCGACGCCGTCAACGCGCGCGTGCAGGAGCTGCTCGGCGCGTTCGACCTCGTGCTGCTGTGCCCGCACGGATCCGACGACGGCTGCGACTGCCGCAAGCCCCGGCCCGGCATGGTGCTCGAGGCATGCCGGACGTGGGGCGTGGATCCGTCGCGCGTCGCCGTCGTGGGCGACATCGCCGCCGACATGGGCGCGGCCCGGAGCGCGGGCGCGCGCGGCGTGCTCGTGCCGACGGCCGTCACACGCGAGGAGGAGGTGGCCGAGGCGGAGCTGGTGGCCCCGACGATCCTCGACGCGGTGCACCTCCTCATCCACGACCCTGAGCCCCGCCGCGTGCTCGTCGTGCGGCTCGACTCGGTGGGCGACGTGCTCATCTCCGGGCCCGCGGTGCGCGCGGTCGCCGCCGACCCCCGCGTCGAGGTCCACCTGCTCTGCGGCCCGCGCGGCGCGCCAGCCGGCCGGCTGCTGCCCGGCGTCCACGCCGTGCACGTGTGGGACGCGCCGTGGATCTCCTCCCCGGCACCCGCCGCCGACGCCGCCTCGGTCGACGCCCTGCACGCGATCCTCGCGGAGGTCGAGCCCGACGAGGCCGTCATCCTCACGTCCTTCCACCAGTCGCCGCTGCCGCTCGCGCTGCTGCTGCGGCTCGCGGGGGTCGGGCGGATCACGGGCGCGAGCGTCGACTACGCCGGATCCCTGCTCGACGTGCGCCTCAAGCCCGGCGAGGACCTCGACGAGGACCAGCCCGAGCCCGAGCGCGCCCTCGCGATCGCCGCCGCGGCAGGGCACGCGCTGCCCGCCGACGACGACGGGCGCCTCGCCGTCCTGCCGGCCGAGCTGCCGTCCGACGTGGACGCGCTCCTCCCGGACGGCCCGTTCGCGCTCGTGCACCCGGGCGCCGCGGTCGGCGCGCGCTCCTACCCGGCGGACCAGCACCGGGACGCCGTCGCGCTCCTCGTCGAGCGCGGGATCCCCGTGGTCGTCACCGGCGGACCCGACGAGCGGGAGCTCACGGCGCACGTCGCCGGATCCGCCGGCCTCGACCTCGGCGGCCGCACCGACCTCGCCGGCCTGGGCGCGCTCATGCGCCGCGCGGCCGTGCTCGTGAGCGGCAACACCGGGCCCGCGCACCTCGCCGCCGCGGTGGGACTGCCGGTCGTCAGCCTGTTCTCGCCCGTCGTGCCGCCGATCCGCTGGGCGCCGTACCGCGTGCCCGTGATCCTGCTCGGCGACCAGGACGCGGCCTGCAGGCTCAGCCGCGCGCGCGACTGCCCGATCCCGGGGCACCCGTGCCTCAGCGGGGTGTCGCCCGCCGAGGTCGCCGACGCCGTCGAGCGGCTGCTCGCGACCAGCGGACCCGGATCCGACCACGCCGCCGAACGCGCCGCGGCCCGCAGCGACCAGGAGGCGCCCGCATGAGGATCCTGATGTGGCACGTCCACGGCGGCTGGACCGACTCGTTCGTGCTCGGATCCCACGAGATCCTGTTCCCCACCACGCCCGCGCGCGACGCGTGGGGCCTCGGCCGCGGCGGCCGCGCGTGGCCCGCGAGCGCGCGCGAGGTGGATCCGTCGTCCCTGCACGACGCGGACGTCGACCTCGTGCTCCTCCAGCGCGTCGCCGAGATCGCGGAGGCGGAGCGCCTGCTCGGCCGCCGCCTCGGATCCGACGTGCCCGCCGTATTCCTCGAGCACAACACCCCGCGCGGCGCCCCGACCGAGACCGTGCACGCGCTGGCCGGGCGCGACGACATCCCGGTGATCCACGTCACGCGCTTCAACGCGCTCATGTGGGACACCGTCGTCGCGCCGACGACGGTCGTCGAGCACGGCGTGCCCGATCCGGGCGCGCTCTACTCGGGCGGGTCGGCGTCGTTCGGCGCGGTGATCAACGAGCCCGTGCGCCGCGGCCGCATCACCGGCACCGACCTGCTGCCCGCGTTCGCGGCGGTCGCGCCCGTCGAGGTGTTCGGCATGGGCACGGATCTGCTCCCGGGCGCGTTCCCGGACCTCGGCGCGCGCATCGTGCCGCGCGGCGACCTGCCGACGGCCCGCATGCACCCCGAGCTCGCGCAGCTCCGCGCCTACATCCACCCGCACCGCTGGACCTCGCTCGGCCTGTCGCTCCTCGAGGCGATGCACATGGGGATGCCCGTGCTCGTGCTCGACGCGACCGAGGCGTCCCGCGCGGTGCCGCCGGACGCGGGGGCGATCTCGTCGGATCCCGCCGACCTCGTGCGCGTCGCCCGCCTGCTGCTCGACGATCCCGACGAGGCCGCCCGCCGCGGCCGCGTCGCCCGCGAGGCCGCGCTCGCCCGCTACTCGCTCGGCCGGTTCCTCGCCGACATGGACGCCGTGCTGCACGACGCCGTGGACGCCGCCGCCACGCGCCGGTCCCGACGCGCCCCCGCCGGATCCGGTTCCCCGACTTCCCCGCACCACCCGCTCGACGAGAGGACGACACGATGAGGATCGCGATGATCTCGGAGCACGCCAGCCCGCTGGCGACGCTCGGCGGCGTGGACGCCGGCGGCCAGAACGTGCACGTGGCCGCGCTGTCGGCCGCGCTCGCGGACGAGGGCCACACCGTCACCGTCTACACGCGCCGCGACGACGCGTCGCTGCCCGCCCGCGTCGCCTTCGCGCCCGGCGTGGAGGTCGTGCACCTCGACGCCGGACCCGCCCGCGCCGTCCCCAAGGACGAGCTGCTGCCGCACATGGGCGAGCTGGCCGACGGCCTCCTCGCCGACTGGCGCACCGCCCGGCCCGACGTGGTGCACAGCCACTTCTGGATGTCCGGGGTCGCCGCGCTCGACGCCGCCGCGCGCCTCGCCTCGTCCCCGGTCGGCGCGGCCGCGGCCCCTCCCGTGCTGCACACCTTCCACGCGCTCGGATCCGTGAAGCGCCGCCACCTCGGCGCCGAGGACACGAGCCCCGCCGCGCGCGCGGAGCTCGAGCCCGGGGTCGGCCGCCGCGCCGACGCCGTCATCGCGACCTGCTCCGACGAGGCCGCCGAGCTCGTGCGCGCGGGCGTCGACGCGGCCCGCATCACGGTGATCCCCTGCGGCGTCGACATCGAGCACTTCACGCCGCGCTCGGACGAGCCCGACAACGCCGATGCCGACCGCCCGATGCACGTCATGGTCGTCGGCCGCCTGGTGCCGCGCAAGGGCGTCGACCTCGCGATCGAGGCCGTCGGGATCCTCGCGCGCCGCGGCCACCGGGACGTCGAGCTGGTCGTCGTCGGCGGATCCGGCGACGCCGCGAGCGGGGCCGACGACCCCGAGGCCCGCCGCCTCATGGACGCCGCCCGCGCCGCCGGCGTCGCCGACCGCGTGCGCCTGCACGGCCGCGTCTCCCAGGCCGACATGCCCGCCGTGATGCGCACCGCCGACGTCGTGGTCTGCGCGCCCTGGTACGAGCCGTTCGGCATCGTGCCGCTCGAGGCGATGGCCTCCGGCGTGCCCGTCGTCGCGTCCGCGGTCGGCGGCCTCACCGACAGCGTGGTCGACGGCGTGACCGGGATCCTCGTGCCGCCGCGCGACCCCGCCGCCATCGCCGACGCCCTCGGGGAGCTGCTCGCGGATCCCGCCCGCCGGCGCCGCCTCGGCCGCGCCGGCCGCGACCGCATGGAGCACGGCTACGCGTGGTCGACGGTCGCCGCGCGCACCGCCGAGGCGTACCGGGCCGCGATCCAGGCCGCCGCCCCCGACGACCTCCCCGCCGACCCGACCGTGGTCGACGCGCACCTCGACGCGCTCGCCCCCGTGCTCGCCGACCTCCGCACGCACGCGCCGCGCCTCACCGCGTGGGGCCGCGAGATGGCCGACCGCCTCAGCCACGGCGCGCGCCTCATCGCCGCGGGCAACGGCGGATCCGCGGCCGAGGCCCAGCACCTCACGAGCGAGCTGGTGGGCCGCTTCGACGGCGACCGCCGCCCGTTCTCCGCCATCGCGCTGCACTCCGAGTCGTCCGCGGTCACGGCCATCGGCAACGACTACGGCTTCGACGAGGTCTTCGCCCGGCAGGTGCACGCGCACGCGAGATCCGGCGACATCGTCGTGCTGCTCTCCACGAGCGGCCGCAGCGAGAACCTGCTCCGGGCCGCGGCCGCCGCGCGCGCCGCCGGCGCCACCACCTGGGCGATGACGGGCCCCGGCCCCAATCCGCTGGTGGAGGCGTGCGACGAGCACATCGCGCTCGACGGCCCGTCGGCCAACGTGCAGGAGGCACAGCTCGTCGCCGTCCACGCGATCTGCCGCTCCTTCGAGAGCCGCCTGCAGGCGAACGACCGGGCCTCGGCGCGGGCGTCGGCGACGGCGTCCGCCGCGACCCTGTCCGCGTCGGCCGCCGCGTCCGCGTCGGTCTCGTCCGTCCCCGTGACGGTCGCGCCCGCGTCCACCACGACCGCGCCCGCGGAGGTGCCGGCATGAGGATCGTCGTGGTCGGCGACGTGCTGCTCGACGTCGACATGACCGGCGCCGCGCACCGCCTCAGCCCCGACGCGCCCGTGCCGGTGATCGAGGTCGAGGAGTCCCTGCCCCGCGCGGGCGGCGCCGGCCTCGTCGCCACGATGCTCGCGCGCGACGGCCACGACGTGCGCCTCGTCACCGTGCTCTCCGACGACCGCCACTCCGCGACCCTCCGCGCCTGCCTCGACCGGATCGAGGTGGTCGCCGGCCCGTCCGGTGCGCCGACCCCCGTGAAGACCCGCGTCCGCGCCGACGGCCACGCCATCGCCCGCATCGACGAGGGCTGCGCGCCGCCGCCCACCCCCGCCGCGACCGACGAGATGCTCGACGCGATCGCCACGGCCGACGCCATCGTCGTCGCCGACTACGGCCGCGGCGTCACCCGCGACCCCCGCCTCCGCGCCGCCCTCGACGCGCGCGCCGCCGTGGTGCCGCTGGTCTGGGATCCGCACCCCGCGGGCGAGCCGCCCGTCCCGAACACCGCGCTCGCCACCCCGAACCTCGCCGAGGCGCGCGCGTTCTCAGGGCTAGCCGGGCGCGACGTGGCCGCGGCCGCTGACGCCGCCCGTCTGCTCCAGGCGAAGTGGGGCGTCGCGACGGTCGCCGTCACCATGAGCGAGCGCGGCGCCCTGCTCGTGTCGGCGCCCGCGTCGGGCTCGGCCGGCGGATCCATGCCCGTCGTCGTCCCCGCCCCGCTCGTCGCGACCGGCGACCCGTGCGGCGCGGGCGACCGGCTCGCTGCCACGGCTCTCGCGGCGCTGGCCGCGGGATCTCCCGTAGAGGACGCCGTGCGCGACGCCGTGGCCTCCGCCGCCGAGTACGTGGACGCCGGCGGCGTCGCCACCCTCGTCGGCCCGCCCGCCGCGCGCCCGATCGGCGGCCACGCGGCGAGCGCCCTCCAGGTGGTCCGCGCGACCCGCGCCGCCGGCGGCACCGTCGTCGCCACGGGTGGCTGCTTCGACCTCGTCCACGCCGGCCACGCCCGCACGCTCGCCGCGGCCCGCGCGCTCGGCGACTGCCTCGTCGTGCTCCTCAACTCGGACGACTCGGTGCGCCGCCTCAAGGGACTCGAGCGCCCGATCATGACCGAGGAGGACCGCGTCGACCTGCTGATGTCGCTCGGCGTCGTGGACGCGGTGGTGCTCTTCTCCGAGGACACCCCCGAGGAGGCGCTCCGCTCCATCAAGCCCGACCTCTGGGTCAAGGGCGGCGACTACCGCGCCGAGGACCTCCCCGAGTCGGCGGTCATCGCCGAGTGGGGCGGCCAGGCCGTGACCGTGCCGTACCACCCCGGCCGATCCACCACGAAGCTCGCCGGCGCGCTCGCGCGCGTCGGCTGAGCCCCCGATCCGCACCACTCCCGAACCACCGCTCCACGGAAGGAACACCCATGACCGACTCCCCCCGCCCCAGCACCGGCCGCGTCCTCATCACCGGAGGCGCGTCCGGGCTCGGCGCCGCGGTCGCGCAGGCGGTCCTCGCGGTCGGCGGCGAGCCCATCGTGCTCGACCTCGACACGTCGAGCGTCACCGGCATGGAGGCGCACCGCATCGACGTCTCCGACACCCGCGCCACCGAGGCGCTCGTCACCGAGATCGCCCAGGCGCACGGCGGCCTCGACGCCGTCGTCACCGCGGCGGGCATCGACCGCTGCGGCCGCCTCGTCGACGTCGCCCCCACCGAGTGGGAGAAGGTCATCGGCGTGAACCTGATGGGCACGGTCGCCGTCGTCCGCGCGGCGCTGCCGTTCCTCACCGAGTCGCACGGCCGCGTCGTCACCGTCGCGTCGTCGCTCGCCATCAAGGCCGTCTCCGACGCGACCGCCTACTGCGCCTCCAAGTTCGGCGTGCTCGGCTTCACGCGCGCCCTCGCCGCCGAGACGAAGGGCGAGGTCGGCGTGACCACGCTCATCCCCTCCGGCATGAAGACGCACTTCTTCGACGACCGCGACCCGAAGTACAAGCCCGGCTCCGACGCGAACCTCAACGACCCGGCCGCCGTCGCCGACTCGGTGATGTTCATCCTCGGCCAGCCGCGCGGCTGCGAGATCCGCGAGCTCGTCATCACCCACGAGCTCGAGGACAGCTGGCCGTGATCGGCGGCTGATCCGCGCACAGCACGCATGAGACGAGCCCGGCCCCGCATCGCGCGGGGCCGGGCTCGTCTCGTGTCGACGCTCAACCGATGGACACACCCGTTATCACAAGCGCGGTGACGGCCACACCGATGGTGAGGGCCATACCCGCGATCGGGATACTCCGCATGGGCTGTCGTCGAGCGATGAAGACGACCGTCACCACCGTGCTGAGCACGGCAACCGAGGGAATGCCGAATGCACCCAACCGGTATCCGAAGTCCGCTAGCCCGTAATCACAATTTGGATCGTTGTACCCACAGGCACCGAGCAGTCCGCTGAAAGCGATGTTGTTGATGTAGGCGATCGCTGCAAGAACGAGTTCCACGACGAGCAGCAGGACAGTCGACCCGTACGGCCGCGCGCGCGCCGTTGCATTACTGAATGTCATCATCGGTAAATCCTTCGTTATGGTTCCACCAGGCTGTCGCACCCTTGGTTCGCGCCACATGACCCTCGGAGATCCAGCACTAATCTGCAGTGGTCAAGAAGCTGCGAAGGAACTCAAAAGCATCCAATTGCGTCGAGGCGTTCCCGTACGACTGATGAGCGCTTGCCGAGGTCCCTGACTGACAGAACAAGTCATCGGCGACGCACCAGGAATGGATCATCGTCACTGGCGTGGCGCTAGTCGTGGAAGTCCTGTCCCAGGCATTCAGCTCGCCTTTTCCTCTTGCGAAGCGCCCGTTGCCACCACCGTTCGCCGAGTCATCCCACGGTTCCCCAGCCCTATAAGCCGGATCCCCGAAGAGAACGACGCCGCCTAGATGCTGCCTCGCCACTTCGGAGAGCTGAGTGCGATCAGACAATACGTCCCCGATAAGATGAGCACCTTGCGAGTATCCAGCCAACTGAATGGTCATGTAAGGACAGTCCGAAGCCAATGAGTTAATCTCACCGCGGAGGGCTATGACGCCATCTCTTTCACTCTCCACATATCCATCATTTGTCAGATCCGGATAGATGACCGCCGGATACCTGAGCGCCTCGACGTACACAGGGATGTTTTGTTCGACAGCGAAAGCCCTTATCAACTCCGCCATCATGTCGCCTTGCCCTCCCGTGCCGTGAGCATATACATACTGAGTCGCCCCGGTCCCGCTACCGGCTTGACCGTCGTACGAACCACGGACTGCAATCAGAGTCGCCTCACCGCATCGCTGATCCGACTCACTGGCGAGCGCGGGAGATGATCCCGACAATGCCAGAACCCCTACGACACAAACAATCGAGAAAAGACCTGTAGTTCTCCGCGAGGACCGTCTCGCGATGCTCGTTGTGAAAGTCATTCACCCACCCCTCGTCGTGTGCATTTAAATTAGTGACACCCACAGGGACACCGATGCCGCGTCGACCTCCATTGACAACACAGGCATTCTGATTCGCCTGGGCCACCGAGAGACCAACGGCGCGTGGCCGCAATCGCCCCCTCAAGAAGCTACATCCGAGACAAAGATATCGACCGGTCGGATTTCCCTGCTAACAGAATTAACAATTGTTGCGTTTGGCTCGCGAAGCTGATATTGACTGACACCCGCGGCGCGCGAAGCGATCACGTAGACGCGACGTCGCGCGGAGACCTTCATCGACGCGAGCCCTCGACCGAAAGCAGTAGCCCGGCCCCGCATCTCGCGGGGGCCGGGCTCGTGTCGTCTCGAGGATCAGCGGAGAGCGATGCCGGTCATGATCTGCACCGCGACGTTGATCGCGAGGATGAGCGCGATGCCCGCGACCGGCGCCCACGTTGCCGGCAGGCGTCGGGTGCGGCAGACGACGGTGGCGACGGTCGACAGCACGAGGACCGCGATGGTCCCGACGACCCAGAGTCGCGAGGCGTCCGTCTCGAGGGCGAAGTCGCAGGCGCCCGAGACCCCGCAGCGGTCCGGCAGCCAGCCCACGAGCACCATGGCGACGAGCCCCGCGAAGCCGAGCAGCCACTCGACCACGAGCAGGACGGTGGCGAGCCGTGCGTCGTACGGCGGCCTCGTCGGCACGGGCCCTGCGGCGCTCGGGCGGTGCGCGGTCTGCTGGTCGCTCATCGGATCCCCCTGCGCCCGGGCGCACGCTGGGCCCGTCGATCCCCCGACGCTATCGACGGCCCCGCCCGCCGCGGAAGGGCCTTGCGCCCCCGCCTCAGCCCGGCCGCACCAGCGTCACCCCGCGCTCCGCGGAGAACCGCGCGAACTCCGCGACCCCGAGCCGCGCATCCGACGCCGTGGTTCCCACGCCCGACGGGTTGTGGAACGTCGCCGTCTCCCCGTCGAACGCGTGCACCAGCACGAGGTGCCCGCCGCGCCGGGTCGCCGGCCGCTCCGGGTACCGGATCTCCGACGACACCGACGCGAGCACCACCCGCCCCTCGCCCACCTCGGCGAGCAGCTCGGGCACGGCGCTCCGCGGGTGCACGACCGCCTCGATCCCGAAGTCGTCGCGCACCCACTCCGCGAACGGCCGGTAGTACAGCCCGCCGACGTCGTCGCCGTCGCGGGTGAGGGCACCGCGCGCGACGGCCCGCGTGATCAGCTCGTGCATCGGCAGCGCGACGGCCGCCGGGATCCACGCCTTCAGCACCGAGCACAGCCCCGCGAGCCCGCATACGTGCCGCGACCAGAACAGGTAGTCGGCCTCCGACGGGTAGCCCTCCGTGCGCCAGTCGAAGAACCCGGCCGGGCTCTCGCCGCGCTCGATGAGCGGCGCGTTGCAGGCGAGGTTGCCCCACTGCGACTCGTACGGGTACGTGGTCATGCGCGCTCCTCGGGTCGGATTCATCCCGCGTTCCCACGTCGGCGGGACCCGCCTCACCGGGCGGCGAGGTCCATGAGACACCCGGTGCCGTATGCGACCGCGATCAGGGCGACGCACCCGGCGAGCGGCACCCACCACGCGGAGCGCGCGAACACGGCGCGGAGGACGACGGCGACCACGGAGAGCCCCGCCACGGCCGGCACCGCGACCAGCGCGGTCGTGATGATCGCGTCCCCGAGGGCGTAGTCGCAGCTGAGGGCAGGATCAGCGCATCGGTCGAAGGACATGCCGGTGAGGAGGACCTGCAGGTACGCCCCGCACGCGACGATCCCCTCGACACCGAGCAGGATCACCGCCGCGACGCGGTCACCGGACCCGGGTGGCGTCCGGGGCCGCGTCCGGCCGGGACCGCGACGCGACCCGAGCCGTCGTGAGCGCGGCGGCTGGTCGAGGGCGTGCTCGTACTCGTGCTCGTGGTAGCTCATCGCGTCTTCCGTCGTCCGGGGGATCTCGGCACCGTAACCGGCTCGCCGCGTCCGCCGCGTGATCCGCCCCAAGCACCACGCGGATCCGCACCCGACCATCGCCTGACCGTCCGGCCGTGACCGGACATCGGGCGGGGACGCCCGAGGAGCGCCGGATAGCTTCCAGGGAGCGGACATCCGCAGAAAATTGGACACCATGAAGCACGACCCCCGCACCATCCGCACCGCGACCACCCTCTTCCTGGGTCTCGCCCTCACCGCCGGGATCCTCACCGCAGCATCCCCGGCCACCGCCGCCAGCGCCGCCACCGGCCCGGCCCCCACCGTCGCGAGCGCCGCTCCGACCGTCTCCGACGCCCGGCTCCGATTCGGCGTCGCGACCCCCGGCGGTCCCACCGCCGGCGGCGAGCTCGACGCCGTCGCCCAGCAGGTCGGCGAGGACCCGAGCATCGTGCTCTCCTACGCCGACTTCACGCAGGCGCCGCCCATCCAGGCCCTCGACCAGGTCCGCGCCCGCGGCGCCGAGAGCCTCCTCACCTGGGAGCCGTGGAAGGCCGGGGCCGGCGTCGACCAGTCCGGCTTCTCGAACGCGAGCATCCTCGCGGGCGACCACGACGACTACCTGCGCCAATGGGGATCCGAGCTGGCCGCCTGGGGCGGTCCCGTCTCCCTCCGCTACGCGCACGAGATGAACGGCGACTGGTACCCGTGGGCCGACGGGGTCAACGGCAACGCGCCGGGCTCCTACGCCGCCGCCTGGCGTCACGTGCACGACGTCGTCGTCGCCCAGGGCGCGACCAACGTCCGGTGGGTGTGGACGCCGAACGTGCCGTACACCGGATCCACGCTGCTCGCCGGCCTCTACCCGGGCGCCGGCTACGTCGACGTCGTCGGGCTCGACGGCTACAACTGGGGCTCCGTCGCCGGCCAGCACTGGACCGCGCCGAGCGACCTGTTCGGCTTCGGGCTCGAGCGGCTGCGCGCCGTCGCGGCCGGCAAGCCGATCATCATCGCGGAGACCGCGTCGTCCGAGGTGGGCGGATCCAAGGCCGCCTGGGACACCGACCTGGTCGCGTTCCTGCAGGCCCAGCCCGACGTCGTCGCCTTCGTCTGGTTCGACATGGACAAGGAGGCGGACTGGCGCATCGGCAGCTCCGCGTCCTCGGCCACGGCCATCCGCGACGCGCTCGCCGCCCGCCGGGTCTGATCCGCTCCGCCCCCTTCACCGGATCCCGTCGCTCGGCGGACATCCGGTGGACGGAGGGCGCCGAAGTACATACGCTCGCATGCATCCATCGGGGGAAGGACCCTATCGCCATGCCCACTCGCCGCCGCCTGAAGTGCGCCGTCGTCACCGCCGTCGCACCCGCGGTCGTGACGGCCACGGTGCTCGTCGCTCCCGCGACCGCCGCCCGCGCCGCCTCGACGCAGGCCGTGCCCTCGGCGCCCGCCGCGATCGTGCTCTCCGTCGCCTCCGGCCCGGTCGGCACGCCTGTCACCGTCACCGGCACCGACTTCCCCGCCAAGAAGGCCGCGGTCGTCGCCGTCGGGTCGACCACGAAGCGCATCACGACCACCGCCACCGGCCGCTTCACGTCGAAGATCACGATCCCCCGCACCTCGCTCTCCACCATCCGGATCGCCGCGACGGCCGGCACCCGCTCGGCCGCGGCCGTCTTCACCGTCACGCCGACGAGGTCGAACTCGTCCGCGCGCTCCGCCGCATCGGCACCAGCACCCACCACGACTCCCGCGCCGACGCCCGCGACGGCGTCGGCTCCCACGAGCACGAGCACCGCGCCCGCGACCACCGCGCCGGGGAGCACGGCCGGATCCACCGCATCCACCGCCCCCGCCATCAGCTCCGCCCGCCTGCGCCTCGGCCTCTCGACCCCCGGCGGCCCCACGGCCAACGGCGAGCTCGACGCCGCGTCGGCGACCCTCGGCGAGAGCCCGTCCATCGTGATGAGCCACGTCGACTTCACGCACCCGGCGCCCATCGCCGGGATCCAGAGCGTCGCCGCGCGCGGTGCCGACAGCCTCATCACGTGGGAGCCGTGGCAGGGCGGCGCCGGCGTCGACCAGGCCGCGTACACGAACGCGCGCATCATCGCGGGCGACCAGGACTCCTACATCCGCTCGTGGGGCGCCGACCTCGCGAAGTACGGCAAGACCGTCTACCTCCGCTACGGACACGAGATGAACGGCAACTGGTACCCGTGGTCGGACGGCGTCAACGGCAACGCATCCGGCTCCTACGTCCAGGCGTGGAAGCACGTGCACGACCTCGTGGTCGCGCAGGGCGCCACGAACGTGAAGTGGGTGTGGAGCCCGAACGTGCCGTACCCGGGATCCACCGACCTCGCCTCCCTCTACCCCGGCGCCGACCAGGTCGACGTCGTCGCCCTCGACGGCTACAACTGGGGCGCCGTCGCCGGCCAGCGCTGGACCGCGCCTGCCGACCTCTTCGGCCCCGGCATCGCGCAGCTCCGTGCCGTCGCGCCGGGCAAGCCGCTCGTCATCGGCGAGGTCGCCTCGAGCGAGACGGGCGGATCCAAGGCCGCGTGGGACAAGGACCTCGTCGCGTACCTGCAGGCCCAGCCCGACGTGCTCGGCTTCGTGTGGTTCGACTTCCAGAAGGAGGCCGACTGGCGGATCGACAGCTCGGCCGCCTCCGCCACCGCCCTCCGCGACGCGCTCGCCCTCCGGCGGGGCTGATCCCGCGCGTCCGGGCGGCGCACAGTCGCCGCCCAGCCGGCGCATGGGTGCCACGAAGTGAGCGCCGCTTACGCTCTGACCTGCGCCCGTCCGACCCGACGGCGGCGCGCACGATGAGGAGGCGGTGGTGACCCGAGCCCACCGGCGGCGCGAGACCGCGCTCGCCCTCGCCGCCGTGCTCGTCGGCCTCGTGGTCCTGTCGGCTCCGCCCGGATCCGGCGTCGAGGGGGGCTTCGCGCAGATCGACCGCTACGCCGCCCTCACCGAGGTGCAGGCGCAGCGGATGATCCGGGCGCACCCGGCCCTCGAGCTGCAGGTGATGGACGCGTCGCCGCAGCGCGTCGTGTCCTGGTGGGCGGCGAAGGACC
The DNA here is from genome assembly GCF_002240565.1 of Clavibacter michiganensis subsp. insidiosus. GTDB lineage: Bacteria > Actinomycetota > Actinomycetes > Actinomycetales > Microbacteriaceae > Clavibacter > Clavibacter insidiosus. The sequence goes on along the minus strand of NZ_MZMO01000001.1, from coordinate 520,312 downwards.
GGAAGCACCAGCGCGCGCTCATCCGGAATTCGCCCGCGCTCGTCGGCAACCTCGACGGGGTCGACTACGCCTCGCGCGACGCCGCCAACCGGCGCCAGCTGCGCGCCGAGCTGCGCACGGAGCGGGAGGCCGTCGCCACCCACCCGGAGGACGCCGACGCGCGGAACCGCCTCACCGCGCTCACCGCGATCCGCCACGCGCTCAAGCCCGCGGCCCGTCCGGCCGCGGGCGGGCACGCCGAGCCGCGGCGCTGGCTCGTGTCGCTGAGCCACCGGGATTCGCCGCTCGCCGCCATCGCGGTCGGCGACCTCGACACCGCCCGCCAGGTCACCTTCACGGTGCCGGGCATGGGCACGTACACCGACGACATGCAGCTCTGGACCGAGACCGCGCAGAACGTGTTCGACGCGCAGGCCGCCGTCGGCGCCCCGGCCGCGCACGCCGTGGTCGCGTGGATCGGCTACCGCACCCCGCCGCCCGGCGTCGACGCGACGCTCGGCGACTACGCGGAGCGCGGCGCCCCGCTGCTCGCGAGCGAGATCCAGGGACTGCAGGCGGCCCGGCACGGCGGCGACCCCGCGAGCGTGAACGTCATCGCGCACTCGTACGGATCCACCATGGCCGCCGACGCCCTCGCCGTGCGCGACCTCGGCGTCGACTCGTTCGTCATGCTCGGCTCGGCCGGCGTCGAGGACGGCATCGCCGACGCGCGCCAGCTGCACGCCCGCCACGTCTACGCGGGCGAGGCCGCGGACGACGACGAGGCCGAGTGGGGTCGGCTCTCACGGCAGGATCCGCGCGCCCCCGGCTTCGGCGCCACGGTCATCTCCGTCGACGGGGATCCCGCGCACGGCCTCCTGCCCGTCACCACGCACGCGCCCGTCCTGCATTCGAGGTGGAACGACGACCCGGACTCGCGCGCCTGGACGACCATCCGCGATCCGGCCCAGCGCGCCGCCGAGTTCGCCGCGCACGAGAAGACGTACGGCTACCTCGACGCGGGCACGGAGTCGCTGCGGAACGCGGCCGTCGCCACGACGCCGCATGCGACGGCGCGGCTCGACGCGGCGGGCTGACGCGCCGCCCGTGCGCGGGCCTACGCCGGCACGCGCTCCGCGAGCGACGCCCGCCGCAGCTGCTCCACGTCCGCGTGCACGTCGTCGACGCGCACCTCGGCGACGTGCGACGGGTCGTGCGCGCAGCGCTCGGCGGTCCAGCCGACCTGGGTCACGTCGACGCCGCAGACCGGGCAGCGCGTGGTCCAGCCGATGTGGATCCGGTGCCGCGTGCGCCCGAACGCCGCCGCGTTCACGACGTTTCCGAACCAGAACACCCCGACCGTGCGCGCGCCGACGGCCTGCGCGAGGTGGCGCGGGCCGCTGTCGTTGCCGAGCACGACATCCGCGTGGGTGAAGAGGCCGGCGAGCTCGCCGAGGGTGAGGGAGTCGGCGAGCGAGGTGATCCGCTCGGCCTGCTCCGCGGGCAGCCCCTCCCGGCCGAGCGCGACGATCCGGTCGGCGTCCGCGGCGTCGGTCGCGTCGCCCACGACGACCACCTGCGCCTCGTCGGCCGCCGCCCGACGCGCGACCTCCGCGAACGACTCCACGGGCCAGCGGCGACGCGGGTCGGTGGCGCCCGGGTGGATCACCACGAGCCCGCCGGGCGCGCCCGTCACGCGCTCGGCCGCCGCGGCGCGCTCGGCGTCGGTCACCTCGACGACCGGCTCCAGGTCGGCGACGGGCGCGCCCGCGAGCCCCGCGACCTCGAGCCCGCGCAGCACCTCGTGCTGGTAGTAGACGTACGGGATCACGCGCTCGAGCCGCTCGGCGTCGTCGGTCGCGGTGCCCACCGTGTGGCGCGCGCCGAGCCGCAGCAGGAACGGGTTGGAGTTGCGGCCGCCGCCGTGCACCTGCACCGCGAGGTCGAAGCGGCGCGCGCGCATGCGGGCGGCGAACGCCTCGATCTCCTCCGGGTCGGGATCCGTGCCCGGCACGTCCCGCACGCCGTGCGCGACCGGCAGCACCTCGACCTCGTCGGGCCCGCCGGGACGCCCGGCGAGGAGCGCGCGGTGCAGCGGCGTGCCGAGCAGCGTGATCCGCGCCTCCGGGTACGCGGCCTTGAGCGCCGCCATCGCGGGCAGCGCGAAGATCAGGTCGCCGAGCCCGCCGCCGCGCAGCACGGCGATGGAGCGGACGTCGGAGAAGGTCTCGTGGAGCGGGGCGACGACGGGCACGGATGGGCCTCCTGGTCGGGCGGGCGGGTCCTCCATCTCGTTCCCCGCGGCGCACAGGTCGAAACCCGGCGACCCGCTCGCGGTTGACGAGTGCCTCCAGGGATGGGAGCGTGGCCCCGGCGCACCGAGAAGGGATGACCTCCTGTGGCTCTGAGGCCGTGGTCCGGCATCCGGCCCGACCGGAACCGGCCACCCGAGCCCGCATCCCGACGCTCCGCCCCGACGATCGCGGTCTACATCGCCTTCGCGACGAACGGCCTCATGTACGCCGCGCTCGTCAGTCGTGTACCCGCGCTCGGCGCTGTGCTGGCGCTCCCCACGTCGGAGCTCGGTCTGCTCCTGCTGTGCCTGTCCGCCGGCGCCCTGTCCGGCCTGCCCACCGCCGGCGTGCTCGTCCAGCGCTTCGGGGGCGGCCGGGGGATCACCGGCGGGATGGCCATCGCGACCGCCGGTCTCCTCCTGCTCGCGGGCGGCACGGAGACCGGCTCGCGATCCGTCACCGCCGTGGGTCTCTTCGTGGTCGGGCTCGGCATGGGGATCTGGGAGGTCAGCATGAACGTGGTGGGCTCGAGGACGTCCCACCTGCTCGGCACGGAGAGCCTCTTGCCGAGGCTCCATGCCACCCTCAGCCTGGGGACGGTGGCAGGCGCGGTCCTCGGGGCGCTCGCGGCGGCTGCCGCGCTCCCGCTCTCGACGCAGAACGTGTGCGTGGCGGCGCTCCTGGTGCCGATGGGGATCCTCATCGGTCGCATGGTCCGGAAGGGCGATGCGGGCCGCACTCGAGACGAACCGGCACTGCGCGGTGCGCTCCTGGCGTCCTGGCGCGAGCCGCGGACCCTCCTCATCGGGCTCTGCATCCTCGGGTTCGCTCTGGCCGAGGGGACGGCGAACGAGTGGCTGGCGTACGTGCTCGTGGACGGGTACGGCACGTCCGAGGAGATCGGCGCCTTCTCCTTCGCCGCGTTCGTGACGGCCATGACCGCCGGGCGCCTCGTCGGCGGGCCGCTCGCGACCCGTTTCGGACGCGCTCTGCTGCTCCGGGCATCCGCGTGCGTGGCGCTCACGGGGCTCCTCGTCGTGGCCCTCGGCGACACGGTGCCGTGGGCCATGGCGGGTGCCCTCCTGTGGGGCGCCGGTGCGGCGATGGGGTTCCCGGTCGGCATCGCGGCCGCGGGAGACGATCCGACACGGGCGGCGGCACGCGTGTCCGTGGTCAGCTCGCTCGGCTACGCAGCGTTCCTGGGTGGGCCGCCGCTGCTCGGACTGCTCGGAGGGCTCTTCGGGATCCAGCAGGCGATCCTGATCGTGTGCCTCGCGCTCCTGCTGGCCTTCGTCACAGCAGGAGCCACGCGCAGGCGCTGAACGCGGGCGCCGGCCGTCAGTGCGTCAGCGCCGCGGCGCCCCCGCGCTCGCGCGCACCACGAGCCGGGTCGGCACGATGCGGTCGCCCGATGGCTCGCGGCCGTCGAGCATCTCGAGCAGCACCTGCATCGAGCGGCGGCCGATCTCGGTGAAGTCCTGGTGGACCGTGGTGAGCGGCGGCCAGAACGAGCTCGACTCCTCGGTGTCGTCGAAGCCGACCACGCTGATGTCGCCCGGCACGTCGCGGCCGAGCTCGTGCAGCGCGTGCATGATCCCGAGGGCCATCTGGTCGTTCGCGGCGACGATGCCCGTGATGTCGGTGCGCCGCCCGAGCTCCTTCCCGATGCGGTAGCCGGACGCGGTGGTCCAGTCGCCCTGCGCCGGATCCTCGGGATCCAGTCCCGCGTCGAGCATGGTCGCGCGCCACTCGGCCGCGCGCCGGGCCGCCGAGTAGGAGGTGGACGGGCCGGCGACGTGCACGATCGCGGTGTGCCCGAGGTCCAGCAGGTGCTGCGTGACGAGCCGCGTGCCCTGCTCCTGGTCGGTGTCCACCACCACGAACGGGTCGCCCGCGTCGGAGTCGATGATCACGACGGGCAGCCCCACGGGGATGATCACGTCGGCCCGGTCGAGCATGTGCGCCTCGATGATGATGACGACGCCGTCGACCGCCTCCTCCTGCAGCCGGCTGAACGCCCCGGCCACCTCGCCCTCGGTCGGATGCGGCACCGGCATGAGCGTGATCGTGTACCCGGCGCCGGACGCGGCCGTGACGATCGCGTCGAGCGTGCGCATGTTCCCGAGGGTCGAGAGGGTGAACATGATGATGCCGATGCTGCGGAAGCGCCCGGTCTTCAGGGCCCGCGCGGCGCTGTTCGGCCGGTACCCGAGCTCGGCCATCGCGTCCATCACCCGCTGCCGGGTCGAGGCCTCCACGTTCTGCGCCCCGTTGGACACCCGGGACACCGTCTGGGCGGACACACCGGCGTGCGCCGCGACGTCCGCCATCGACACGGTGCGGCCGCCGGGCGTGCGCCGGCCACCCGACTTGACGGCCGACGGTGGAGATGTCATGGTTGCGAGCATCACAGATGTTTGCGCAAACACCCAATCCTCCCGAAGGGGGTGAGGGCCTTCCCCCGGGGGCCTGACTGCGCCGCGATCCCCCGACGAAGTGGAAGCACATGACGACGATGTCGACCTCGGCCGCCCGGCCGACGGCGCCCGACGCGGCCCGCCCCAGCGGTCCCCCGATGCGACGCGATCGGCGACGCTGGACCGGGCTGGGCTTCGTCGCCCCGTTCCTCGTGGTCTTCCTCGTCGTCCTCATCGCCCCCGTCGGCTACTCGATCTACCTCAGCCTGTTCCAGGAGCGGATGATCGGCGGCAACTCCTTCGTGGGCATCGCCAACTACACGCAGGCGCTCAACGACCCGAACTTCTGGGACGCGCTCGGCCGCGTCGCGCTGTTCCTCGTCGTGCAGGTGCCGATCATGCTGTTCATCGCGCTGTTCGCGGCCCTCGCGCTCGACTCGGCCCGCCTGCACTTCACGGCGTTCTTCCGCATCTCGATCTTCCTGCCCTACGCCGTCCCCGCGGTCGTCGCGGCCCTCATGTGGGGCTTCATCTACGGCAACCGCTTCGGCCTCGTCGGCAACATCGAGCAGGCCACCGGCTGGGACCTCCCCGACCTGCTGTCGCAGAGCTGGATCCTCGCGTCGATCGGCAACATCGTCACGTGGGAGTTCGTCGGCTACAACATGCTGCTGTTCTACGCGGCCCTCCGCGTCATCTCGCCCGACCTCTACGAGGCCGCCGAGCTCGACGGCGCCGGCCCCTTCCGCATCATCACGGGCATCAAGCTCCCCGCCATCCGCGGCGCGCTCGTCATCGGCGTGATCTTCTCCATCATCGGCAGCTTCCAGCTCTTCAACGAGCCGAACATCCTGCAGACGCTGGCGCCGAACGCGATCAGCTCGTACTTCACCCCGAACATGTACGCGTACAACCTGTCCTTCGCGGGACAGCAGTTCAACTACTCCGCCGCCATCGCGATCATCATGGGCGTCCTGACGATGGTGGTCGCCTACGTGGTGCAGCTCGTCGGCACCCGGAAGGACAGCTGACCGTGTCGACCCTCACCGGAACCCCCCTCGCCGCGCCCGACGCCGGCACGCCCGTCCGCGACGCTCCCGCCGAGCGCACGCCCAAGCGCCGCCGGTCCGCCGGCGCCCCGCGCGAGCGCCGCAGCATCGTGCTCACGCTCGTCATGGCGCTGCTGCTCATCTACTCCGTGCTCCCCCTCTTCTGGCTCCTGGTCAACTCGACCAAGACGCAGGACGCGCTGTTCAGCTCGTTCGGCCTCTGGTTCTCGGGCGACTTCGCGCTGTGGGACAACATCCAGGGCGTGCTGACCTACGGCAACGGCGAGTTCGTGCGCTGGCTCGGCAACACGCTGATCTACGTGGTCGTCGGCGCGGGCGGCGCCACGCTGCTCGCGACCCTCGCGGGCTACGGCCTGGCGAAGTTCGACTTCCCCGGCAAGAAGATCGTGTTCGCGGTGGTGCTCGGCGCCGTCGCCATCCCCGGCACGGCCCTCGCGGTGCCGACCTTCCTGCTGTTCAGCCAGATGGGCCTCACGAACACCCCGTGGGCCATCATCCTGCCGTCGCTCATCAGCCCCTTCGGGCTGTACCTCATCTGGACCTACGCGGTCGACTCGGTGCCCGAGGAGATCCTCGAGGCGGCCCGGATCGACGGGTCGAGCGAGATCCGCACCTTCTTCACGATCAGCCTGCGGCTCCTCAGCCCCGGCCTCATCACGGTGCTGCTGTTCTCGATCGTCGCGACCTGGAACAACTACTTCCTCCCCCTGATCATGCTGAGCGACTCCCGCTGGTACCCCCTCACCGTGGGGCTCAACCAGTGGAACGCGCAGTCCACCACCGTGGGCGGCCAGCCGATCTACAACCTCGTCATCACGGGCTCGTTCCTCGCCATCATCCCGATCGTGATCGCGTTCCTCTTCCTCCAGCGCTACTGGCAGTCCGGCCTCTCGGCCGACGGCGTCAAGGCGTAGTCCCTCAAGCCCCACCTCCGCACCACCCTCACCACCACGAAGAAGTGAAAGGCACCACCATGTCCCTCTCGTTCCCCCGCAGGGCGAAGCGCGCCATCGCGCTCGGCCTCGGCATCGTCCTCGCGGGCTCCCTCGCGGCGTGCTCGTCCGGATCGGGCGGCGCCAGCGCCGACACCGCCTCCGCCGACGACCTCGCGAAGGCCCTCGACACGCAGTCCTCCATCACCGTCTGGGGCTGGGCCCCCGCGATCAAGCCGATCGCCGAGGCGTTCGAGAAGGAGCACCCGAAGATCACGGTCGACGTGCAGAACGTCGGCACCGGCGCCGACCAGTACACGAAGCTCCAGAACGCCATCAAGGCGGGCAAGGGCGCCCCCGACGTGGCGCAGATCGAGTACTTCGCGATCCCGCAGTTCGCGCTCGGCAAGTCCCTCGCCGACCTCTCGGGCTACGGCTACACGGACCTCAAGGACCAGTTCACGGCGTCCACCTGGAACGCGGTCACCGAGGGCGACGCCCTCTACGCGCTGCCGCAGGACTCGGGCCCCATGGCGATGTTCTACCGCCAGGACGTCTTCGACAAGTACGGCATCGCCGTCCCCACCACGTGGGACGAGTACGTGGCCGCCGCGGAGAAGATACACGCCGCCGACCCGAACCAGTACATCACCAGCGACTCCGGCGACGCTGGCTTCACCACGAGCATGATCTGGCAGGCCGGCGGCCACCCCTACAAGGTCGACGGCGACAAGGTCACCATCGACATGCAGGACGCGGGCGCCAAGAAGTACACGGCCATGTGGAACCAGCTCGTCGCCAACGGCTCGCTCGCCCAGACCCCCGGCTGGACCGACGAGTGGTTCCGCGGCCTCGGCGACGGATCCATCGCCACGCTGATCACCGGCGCCTGGATGCCCGGCAACCTCGAGGCGCAGGCCACCGAGGGCTCCGGCCAGTGGCGCGTCGCCCCCATGCCGCAGTACACCGCAGGTGACACGGCGACCGCGGAGAGCGGTGGATCCTCCATCGCCGTCATGCAGCAGTCCGAGAACAAGCTCGTCGCGGCGGAGTTCGCGAAGTTCACCACGGCCGACGAGCAGGGTCGCCAGATCTCCTTCGACGCCGGCGGATTCCCGTCCACCACGGCGGACCTCAACAGCGACGAGTTCCTCAACGAGACGCCGGAGTACTTCGGCGGCCAGAAGATCAACGAGGTGCTCAGCGCGGCCTCGAAGGAGGTCGTCCCGGACTGGCAGTACCTGCCCTTCCAGGTCTACACGAACAGCATCTTCAGCGACTCGGCCTCGTCCGCGTACTCCAACGGCACGTCGCTCGACCCCGTCCTCGAGGCGTGGGGCAAGGCGGCCGCCGAGTACGGCCAGCAGCAGGGCTTCACCGTCGACGTGAAGTAGCACCACCGGATCGACCCGAGGGGAGGTGCGACGCGAGTCGCGCCTCCCCTCCCCCATGCCACCCCGTACCCCTGAGGACACGACCATGCCCGGCCTCCCCGCCTCCAGCACCCGCTTCCGCATCGGCGCCGACGACTTCGAGCTCGACGGCCAGCCGCACCGCGTCATCGCGGGCGCCCTCCACTACTTCCGCGTGCACCCCGACCAGTGGGCCGACCGGATCCGCAAGGCCCGGCTCATGGGGCTCGACACGATCGAGACGTACGTCGCCTGGAACGCCCACTCGCCCGAGCGCGGCGCCTTCGACACGAGCGCCGGCCTCGACCTCGGCCGCTTCCTCGACCTGGTCCACGCGGAGGGCATGCACGCGATCGTGCGCCCGGGCCCGTACATCTGCGCCGAGTGGGACGGCGGCGGGCTGCCCGGCTGGCTGTTCGAGGATCCTGCTGTCGGGGTCCGCCGCAGCGAGCCGCTGTACCTCGCCGCGGTCGACGAGTTCCTCCGCCGCGTCTACGAGATCGTCGCGCCGCGGCAGATCGACATGGGCGGGCCCGTGATCCTGGTGCAGATCGAGAACGAGTACGGCGCGTACGGCGACGACGCCGACTACCTCCGGCACCTCGTCGACCTCACCCGCGAGTCCGGGATCATCGTGCCGCTCACGACCGTCGACCAGCCCACCGACGAGATGCTCTCGCGCGGCAGCCTCGACGAGCTGCACCGCACCGGATCCTTCGGCTCGCGCGCCACCGAGCGCCTCGCCACCCTGCGCCGCCACCAGACCACCGGCCCGCTCATGTGCAGCGAGTTCTGGGACGGCTGGTTCGACCACTGGGGCGAGCACCACCACACGACCTCCGCGGCCGACGCCGCCGCCGAGCTCGACGCGCTGCTCGCCGCCGGCGCGTCCGTGAACATCTACATGTTCCACGGCGGCACGAACTTCGGCTTCACGAACGGCGCCAACCACAAGGGCACGTACCAGTCGCACGTCACCTCGTACGACTACGACGCTCCGCTCGACGAGACCGGATCCCCGACGGAGAAGTACCTCGCGTTCCGGGACGTGATCGCGCGCTACCGGTCCGTGCCCGACGAGGTGCCCGCGCCGCGCGGCGACGCGCCCGCGTTCGAGGCGACGTTCGACGCGGTCGCGCCCCTCGCGGACCTCGTCACGGACCCCGACGTCTGGCGCGCGACGTCCGCCGTGCCGTCGATGGACGCGCTCGGCGTCTTCCGCGGGTTCGCGCTGCATCGGGTGGAGCTGCCCGCGTCCGACCGCACGCGCGTGCTCGCGTTCGGCGAGGTGCGCGACCGGGCCGTGGTGTCGGTGGACGGCGTGCGGATCGGCGTGATCCAGCGCGACCAGCACGAGACCGCGATCGCCGTGCCGCCCGGCCGGATCCTCGAGGTGCTCGTGGAGGACCAGGGGCGCGTCAACTACGGCGTGCGGATCGGCGAGGCGAAGGGGCTGATCGGGCCGGCGACGCTCGACGGCGCGGAGCTCACCGGCTGGGAGAGCCTGCCGCTCGACCTCGGCGCGATGGCGGCGTCGGTGATCTCGGCCGCGTCGTTCGCCGTGACTTCCGGCGCGGAGCCGGTCGCCTTCCTCGACGGGCCGGTGCTCGCGCGCGCGTCCTTCGAGATGGACGCGCCCGCCGACCTCTTCCTCGACACGCGCTCGTGGGGCAAGGGCGTCGCCATCGTCAACGGCTTCGCGCTCGGCCGGTACTGGACCCGCGGGCCGCAGCACACGCTCTACGTGCCGGGCGCGCAGCTCCGCGCGGGTCGCAACGACCTGGTCGTCTTCGAGACGGGCGCGGCGGCGGATCCGGTCGTGGCGTTCCTGGCGCAGCCGGAGCTGGGGCACCTGGAGTCGTGATCCGCGCCTCCGTGTGAGCAGCGGGGGAAGTGGGTACGGGCCGGGTGGCGCGCGAGCGCCCCCGCCCGCGCATCCCCGCGGGCCGCCGACCCCGCGAGGAGACCCGTGACCACCGACACCGCACTGGACATCGACGGCCTGATCGACCCCGATGGCACCGAGGCCGGGCCCGGCACCCTGCGGATCACGGATCCGCGCGACGGCTCGCCCGTGGGCGACATCGACGCGTCGACGCCCGACGAGGTCGACGCCGCCGTGCGCCGGTCGGTCGAGGCGTCCGCCGCGTGGGCCGCGATGCCGCCCGCCCAGCGCGGCCAGGCCGTGCGCCGCGCCGCCCACGCGCTCGCCGAGCGCGCGGAGGAGCTCGCCGAGCTCAACGAACGCGAGACCGGCAAGCCGCGCGGCGACGCGCTCGGTGGCGTCGGCGCGGGCGTCGACACGCTGCTGCAGTACTCCGAGCTCGGGCCCGTGCACCGCGGGAAGAGCCTGCTCGGCTCGCTCCCGGCCGTCGACTTCTCGGTGCCGCGGCCGCGCGGCGTCACGGTCGCGCTCACGCCGTGGAACGACCCGGTCGCGGTCGCCGCGGGGATCATCGGCGCGGCGCTCGTGATGGGCAACACCGTGATCCACAAGCCGAGCGAGCGCTGCCCGCACACCGGCGAGCTGCTCGGCCGGGTCCTCGCCGAGGCCCTGCCCGACGGCGCGCTCGTCTCCGTGGTCGGCGGCGGCGACGTGGGCGACCAGCTCGTCGCGCACGAGGACACGCGCGTGGTCGCGCACGTCGGATCCACCGCGGCCGGCGAGGCCATCGCGCGCCGCGCCGCCGGGACACCCACCCACGTCATCCGCGAGAACGGCGGCAACGACCCGCTCCTCGTCGACGCCGGCGTCGATCCCGCGTGGGCCGCCGCGCAGGCCGCCCTCGGATCCTTCGCCAACGCCGGCCAGATCTGCACCTCGGTCGAGCGGATCTACGTGCACCGCGACATCGCCGACCGCTTCACCGCCGCGCTCGTCGCGGAGGCCGATCGCTGGAACTCCTCCGGCGACCTCGGCCCGCTGGTCGACGAGCGCATGCGCGACGCCGTGCACGAGCAGGTCGCGGAGGCGCTCACCGAGGGCGCCCGCGCGCTCGTCGGCGGCCACGTGCCCGACGGCCCCGGATCCCGCTACCCCGCCACCGTGCTCGTCGACTGCACCGCCGACATGACCGTGATGACGGCCGAGACCTTCGGCCCGGTCGCGGCCGTGCAGGTCGTCGCGGACTTCGACGAGGCGCTCGCCCGCGCCGCCGACGACCGCTACGGGCTCGCCGCGAGCGTGCTCACGGCGTCGATGGAGCACGCCCAGCGCGCCGCGGCCGAGCTGCCCGTGGGCACGATCAAGGTCAACGGCGTCTTCGGCGGCGCGCCCGGCGGGGCCGCGCAGCCCCGCGGCCGCAGCGGATCCGGCTTCGGCTACGGCCCGGAGCTGCTCGACGAGATGAGCACGACGACGGTCGTGCACCTGGGGCTCCCGGTGCTCGACGCCGGTGAGGCGGGCGACGCGACCAGCCCGGCGGAGGCCGCATCCGGCTCCGCGCGGGCGGGCGCCGGCGACACGCCGCTGGTCGACGGGCCGGTCGAGCCCGCCTCCTCGTCCGCCTCCAGCGGCGCCGACGCGGGCGACGCACGATGACCAGCGAGCTGCGCGGGATCATCGGCCTCCTCGCGGAGCGCCGGCCCACGGTCACGGTCATCGGCGACGTCATCCTCGACGAGTGGTGGCGCGGCCACAGCGACCGCATGACCCGCGAGGCGCCGGCGCCCGTCGTGGACGTGACCGAGCGGATCCAGTCGCTCGGCGGCGCCGCGAACACGGCCGTGAACCTGGCGAGCCTGGGCGGCACCGTGCGCATGGTCGGCCTCGTCGGCCAGGACGCCGCGGGCGACCGCGTGCGCGACCTCCTCCTCGCCGCGGGCGTCGACGTGTCCGGCCTCGTGCACTCGCCGCGGCTGCGCACCACCACCAAGACGCGCATCGTCGGCGACGACCAGGTGATCGTGCGGGTCGACGACGTACACCGCGGATCCGTCCACCGGGACGACGCGCGCGCCCTCGCCCGCGCCGCCCTCGAGGCCACCGCGGACGTCGACGCCGAGATCGTCTCGGACTACGGCACCGGCACGCTGCACGGCGTGGTGCTCGAGTCGCTCGCCGCGCGCGCGAGCCGCCCCGGCCTCACGGTCGTGGACGCGCACGACCCCGCCATCTGGGCTCCGCTCCGCCCCGACCTCATCACCCCGAACGCGGGCGAGGCCGGTCGCCTCGTCGACCGGCCGCTCGCGCGCGACGAGGACCGCGCGGCCGTGGTCGCGGGGCTCGCCGACGCCGTGCTCGCCGCCGCCGGCTCCGCGACCGCCGTCGTCACGCTCGACCGCGACGGCACGGTCGTGCTCGGCGCGGGCGAGCCGTACCGCACGCGCGCGCACCCGGTGCCCGAGAAGCAGGCGTCCGGCGCCGGCGACACGTTCGTCGCCGCCCTCACGCTCGCGCGCGCCGTGGGCCTCCCGCTCGCGGTCGCCGCCGACTTCGCGCAGGCCGCGGCCGACGTGGTCGTGCGCCTCCCCGGCACCTCCGTGTGCTCGGCCGCGACCCTCGCCGACCATCTCGGCGAGACGCGCTCGCGCAGCGTCTCGCAGGCCGAGCTCGTTGACCTCGTCGCGGGCGAGCGCGCCGCCGGCCGCCGGATCGTCTTCACGAACGGCTGCTTCGACGTGCTGCACCGCGGCCACACGACCTACCTCCGCCAGGCCAAGCGCCTCGGCGACGTGCTCGTGGTCGCGCTCAACAGCGACGACTCGGTGCGGCGGCTGAAGGGATCCGACCGGCCGGTGAACACCGCCGAGGACCGCGCGGGCGTGCTCGCCGAGCTCTCCTGCGTCGACGTGATCACCGTGTTCGACACCGACACCCCCATCCCGCTGCTCGAGGCGGTGCAGCCCGACGTCTACGCGAAGGGCGGCGACTACACGCCCGAGATGCTCGACGAGACCGACGTGGTGCGCGCGTACGGCGGCGAGGTGTCGATCCTCGGGTACGTGCCGTCGCAGTCGACGAGCTCGATGGTCGACCGGATCCGCGCGTCGGCGCCCGACCCCGGCTTCACCCGTCCCGCGGGGACGGCCACGTCGGCGCCCGCGCAGCCCCCGGCCCCGGCGGCGACCGCGGATCCTGACGGCTCCCCGTAGATCGCGCTCCTGCACCTCCCCACTGCTCGCCCACGGGAGTCGACTCGAGGGGAGGGCGACGACGCCCGCACCCCGACGAGAGGACACCCCATGGCCATCAACCCCATCGAGCTGCAGAAGCACCTCAGCGGCCTCGACTACCCGGCATCCAAGGACGCGATCGTGAAGAAGGCCGAGGAGTCGGGCGCCGACTCCGACACCCTCGACGCGCTCCGCGGCATCGCCGACAAGGAGTACGACGCGCCCACCGCGATCAACGCGGCGGTCTCCGACGCAAGCTGATCCGGCTCACCGCGTGACGCGCACGGCCCCGGTCCTCCTCGTGAGGGCCGGGGCCGAGTCCGTCGCCCGTGCGCTCACGCGATGAGCATGCGCTCCCGCGGCAGCTCGGCCGCCACGGCCGCGAGCGCGTCGTCGAGGCTGCCGAACCAGTCGCACAGGCCCGGCACCGGCCGCATCCGCATGAGCTCGACCCGGCTGCCGCGCCGCTGGGCGTACCCGATGATCCGGGTGGCGTCCGAGGCGGCGATGCGCGCGTCGCACACCCGCCACTCGGTCGGGCTGAGCGCGACCACCTCGAGCCGTCCGTCGATGCCTGCCCTGGATCCCCATCCCCGCGAGGAGACCTCCCCCGCCTGCATGACGCTAGGGGCGACCCCCGACAGGGCCGCGCGCGGGGGCGGGGACCGTGCAGAGTCCGACGACTGTGCACCTCGGGAGGAGGGGAACGGCCCGCCGTGGGATCAGGGCCGGTACTGCTGCGGCTTCTCGAACCCCATCGGGTCGCCGTTCGACGGGTTCTGGCCGCTGCCGCCGAGGCGGACCTTCCCGAGCACGTGGAGGACCCGCGTGAGGACGCGGCCGAGGAAGCGGAGGGCCGTCATCTCCCGACCGTACCGGCGCCGGTCGGCGGGGCAGAAGGCGCCGGGCAGGATGGGGGCATGGACCACAGCGACCCGCGCCGCCTCGCCGCCGTGCTCGCCGACGCCGAGATGCGGGCCGCGTACGCCCGCGTCGTGCTCGGATCCGGCCTCGACGACGCCCTCGCGCACCTCTCGCCAGCCCGCCGGGCGAAGGCGCGCTCGTCGCTCGTCGGGTCGGGCCTCGTCACGGTGGACGCCGACGGCACCGCGTCCGCGACCGACGCCGTCTTCCGCGCGATCCTCGCCCAGCAGGCCGCGACGCCGCCCGCCCAGGGCGTCGAGCGCTTCCTCCGCGACGGCCGCATCGCGCAGTGGCCCGCGAGCCCCGCCGACCTCGACGACCTGCTGCGGCACGTCGTGGCCGAGGTGCTCGAGCCCGACGAAGTGCTCGACGAGAAGGCCCTCACGGAGCGCCTCCTCCGCCTCACCGACGACCACGCGCTCCTCCGCCGCCACCTCGTGGACGCGGGCCTCGTGCTCCGGACGCGCTCGGGATCCGAGTACGCGAGGGCTGAGGACAAGCCGGCCTAGCTGTACTGAGTCATCACGTTGGTGACACTCGGGCCGCGGGCGTCAGCCCGTGGCTCGAGTGGATTCGTTCAGTGTTGTAGTGCTGGATCCACGGATCAAGGGCGTCGGTTCTGGCTTGGTTGCTGGTGAAGGGTTGCCGGTAGGCCCACTCGGTCGCGAGGGTGCGGTTGAAGCGTTCGACCTTGCCGTTCTGCCAGGGGCAGTGCGGGCGGATGAACTTCTGCCTCGCACCGAGCTGCGTGACCGCGTTCTGGAACGCGGCCGAGTGCCGGTAGGCGAACGCGTTGTCCGTCAGGACCCGTTCGATGCGGGTGATGCCGTGCTCGGCGAAGTACGCCGCGGCCCGGGTCAGGAACCCTGCCGCGGTCACGCCCTTCTCGTCCGGGTGGATCTCCGCGTAGGCGAGGCGGGTGTGGTCATCGACCACGGCGTGGACGTAATCGAACCCGATCCCACGACCACGAACCTGTTCGCTGCGGCCATGCGCCCGCCAGCCGCCGCCGTCCGGGATCCGGCCGAGCTTCTTCACGTCGACGTGGATCAGGTCGCCGGGATGCTCATGCTCGTACCGGTTTGCCGTCGACCGGGATGCCCGGATCACGGCCCCGGTGACGGGGTCCAACCATGCCAACGGCGGTGCCCCGTGCCGCCGCAGGACGCGGGAGATCGTGCGGGCTGGAACACCGGTCACCGGCGCCAACCGGGCAGGACCTGATCGCAATCGGGTCCTCGCTTCCACGACGGCTCGTTCTCGTTCCGGGCTCGTCCTCGTCGGCACCCGTCTCGGCCTCGAGGACCGGTCCGACAAGCCTTCGAAACCCTCGGACCGGAACCGATTCACCCACCGATGCGCGCACTGACGCGACACACCGAGTTCGCGCGCGACATGCGAGACCGGCCGACGATCCTCGACCACCCGCCGCACGAGGAGAACCCTCCCGTGAACCGTCAGACGAGCATTAGCGTGGGACATCGAGGCCTCCTGGCAGTGGCAGAACTAGACAGCTCCATCAAGCCAGGAGGCCTCCTCACACGCCCCGAAGTGTCACCAACGTCATGGCCGGGTACACCTAGCGCCCGCGGTCGACGCGCGCCGGTCCGGCTCGCCCTGGCGTCATCCGCCCCGCCCGCGTGACCCCCGGCAGCGCCCGCGCCTGCGGCACCTCGGCCACCGACCCCGACCGCGTCGGCACCAGCGGCCCACCCCGCGTCGCCCGCGACATGTCCGTCTCCAGGGTCGGCCCCGCCTTCGCCTCCGCCTGCTCGGCCGTCGTCCGGTACACCCGGTATCGCGACACCGCCGGCGACTCCTCCGCCACCATCCGCGCGTTCGCCTCCGGCCGCGAGCGACCATCCGGCCCATCGAACACGTTCCGCGCGAAGTCGGACGGCACCCACCGGCCGCCGAGTCCCTCACCTCGCCGAGCCGCCTCATTGCCTTCCAGCCACTTCTGCCGGATCCGCGCCTCGGACACCTCGAACGGCACCTCCACATCCACCACCTGCACGTCGTACCCAGCGGCCTCCAGCTGCGCCGAGATGCTCCGTGCCTTTTCCGCCGAGCCCAAGACCGTGTCGATCACCACGTTGTCACCATCCCTGATCGCTTGATCTCGCAACTGATTGGCGAGGAACGACGACTCCTCATGCACCAGCGACGCCAGCTCCATCGGATGAAGGGACGTGCCCGACGCGGGGCCAAGAGAGGCGGGAAGGATCTTCTGCTCATAACTCCCATCCGCCATCGCCTCGGCGAGAAGGAGCTCCTTGAACCTGTCTGGATCGATGGACCTGTACCGAGCGGAGTCTCCGCCAAGGATGCCATCGCGCGTCGTGCTCTTTCCCGCACCAGGCGGTCCGGCCAACAGGAGCGCTCGCTTCTCCTGCCGGACACCGGGATGCGCTTGCCGTTCCTGACTGAGGAGCCTCTTGTGGACCGCTTGACGTTGTGGAGTCGGGTCGCCGTCACTCCACCAGTCGACGTTGTTGATCGAGGCGTGGGGAGAATCGGGATTCAGCAGACCGCCGCTCGACGAGAGTGCGCGCAGCGCCGCAAGCCGATCATCCTCTTGGACCTCGGACATCGTTCAGCTCGCGACGTCGTGCTTGCGGTTGAACACCTCTTCGTACAGGGCGTCCTCGACCAGTCCGATATCGATCGCGAGCATAAACTCCGCCCAGGTGCCGGGCGGATTGACCACCAGGTCATCCCAGCCGTCGGTCTTGTCGAGCGGCACATACGGATACCGCGCCAGCTCGTCCACCAATCTGTCGCGGTCGAGCAGCCCCGCCGCGTACCGCTCGCAGATCTCCATCGGCAGCGCACTCGAGAACCCCTCCAGCGGCATGCTGACCTCGCGCGCCGCGCGCAACAGCGCGAGGTCCTGGGGCTTGAACACGCGCAGCTCCCGGGCCAGCTGCTCCTCGGAACGCCCGGCATCGAGCAGACGCCGCACCTCCCGCAGGTAGTCCAGCTCCGCCAGACGGAATCGGAGCAGCGCCAGCGCCGCCGGCGCGACCTCCTCAGGAACATCCCCTGCACTCATGAATCGATCACCTTCCTCGTCATCTCCCTCTCCCTCCACGGCCCACGCCGGCCGACCTGGCCGGCCCGACCGCTCGAGTGATCCCCGGCAGCGGCCTCGCCTGCGGCGCTTCCGCCACCGGCCCGGACCGCGTCGGCACCAGCGGCCCACCCCGCGTCGCCCGGGACATGTCCGTCTCGAGGCTCGGCGACGCCTTCGCCTCGGCTTGCTCCGCCGACGTCCGATACACCCGGTACCGCGACACCGCCGGCGACTCCTCCGCCACCATCCGCGCATTCGCCTCCGGCCGAGAACCCCCGTCGGGAGCCCCATAGACCCATGCCCCGAACTCGCTCGGCACCCACCGGCCGCCCAGCCCCTCGCCCTTCTCGGCCGCCTCGTTCCCCTCACGCCACCGCTGCCGGATCCGCTCCTCCGACACCTCCCGCGGCACCTCCACGTCCACCACCTGCACGTCGTACCCCGCCCGCTCCAGCTCGCCCATGATCTGCCGCGCCTTCGTGTCCGACGACAGGACGGTATCGATCACCACGTTCTTCCTCGCCGCCATGGCGTTCTGACGGAGGGAGTCCGCGATCGCCGCGGACTCCGCGTGGACGAGGGACGACAACTCCATCGGATGGAAGCGCTCGCCGGCGGTTTCGCGCTCCCGCACAGCGGCCGGCTTGATCCAAGACTCATAGCTCCCGTCCGCCACCGCCTCACGTAACAAGCGCCTCTTGAACTCATCCGCATCCACTACGAGGAAGTGATCGGATCTAGGTCCGAGGACGCGCTCGCGGATGGAGCTCTTGCCCGCACCGGGCGGCCCTGCCAGAACGATCGCACGGCTTTCCGCGCGCAGATCCGGCACCTCCTCAACCGCTTCTCTCTCCAGCTTGTCGAGGAGCGCTTGACGGCTCTGGGTGGGCTTCCCCCCGTCCCACCATCTCGAGTTGTTGATCGTCGCAGTGGGCGCGTCCCCGGCGACAGGCCCGCCCTCGGCCGAGAGCTGTCGCAGGGTCGCCAGATGCTCGAGTCGATCATCGTCCGGCATGTTCAGTCTCCGGAGACGTGGAGTCTCTCGACGACCTGGCCGTAGGTCTCGATGTCGATCAAGTCATTCGTGGTCGCCCTGGAGACGTCCATGAAGGTCCCCGGCGGGTTGACGACGAGATCGTCGTACCCGTCCACCTGGTCGCGCGGAACGTACGGGAACCGCACCAGCTCATCCACGAGCCGCTCCCGGTCGAGCATCCCCACCGAATACCGCTCGCAGATCTCATACGGCGTCGCCCCCGAGAACCCCTCGACCAGCACCGGCACCTCCCGGGCCGCGGCGATGCGATCCAGGTCAACAGGCTGGAACACCGCCAGATCCTGGACCAGCTTCGCCGCGTCGTACCCGGAATCCAGGAGCCGACGCACCTCCCGCAGGTAATCCAGCTCCACCAGCCGCAGCACGCGCAACGCACGCTCCGCCGGGCGCACCTCCACCGGCGCATCGAACAGACCCATCACGACCTCCTTGACCACATCACCGAAAAGCGTCTCCGGGGAACCGGGGCCGCGAACGGCCCCCGCGCACGGCCGAGCGGCCGAGCGGATCCGACTGCGGGAAGCAGCCAGGCTAGGTGTACTGAGTCATGACGTTGGTGACACTCGGGCCGCGGGCGTCAGCCCGTGGCTCGAGTGGATTCGTTCAGTGTTGTAGTGCTGGATCCACGGATCAAGGGCGTCGGTTCTGGCTTGGTTGCTGGTGAAGGGTTGCCGGTAGGCCCACTCGGTCGCGAGGGTGCGGTTGAAGCGTTCGACCTTGCCGTTCTGCCAGGGGCAGTGCGGGCGGATGAACTTCTGCCTCGCACCGAGCTGCGTGACCGCGTTCTGGAACGCGGCCGAGTGCCGGTAGGCGAACGCGTTGTCCGTCAGGACCCGTTCGATGCGGGTGATGCCGTGCTCGGCGAAGTACGCCGCGGCCCGGGTCAGGAACCCTGCCGCGGTCACGCCCTTCTCGTCCGGGTGGATCTCCGCGTAGGCGAGGCGGGTGTGGTCATCGACCACGGCGTGGACGTAATCGAACCCGATCCCACGACCACGAACCTGTTCGCTGCGGCCATGCGCCCGCCAGCCGCCGCCGTCCGGGATCCGGCCGAGCTTCTTCACGTCGACGTGGATCAGGTCGCCGGGATGCTCATGCTCGTACCGGTTTGCCGTCGACCGGGATGCCCGGATCACGGCCCCGGTGACGGGGTCCAACCATGCCAACGGCGGTGCCCCGTGCCGCCGCAGGATGCGGGAGATCGTGCGGGCTGGAACACCGGTCACCGGCGCCAACCGGGCAGGACCTGATCGCAATCGGGTCCTCGCTTCCACGACGGCTCGTTCTCGTTCCGGGCTCGTCCTCGTCGGCACCCGTCTCGGCCTCGAGGACCGGTCCGACAAGCCTTCGAAGCCCTCGGACCGGAACCGATTCACCCACCGATGCGCGCACTGACGCGACACACCGAGTTCGCGCGCGACATGCGAGACCGGCCGACGATCCTCGACCACCCGCCGCACGAGGAGAACCCTCCCGTGAACCGTCAGACGAGCATTAGCGTGGGACATCGAGGCCTCCTGGCAGTGGCAGAACTAGACAGCTCCATCAAGCCAGGAGGCCTCCTCACACGCCCCGAAGTGTCACCAACGTCATGGCCGGGTACAGCTAGGGCAGGCGACGAGCCGTCGGCCGCCCCCGCGCACCGCGCCCGTCAGCTCGCCGCGCGATCGCCCTTCGGCACGAAGTCCACCCGCTGGTTGCTCGTCTCCGCGAGGAGCCGTCGGACGGCCGCCTTCTCGATCAGCCAGCGGCCGCCGGGGCGCATGGCCGGGATCACGCCGTCGCGCAGCCAGCCGAGGATCGCCGGGCGGCTCTTCTGGAACAGCTCCATGAGATCGCGGTGCGTGAGGTGGTCGGGGTAGGCGTCGAGCGGATGCGGGTACGGCTCGTGCGGCGGCACCGGCACGGTGGACGTCGACTCGAGCCACTCGCGCACCTCGGAGCGGAACGCGATCCACGAGTGCGAGATGCGGTAGCCGGGGATGATGCCCTTCGCGAACCAGAGGCTCACGGTCGTCTGACCGATCTGCAGGATCCGCTGCAGGTCCGCGGACCGCAGGGTCGCCGGCAGGGCGTCCCAGGTGTCGTCGTCTGCCATGGGCGGATGCTGCTCCGGTCGGATCGGGCGCGGGATGCTCGAATTTACCCGCCTGAGCAATTATCGCCGCAGGGGTCGGGTGCACCGCAACCCCGCCGGCCTCAGGCGGACGCATGCCGGCACTCCCCGCCGCACAGCGTCACGCCGAACGCGGCGAAGAACGTCTCCGGATCCACGTAGCCGCTCACCGGCGCCCCCTGCGTCTGCGACTGCGGCAGTGCGGCGACACGGGCGTCGGTGGATCCGGCGACGTCGATGCGGATGTCGAGGTGGCACCCCGTCGACGGGCCGTTCGAGCCCACCTTCCCGATCTCCTGGCCGGGGGTCACGGCGTCGCCGACGCGGACCTCCATGTCCGGCTCGTACATGTGCAGGTAGCTGATCGTGTAGCCCGCCGCCGACCGGATCGACACCGTGTAGCCGCCCGCCGTCGTCACGCTGCCGGCCTGCGCGGCGAGCACGGGCGAGCCGCACGAGTAGCCGCTCCGCCCGGAGGACGTCCCGGTCTCCCGCGTCTGGTAGTCGTTCGCCGGGTGCCAGGAGGAGGCGCCCGCGGTCGGGCTCTCGCGCGGCCCGTACCCGGAGGTCTGGTCGAACGGCGCCTTCAGCGGGAGCACGGTGCCGCCGGCGGAGCACCCGCCGGAGGGCGCGGTCGGCACGGGCGTGGCCGAGGGATCCGGCGTGCCGGACGCGACGGGGGTCGCCGCCGGAGCTGCGGCCGCGGCGCCCGACAGCTGCGCGACCACGTCCTCGGCCGGCTGCTGGAACCTCCGGTAGTGGTACGGGTCCTTGTTGATCTGCACCTCGTGGATCGCGAGGGTCGGCTCGAGCGACTCCCACCCCTTCACGGTCTGCAGGCGGGCGAGGAACAGCTTCGCGCTCGAGGTCGGATCCATCCGCTCCTGCACCGAGCCCCACGACGACTGCTGCTGGAAGAGGCCGATCGAGTCGGCGATGGAGCCGTCGGGGTTCACCGCGTCGTCCCCGTAGTCGATGGCGCGCAGCGACGACTCGCCCATCGCCGCCATGACGCCGAGCACCTGCGCCTGCCGGGAGAGGCCGAGCCCGGCGGCGGCGTCCATGATCGCGGCGGCGTTGTCGAGCTGGTCGCCCGAGTAGCCGCCGACGGGCGTGCGCGGCCCGGTCGACGAGGACGCCGCGCCCTGCGTCGTGCAGGCGGACGCGCCGTCGCCGCCGAAGCCGAACAGCACCAGGAAGACGATCATCCCCATCAGCGCCGCGGGCGTGCCGATGAGGATCAGGACCCCCTTGCCGCCGCCGTTCACTTGTCGCGGACGGCCTGGATCTCGTCCGCCAGCCACGGAGCCGTGGTCGACGAGCGGATGAGGGCGACGTCGTAGTCGCCGTCGTCCGTGGGCACGCGCACGATGAGCGCGTACGCGGTGGGCGCCGGCATGACCGTGCCGGTGCCGGTGACCGCGTGGGCCGTGAGCTTCGAGGGGATCGTGGGGACGAACGCCACCGCGCCCTGCTGCGACAGGAGCGGCGTCATCTGCTGCTCCCACTCGGCCTCGGTGATCCCCGGCTGCGCGTACGTGCGCATGACCTCGTCTGCCGCCGCGAGCGCCGCCGCCTGCGAGGCCGCGTCCGCCACCGGCTCGGGCTCCGCGGCGGCACCGTCGTCCGTCGCGCCCGGGGAGGAGGTGCCGGAGCCCCCGGCGCCGCCGCTCGTGCCGTCCGCCGTCACGGCGCCGGACGAGGGGGCCGGATCCACCGGGCTCCCGTCGTCGTGCACGGTGACGCTCGCGCATCCGGCGGCCCCGAGGGCGAGGGCGGCGGCGAGCGCGACGGCGCCCGCCCCGCGCGCGACGCCCGCACGCATCAGAGGCCTCGCGCCACGGCCGCCCCCGCGCGGAGCCAGGCCCGCTGCGTGGACGCCCGGAGCGCGCCGTAGTTGAGGACGTCCGCGCCGAGCGCCGGGTCGTACGGCACCGTGACCACGTCGCGGGCGAGGGGCGCGAAGCCGTCGGAGATCTTGGCTAGCTCGGCGGGAGCGAGATCGTGCTTGTGCGCGCTGACCACCACGACCGCGCGCTCCGCGAGATCGGCGAAGTGCCCGCCGCGCTCGGCGAGACCCTCGATGAGGAGGGCCGCCGACTCCGCCGCCTTGGCCTCGCCGATGGTCGGCACCACGATCTGGTCCGCCCTCTCGATGGCGCGCAGCCACATCGGGTCGGTCTCGTCGTTGCCCGAGTCGATGAGCACGAGCCGGTAGAACTTGGCGGCGACCGCGTGGATGAGGTCGACCGTGGTGTCGTCGAAGCGCTGCTGGGTGGCGAGCACCTCGGGCTTCGAGCGGAGCACGTCGTAGCGGTCGCGGGTCTGGTGGTGCACGAAGTGCGCGAGGTCGGCGGACTGCGCGCCCGTGCCGAGCAGCCGGTCGACCTGCGGCAGGAGGTCGAGGATGCTCGCGTCGTGCGGCCCCTGCTCCGTGCTCCAGCCGAGCGTGCCGCGCGTCTGGTTGTTGTCCCAGGCGAGGACGCCCGCTCCGCCGTGCCGCGCGAAGACGGACGACAGGCAGATGGTGGACATGGTCTTGCCGACCCCGCCCTTGCCGTTGACGACCGCGACGGTGCGGGGGCCGGGCCAGTGCTGGCTGACGAGGCGGGTCCACTCGCGCTCGCGACGCTCGTCCTCGGACGGCGACATGCGGATCCCGAGCCGCGTCAGTGTGCCGCGCATGCCCTGCGTCGCCGGCTCCTCCACCTCCTCGCGCGTGAGGAAGGACTGGCGGGCGGCGCGGCGGGTGAGCGGCGGATCCGCGACGGCGGCCGGGGCGGGCGCGACCGCCGCGGGGACGGTCGGCGCGGGGGCGCCGACCGTTGGCGCCACGGCGGGGACGGCGGCCACCGGCGCCGCGGGGGCGAGGGGCGCCGCGGCGCCCGCATGGGAGGCCGCGTTCGGAGGCACGACCGCGGGCTCCGCGATCGCGTCCGTGCGGTCGAGCTCGCTGAGCGCCTCGACCGTGCCGTCCGGCCCCACGGCGAGCGCCTGGGATCCGAAGCGGTCGCGCGTCGTGAGGCGCACCGCCCGCTGCATCTGCTCGGCTATGCCGCGCACGCTCATCACGACGCCGCGGCGGATGTCGTCCTCCGCCGCCTCCGCGAACGGCGTCGCGACGCCGTTGACGGTGAGCACCCCGGTGGCGAGCCCGTCGGCCGTGGGCGTGATGGTGGCGTCGATGCGGGGGAAGGCGGGCACGGTCGGGGCGTCGGTCATCTGCGGCTCTCGGTGAGGGGGCGTCGTGCGGGTCGTGCGGAGGGAGATGCCGGCGGCCCGTGTGGAGAGGCGGCCCGCGCGAGCGGCGGTGCCCGCCAGGATCGACGTCGGCGGGACAGTCTCACGGAAAATGCGAGCAGGATCAAGCACTTGCGTCTGCGCAAGCACTTTGACAGCATCACCGTGCAACGTCCTGTCGACATCCCCCGCCCGGTGGATCACGCGTGAGGCGAGCACGAGACCCTTCGGGTGGGATGGGCAGGGCATGGACGACAGCGGCAATCCGTGGGTGGTCGGCGCGCCCGCCGTCGTCGACGCACCCGCGTCCGACGCCCCTCCTCTCACCCGCCGCGAGCGCCTCCGCGGACCCCGCGCACCCCAGCCGACCACCGTCCCCGCCCCCGCGGCGGCCGATCGCCTGCCCGTCCGTCGCGTGGACGAGCCTGCCGGTCTCTGGTGGGTCGGCGCCCACGGCGGCGCGGGCGAGACGACGCTCGCGCGCCTCGCTCCCGGATCCCGCGCCGCCGGCCACGCCTGGCCCGCCCCTGCCGCCGGATCCCCCGCCTCCCGTGTGGTCGTCGTCGCCCGCACCGACCACTCCGGCCTCCTCGCGGCGCAGCGGGTCGCCCGCGAGTGGGCGTCCGGCCAGGTCGCGGGCCTCGTCGAGCTGGTCGGCCTCGTGCTCGTGGCGGATGCGCCCGGCCGTCGCCCCAAGGAGCTGCGGCAGCTCGAGCAGCTGGTCTCCGGCGGCTACCCGCGCTCGTGGACCCTGCCGTGGATCGACGCGTGGCGCCTCGGCCCCGCGGATCCCGCCGACATGGGCCGCGAGCACCAGCGGCTCCTCGCCGACCTGCGGCTCACCGCATCACCCCGCTAGCCCTGCCCCTTCCCTTCCACGAGAGGTCCCCCGCATGTCCCCCACGCTCCTCGCGCTCGACGCCGTCCACCAGGCATCCGCGCACCTCCACCACGCCCTCGACGCCGTCGCCATCGACGTGCCGGACGGCGAGGCGAACGCCCCCAGCGACTGGACCGACAAGTTCAGCCGCATCATCGGCATCGCCAAGTGGGTGCTCCTGCCCCTCGCGGTGCTCTCCCTCATCGCGACCGGCGCGATGCTCTTCCGCAACAACCGGCACGAGGGTGGCGAGATCCAGGAGCGCCTCATCAAGATCGGCTTCGGCCTCTTCCTCGGGCTGGGCGCCGCGTCGCTCGTGAGCTTCGTGATCGCGTAGCGCGACCTCCGACTCCCCTGCCCGCCTGCCCGCGCCGCCCGCTCCCCCGAGAGGATCCTCATGAGCACCCCCGCCACGCCCTTCCACAAGCGCCCGCTCTGGATCGCCATCGCGGCGTTCCTCGCCCTCGTCCTCGTGGGCGGCGGCATCGCGGCGGCGACGGGGGCGTTCTCGGGCGGCGGGACGCCTGCCGCGGCGCCGACGAGCGACGCGGCGGCCGCCGAGCCGGAGACTCCCGCCTCGCCGAGCGCGTCCGCGCTGCCGGAGGGCGCCGCGTCCGTGTGCGGCCTCCCGGGATACGAGGAGACGAGCTCGCTCGACACCGCTCCGAAGACGACGTGGAAGCTCGTCGGGACGGTCGCGGTCCCGGATGACCCGCAGGGCGCCGGCCCGGGGATCACGGGCTCGAACGGCATCCGCTCCTGCTACGCGCACACGGCGACGGGCGCCCTGTACGCGGTCGCCAACTACCTCGGGCAGGCCACCGACGGACGCCTGAAGAGCCATATCGCCGAACTGGTGGCTCCGGGGCCGGGCAAGGACGCGGCCGCGGCCAAGGCAGGGGCCTCCTCGTCGTCGAGCGTCCGCCTCCAGATCTCCGGCTTCAAGATCGAGTCCTACTCTCCGTCGGAGACGACCGTCGACGTCGCCGCCGCTGTCACCAGCCAAGGGAACGCCCTCGTGAGCATGCCGATGATTCTGAAGTGGGTCGACGGGGACTGGAAGTTCGAGCTCGCGGATGACGGCACTCTCCCCCTCGACTCGTCGCAGCTCCAGAGCCTCGGCGGATACATCCCGTGGGCCGGGGCGTGAAGTGGGCTGCAGCTTCGGCGACATCGGATGTTCCACCTCGGAGATCGTGGCCAACGCGATCGAGCAAGGCGCGAAGAACACGCTCGAACAGCTGATGGACGCCGCGCTCGAGACCTTCGGCAAGGTCGTCGCATCCCTCGGCACCATGTGGGTCTATATACCGGGGCCGCAGTTCACGAAGGGCGAGGGCTCGACCGTCGGCTACGAGCCGAACTCGACCGTCACGGGCGACTTCGACACCCTGCTCGGGTACGTCGCGTGGATCGGGCTCGTCGTGGCAGTCCTCTCGATCATCGGGTTCGCGATCCTCTACATGCGCGCCCGATCCTCGGAGACGGGCATGGACGCCCTCGGGCGGCTCGGGCTGGTGCTCGGCGGCGTCTTCCTCATCACCAGCGCGTCGTCGCTGGTCGCCTGGGTCATTCCGAAGACGGCTCCGGACGGATCCACCACGGCCGTGGGGTTCTTGCAGAACTCCACCTGGTTCGTCGTCCTCGCGATGGCGGTCGGGTCGGTGATCCTCGCGGGCATCCGGCTGGCGTGGACGCAGCGGGCGGAGCCGGTGCGCGAGCTGGTCCGGTCCCTGGTCACCCTCGTGATGGTCTCCACGATCGGGCTCACGGTGATCCAGCTCGCCGTCCGACTCGGTGATGCCTTCGCGGTCGGCGTCCTGAACGCGGCGACCAAGTGCGATGTGGCGGACGTCGGCGGCAACTGCTTCGGCAGCAACATCGCGCTCATGATGCAGCTCACCGCGCAGTCGCCCTTGGGGACGATCGGCGTCCTGATCCTCGCCCTCATCGCGATCCTCATCTCGTACGTGCAGATCGCCATGATGATCGTCCGGTCGGCGATGCTCGTCCTCCTCGCCGGGATACTGCCGCTCACCGCGAGCTTCACGAACACGCCGACGGGGAACCAGTGGTTCCGCAAGTCGCTCGGATGGCTGACCGCGTTCATCCTCTACAAGCCGGCCGCCGCACTGGTCTACGCCGCCGCGTTCCGCCTGATCGGCACCGACCTGTTCGCGAAGGACGGGCAGGGAATCTGGGCCGTGCTCACCGGGGTCGCGCTCATGCTCATCGCGCTGATCGCGCTGCCCGCGCTCATGCGCTTCATCGCGCCGATGGTCGCGCCGGCCGGCGGGGTGTCGGGCGCAGCCGTCGCGGGCGCCGTGATGGGCGGGGCCGGCGAGGCCGCGTCCGGGGCGATCAAGCAGGCGGGATCCATGGCGAGCCGGTCGAACAGCGGTGGAGGCGGCGGCGCGGGCGGCGGACCCTCGGGCGCCGCCAACGCGAGCGCCGGCGCACGCAGCGGCACCGCCGCCAAGGGCGCGGCCGCCGGAGCCAAGGCCGGCGCCGGCGCGAGTGGTGCAGCAGCGGGTGGCGCAGCCGGCGGAGCCGCCGCCGCGGGAGCAGCCGTCGCGGGTCCCGTCGGGCTCGCCGCGCTCGGCGTCGCGAAGCTCGCCGAGGGCGCGAAGAAGGCCGCGCACGCCACCAAGGGCGCCGTCGAGGACGCCGCGGGAGAGGGCCCCTCGGGGGCCAGGTAGGGACACGGATCCATGAGCGCCATCGAGGGACGCGCCACCGCGCGCACGTACGGCAACTGGCGGAAGCCGCGCACCCGCGGCGTCGGCGGGCTCGGCATGTTCCCGACGATGTTCGGGTTCGCCGGGGCCGTGATGGTCATCATCGTCGCCACCAACAAGGGACTCGTCGCCGGGGTGATCACGGCGGCGGTGTTCGCCGGCGTGCTCGCGGCGGTCGCGGTCAAGGACAAGCACGGGGAGTCGGGGATGATCCGGATCATGAACCGCGCGGGCTGGCTGTTCGCCCGCAACCGCGGCGCGCACCTCTACCGCTCGGGGCCGCTGGGCTTCGCGGAGTGGGGCACGGCGCAGCTGCCGGGCCTCGCCGCGGGATCCCGCCTCACCGAGTGGAAGGACTCCTACGGCCGCCCCTTCGCGCTCATCGAGGTGCCGTCGACCAACGACTTCACGGTGGTGCTCGGGGCCGAGCCCGACGGATCCGCGCTCGTCGACCAGGAGCAGGTCGACATCTGGGTGGCCGAGTGGGGCTCCTGGCTCGAGGCGCTCGCGGACGAGCCCGGCCTCGTGGCCGCGTCCGTCACGCTCGAGACCGCGCCGGACACCGGGACGCGGCTCGCCTCCGAGGTGCTCGGCCGCATCGACGACCGTGGATCCGACTTCTCCAAGAGCGTGCTGCGGAAGATCGTGGCCACCTACCCGGCGGGCGCCGCGACCATCAAGGCGTACGTCGCCATCACCTTCGCGGGCGCCACGCGCACCGGCGCCGCCCGCCGCAGCCCCGAGGAGGTCGGCCGCGAGCTCGCCTACCGGCTGCCCGGCCTCACCTCGGGCCTCTCCTCCACCGGCGCGGGAGCCGCCCGGCCGCTCACGGCGCAGGACCTGTGCGAGGTGGTGCGGATCGCGTACGACCCGGCCGCGGCGATCCTCATCGACCAAGCCAACTCCGCCGGCCAGGCCACCGAGCTGTACTGGCCCGAGGTCGGGCCCACCGCGCACCAGGCCGCGTGGGACTCGTACCGGCACGACTCGGCGCTCTCGGTGTCGTGGATGATGTCGCAGGCGCCGCGCGGCAACGTGGGCGAGTCGATCCTGTCCCGCCTGCTCGCGCCGCACCGGCACATCGCCCGCAAGCGCGTGACGATGCTCTACCGGCCCATCGACCCGGCGCGCGCCGCCGCCATCGTCGAGGCCGACAAGCGCGACGCCGAGTTCCTCGTCGGGTCGACCAAGAACCCCACCGGAAGGTCGCGCAAGGACGTCATCGCCGCGTTCGCGAACGAGTCGGAGGAGTCGGGCGGCGCCGGGCTCGTCAACTTCGGGATGGTCGTGACCGCCACCGTGCAGGATCCGGCCACCATCGAGGACGCGCGCGCCGCGGTGGACAGCCTCTCCGCGCAGGCCCGCATCCGCCTCCGCGTGGTGCACGGCTCGCAGGACTCCGCGTTCGCCGCCGGCCTGCCGCTCGGCCTGGTGCTGCCGCGGCACCTGGCGATCCCGCACGACATCCGGGACCAGCTGTGATCCGCCGCGCCGCCGCCCGCCCGGCGACCGCCGCCCGCCACGAGAGGAGCGCCCGTGCCCGCGCTTGACCAGGGATCCCGCAAGGTCGCCACCCGCCGCACCCGGAAGCTCGCTGCCGAGGCCGCCCGCGCGGCGTCGGAGGCCGAGGCCCGCCCCGAGGCGCCGCGGCCGACCCGGGCGGAGCGCCGCGCCCTCCGCACCGCCGCCCGCTCCCACCGCCGCCCCTCCCCGCGCGGTTGGCTCGGCCGCGCCCGCGGCGAGACCGTGCTCGTGCAGCCCGCGCCCGAATGGCGCGGCACCACCGTGCAGGTGTGCGGGCTGTGGCCGTACGCGGTCGGATCCAGCAGCCCCATCAGCGGCGTGCCGCTCGGCCTGCACCTCGACACGGGCGCGACCGTGTGCGCTGACCCGATCTCCTGGTTCCAGTCCGGGATCATCTCGAACCCGTCGATCTTCGCCCTCGGCCTCCCCGGCCTCGGCAAGTCGACGCTCATCCGCCGCATGTGCGTGGGCGGCGACGGCATGGGCTACCTGCCGCTCGTGCTCGGCGACCTCAAGCCCGACTACGTCGACATGGTGCACGCGCTCGACGGCCAGGTCATCACGCTCGGGCGCGGCCGCGGGCACCTCAACGTGCTGGATCCGGGCGGCGCGATCGAGGCCGCCGAGCAGCTGCGCGCCGCGGGCTTCGAGCAGGAGCGGCAGCGCCTCATCGCCGACGCGCACGGGCGCCGCAACACGATGGTCTCGTCGCTGCTCACCATCCTCCGCAAGCAGGCGCCCGACGACGTGGAGGAGTCGATCATCGACGCGGCCCTGCGCGTGCTCGACGACGAGTTCCCCGGCGTGCCCGTGCTCGCGGATCTGCTCCGCGTGATCCAGGACGCCCACCCCGCCGTGCGCGACGTGGCCGTCGACCGGGGCGACCTCGGGCGCTACCAGGAGATCACCCGCGGGCTCGAGGCCAGCCTCATCAGCCTCACGCGGGGCGGCCGGCTCGGCGAGAACTTCGCGCAGCAGACCGACGTGGCCATGCGGCACGACCGGCCCGTGGTCTACGACGTCTCCTCCATCGACGAGTCGGACACCGACCTCCAGGCCGCCGTGCTCCTCGCCTGCTGGTCGCAGGGCTTCGGCACCGTGAACGTGGCGACCGCCCTGGCCGACGCGGGCCTGCAGCCGCGGCGGCACTACCTGATCGTGATGGACGAGCTGTGGCGCGCGCTCCGCGTGGGCAAGGGCATCGTCGACCGCATCGACTCGCTCACGCGCCTCAACCGGCAGCGCGGCGTGGGGCTCGCGATGATCACGCACACCATGTCCGACCTCCTCGCGCTCGCCGACGAGCAGGACCGGATGAAGGCGCGCGGCTTCGTCGAGCGCGCCGGCATGGTGGTCGCGGGCGGCCTGCCGCGCGCGGAGATGTCGATGCTCACGCAGGCCGTCGCCCTGTCGCGCTCGGAGCAGGACCTCGTCATGTCGTGGCAGAACCCGCCCGGCTGGTCGCCCGACCAGGAGCCGCCGGGCCGCGGGCGGTTCCTCATCAAGGTCGGCGGGCACCCCGGGATCCCCGTGCACGTGGAGCTCACGGAGGAGGAGCGGCACATCAACGACACCAACAAGGCGTGGCACGCGACCGAGTCGTTCCCGGAGCCGGACGAGGCGACGGGGCGGCCTCCGGAGCCGGCCGGGAGCGGGTCCGCCGACGGGTTCGAGGCCGAGCGCGAGACCGTCGAGGCCGGCGCCGCATGAGCTCCGACCGCACCAACCGCCGGGCCGAGCCGGGGCGCGCGAACCCGGGCACCATCATCGCGACGTGGGCGATCGGCATCGCCGCCGGGCTGCTCGCGTCCGCCTGGGCGGGGCTCGCCGCGGCGCACGCGCTCACGGGGGCGGGGGCCGCGCTGCCCGGGGATCCGCTCGCCGTCGCCATCGCGCTGAAGAAGGGCGAGGTCGCGTGGACCCCGCTCGCCGTCGCGCTCGCCGTCGCCGTCGCCGCGGTGCTCACGGCGCTCGTGGTCGCCGTCGCGCGCGCCCTCCGCCGGCTCGGCCGCGGCCGCACGCGCGTGGACCGCAGCGCGCGCTACCTCGCCTCCGTGTCCGACCTCGACGAGCTGCGCGAGCGCACGTCGCTCGCGAAGGCCGCGCGTCTCGGCGTGCCCGGGCGACCCGGGCTGCCGCTCGGCCGTGACCTCCGCTCCGGCGGCATGCTCTACGCCTCGTGGGAGGACGTGGTCGTCGGCATCGCCGGGCCGCGCGTCGGCAAGACCACCTCGCTCGTCGTGCCGGCGATCCTCGCGGCGCCCGGCGCGCTCGTCACCACGTCGAACAAGCCCGACGTCGTGCGCGCCACCCGCGACCTGCGCGCCGGCGTCGGCACCGCGTGGGTGTTCGACCCGCAGCAGGTCGTCGACGAGGAGCCGACGTGGTGGTGGGATCCGCTCTCCTCCGTCACCGACGACACCTCCGCCGCCAAGCTCGCCGGGCACTTCGCCGCCGGATCCCGGGAGGCCGACGACCGCGGCGACGCCTTCTTCGACGCGGCCGGCAAGGACCTGCTCACGGGTCTGCTCCTCGCGGCGGCGGTCGACCGCCGGCCCATCACGGACGTGCTCGGCTGGCTCACGGATCCGGACGAGCGCGAGATGGTGGCGATCCTCCGCCGCGGCGGCTACCCGCTCATCGCGGACGACGTCGAGAGCGCGTCGCGCACGTCGCCCCGCCAGCGCGACGGCGTGTACGCGACCGCCCGGAAGATGGCGTCGTGCGTGCGCAGGAGCCGCATCAACCGGTGGATCACGCCGGCCGGCGGCGACGCGGCCGCGGATCCCCGCCCCCGCCTCGACCCCGACGCCTTCGTCCGCTCCACCGACACCCTGTACTCGCTGTCGGTCGAGGGCGAGGGCACGGCCGCCCCCCTCGTCACGGCGCTCACGGTCGCGATCGTCGAGGCCGCCGAGCGCCTCGCCCGCACGCAGCCGGGCGGCCGCCTGACCACGCCGCTCGTGTGCGTGCTCGACGAGGCCGCGAACGTGTGCCGGTGGAAGGAGCTGCCCGACCTGTACTCGCACCTCGGGTCGCGCGGGATCCCGGTGCTGTCGATCTTCCAGTCGTACGCGCAGGGCGTCGACGTGTTCGGCCGCGAGGGCATGCGCAAGCTCTTCAGCGCCGCGAACGAGGTCGTGTACCTCGGCGGCGTGAAGGAGGCGGAGTGGCTGCGGGAGCTGTCCGAGCTCATCGGCGACTACGACCACGAGACGGTCTCCAGCTCGATGACGCGCGGCGTCCGGTCGACGAGCGTGCAGAACGACCGGCGCCGGATCCTCGACACCTCCGAGCTCGCCGAGCTGCCCCGCGGCCGCGCGGTGCTGCTCGCGTCGGGCGTGCGCGCCTCGATGATCGCGACCGTGCCGTGGATGGACGGACCCGAGGCCGCCGTGATCCGCGCCTCGCTCGCGGCCGCCGACGCCCGCGCGGTCTCCCGCCCGGCGCCGGCAACCGCACCCGCATCGGGGCCCGCGTCGTGACGGACGCGTTCGGCTGGGGCGACGCGCCCGCGGCCGCCGCATCCGCCGCCGTGCAGGTCTTCCCCGACGTCGACGCGTTCGTGCGCGGGTTCCTCGCGCCCGTCTACCGCCGCGAGGTCAGCCCGCGCGGCGAGAGCCGGTGGGATCCCGAGTGGTGGCGCCACCCCGAGGCCGTCGCGCGGCTCGAGGCGCTGCACCTCGCCTGGGAGGCCCTGCGCCTCGAGGGCGCGACCGGCATGAGCGTCTGGTGGCGGGATCACGCGGACTACCACCTCGCCGTCCTCATGGGCCCGACCGGCCCCTTCGCGCGCACCTCCGCCACCACCGAGTCCGGGGAGCCGCTGCCGTGCGCGCCGCGGCCGGAGCCGGATCCGACCGGAGCGGCCTCGTGAGACGCGAGGTTCCCGGCTGGTTCCGCCTGCTGCTCTGCTGGCCGGCGCTGCTCGTGCTCGGGATGGGCCTCCTCGGGCTCCTCGCCGCGATCGCGGACCCGTCGGTGCTCACGCGACCCGCGACGCTCATCCCCGGGCTCGTGCTCCTGCTCCTCTGCGTCGCCGCGGTGCGCACCCTGATCCGCGGCGCGCGCGTGCTCGCGGGCATGATCCGCGGCGCCCGGCACGAGCTCGCCCGACCGGCCCGCGAGGCCGCCGCCGCCCAGGACCTGGCGGCCCGGAGCGCCGCGGGCTGGGCCGAGGCGTGCCGCCTCCGCGCGTCGCTGCTGCGCGGGGAGCGCCCACCCGGCTTCCCCGTCTGGGACGTCGTCGCCGAGCCCGGCGAGGTGTTCCTCTACGACGTGCAGGCGGACTACGAGCGGTACTACGGGCAGGACGTGACGTACACGCGATCCGGCGGCTTCCTCGTCGGCAGCCCCGCGTTCGTGCTCGGCGGGATGGCCATCGCGGCCATCGGCAACGCGTCCCGGCGGAGCGCGGCCGAGGCGCAGGCCGCCGAGCAGTGGCGCGAGCTGCAGCCCGTGCGGCTCGTGATCTCCGACCGCCGCCTCCTCTGCCAGGTCGGGGGCCGGTCGCTCGCGTTCTGGTACGCGGGCATGACGGCCGTCTACCCCGAGGTGACGAAGTGGGCGCTCGTCTGCCAGTTCCCGGACGTGGAGCCGCTGCGCCTCCGCGGCGTCGACGCCCCCATCGCCGCCGTGCTCACGGTGCTCGGCACGCAGGGCCTCGACGCGCTGCGCGACCACCCGAGCCTGCAGGCGCTGGGGGCGACGGGCTCCTGACGGCCGGGCCGCGGTCGGTTCAGGCCGCGGCACCGCCCGCGTAGCGCACGCACACCGCCGACACGTCGTCGCCGACCGTGCCGCGCGCGGCAGCCGCGGCCGCCGCGTCCGCGATGCGGCCCACGGTCTCGGCGGCGTCCGCGGCCGTGCGCACCAGGTCGACGAGCGGGGCGACCGAGTCGAGGGATCCGTCGAAGAGGTCGAGCGCGCCGTCGGTGAAGGCGAGGAGCCGGTCGCCGGGGCGCAGCGCGGCGGATCCCGCGGACCACTCGGCACCCGGCACGACGCCCAGCGGCAGGCCGAGCGTCGGCAGCATCTCGTGGGCGCCGCCAGCGCGGATCAGCACCGTGAGGCCGTGGCCGCCGTCGGCGTAGGAGAGGCGGCCGGTGGATCCGTCGACGCGGCAGTGCAGGAACGTCGCGAACGTCTCGGTCGCGTCGAGGTCGCCCTGGAGCTGCGCCTGCACCGCGGTCACGGTGCGCGCGGCGTCCGGCCCCCGGTGCGCCTGGAAGCCCGAGCGCACGGCCGACGCGAGGATCGCCGCGCCCGCGCCCTTGCCCATCACGTCGGCGATGGTCACGTGCAACCCGTCGGGGTCCTCGCCCCAGGAGTAGAAGTCGCCGCCCACGCCGCGGGCCGGGCGGCTGATGCCGGCGAGGTCGAAGTCGGGCCAGAGCGGCCGGTCGACGGGCAGGAGCCGGCGCTGGATGTCGCCCGCGATCTCCTCCTCCCGGCTGTCGCGGAGCTCGCGCTCGACCCACGCGCCCATCTCGTCGAGCAGCTTCTCCTGCGCGGGCGCGAGGTCGCGCGGCTCGGTGTCGACGAGGCAGAGCGTGCCGACGGTCTGGCCGCCGGAGAGGAGCGGGCGGCCGGCGTAGAAGCGGATGTGGCGGGGCCCGGTGACCGTGGTGCGCTCGGCGAAGCGCGCGTCCGCGGTCGCGTCCGGCACCACGAGGATCTCCGTGCTCTGGATGGCGACGTCGCAGAACGACTGCGTGCGGTCCGACAGCAGCGAGACGCCCGCGGGCTGCGGCGACTTCGTGAACTGCTCGGCGTCGCCCACCAGGTTGATCTCGGCCACGGGCACGCCGAAGACCTCGCGCGCGACGCGGGTCACTCGGTCGAAGCGCTCCTCCGCGGTGGATCCGACGAGCCGCAGGTCGTGCACGGCCCGGAGCCGCGCCTCCTCGTCGACGCCGTGCAGGGAGGAGGCGTCGCGGCTGGCGCGACCCGCGGGATCCGAGCCGCCCGAGCGCGCGACGGTGTCCGGCATGGCCATGAGCTCCCCCTGGTGGATCGGGCGCCGGTCGCGTCGGACGGAGATCCGCCCGCCGCACGATCCCCCCGGACCGCGGCGCCTTCGTCGAGTGTATGCCGGGGTGTTCGGAGCCCTCCCCGGATCAGGAGGCCTCCCCGCGCGGACGCGCTCAGGCCTCGCGGCGCAGCACCACCACGGTCACGTCGTCCGGGTTCGCCTGACCAGCGGCGAGCGCCGTGATCCGCCGCACCAGCTCGTCCGCCGACGCGGACGCGCGCGCGAGCTCGGCCACCCGGTCGACCGCGCGGAGGGTGCCGTCGTAGAGGTCGAGCACGCCGTCGCTGAAGGTGACGATGAGGTCGCCGGGGCCGAGCGCGACCTCGTGCGACCGCCAGCCGGCCGCCCCCGGCACGCCGACGGGCAGGTCCGTGGACTCCAGCCGCTCGTGCGTGCCGTCCGCGCGCACCAGCGCGGACAGGCCGTGGCCCGCGTCGGCGTAGAGGACGGTGTTGTCCTCGGCGCGCACGCGGGCGTGGAACACGGTGGCGAAGGAGGCCGCCGCGCTCATCTCCGCGGTGAAGCAGTCGGCGGTGCGCTCGATGGCGGCGACGGGATCCGGCACGTTCTTGGCGCTGCGCACGACGGCACGCGCGGTGGCCGCGATGATCCCGGCGCCGACGCCCTTGCCCATCACGTCGCCGAGCGTGAACGCAAGGCCCTCCTTCACCGGGTACCAGTCGAAGAAGTCGCCGCCCACGGCCTTGGACGGCAGGCACGCGCCCGCGACCTGGTACCCGGCGAGCGGCACGCTCGTCTTCGGCAGGAGCGCGCGCTGCACGACGGACGCCCGGGTCAGCTCCTCCTCGCTCACCCGCTCCCGGTCGCGCGACTCCTCGAGGCTGACCCGCGTGCGGCGCGACAGCTCGTTGACCACGAGCGCCGCGACCGCGAAGGCGAGGGCGCTGAAGAACCCACGCCACAGCTCGTTCGCGTTCTGCGCGCCGAGCCGGAGCAGGAGCGGCAGGCCGAGGCTCACGTAGACCCCGACGAACGCGACGAGCACGTTCCAGCGGCTCGGGTTGAGGCTGAACCAGACGACCGGGAGGATCACCAGGGATCCGAAGACGGACGCGCTCTCGCCCGTCCCGATCCGCAGCAGGCCGACGGCGAGGAAGTCGAGGGCGGGCACGACGACGGCGAAGCGCGCGAGGTCGTGGCGCAGGGTGACGACGACGGCGAGCAGGGTGCCGACCCCGAGGATCGCGCAGGACACGAGGAGCGCGCGCGGCGCCGTGATCCCGATCGTGGGCACGGCCGCGCTGGTGAGCACCGCGAGCGCGAAGAGCACCAGCATCGGCAGCTGCTTGAGCGCGGGGGTGGGGCCGGACGTGCCTGCGGATCCGGACCGGGCGGCGGACTCGGGGATCCAGGCCGCGCGGCCGACCCACGCGGGCAGCGAGAGCGCGGCGAGCCGTGGCGCGCGCGCGGGCGAGACCATCAGGACGCCTCGGGCTCGATCCGGGTCCGGCGGACGCTCCACACGTTCTCGCCGCCGACCCGCTCGTAGGTCAGCTCGTCGCAGAGCATCTGCACCATCGCGAGGCCGCGGCCCGACTCGGCGTCGGCGCCCGGCATCTCGCGCGTGGTGAGGCGGAAGTCCCCCGGCTCGGATCCGTCGCGCAGCCGCGCGCTCATCACGCCGTCGTCGACGGTGACGCTCACCACGCACGTGACGCCCTGGCCGTCGTCCGCGTGCTCGATCACGTTGGAGGCCAGCTCGATGAGCGCGGTCTCGAACGCCATGCGGTCGAGCGCGCCCACGTCGGGGCGGTCGTCCCAGAGGCCGGCGACGAGCTCGTGGACGGCGTCGACGTCGTCGGGCGGGGACTGGAGCGTGAGGCTGCGGGTGGTCTCAGTCACGGTAGGCCGCCTCGGCCGTCGGGGTGGAGATCAGCACCCGGTCGAGGTTGGAGAGCTGCAGCACCATCGCGACCTGCGGGCCCGGCGCCGAGATGCGGAGGTCGCCGCCGGCGTCGCGCGCGGCGCGGAGGCCCGCGATGAGGGCGCCGAGGCCGGAGGAGTCGATGAAGTCGACGCCGGCGAGGTCGACGACGATGCGCGCGGGCGCCGGATCCAGCGCGTCGTGGATCGCCTGCCGGAGCTCGGGGGCCGCGGCCATGTTGAGCATCCCTGCTGCGGTGACGACGGTGACGTCGTCCTCGCGTCGTGCGGTGGCGGTCGTGAGCGCCATGTCTCCCCCTCGGATGGTGCGGTGCATCTGTGCCGTCATCCCCCGATGCGGCCGACGGGCGGTGCCGGTCCCGCGCGGTCCCCCGCCCGGATCCCCTGCCTCCGCCGCGATCATCCTCTCATCCATGGCCCGAGGAAATACGATGGGCCATCCGGCGTCCCGTCGCATGTCCGCGCGGCGCATCCGACTGGCGAGGTCGTCTGCTCCCCGTTACGGTGCGGCTGACCCCACGCACGAGCACGGCCGCACCGGCCGCACGAGGAGACACCGTGTCGACCGCACCCGAGCACCTCCCGACCGAGCGCCGCATCACGCGGCTGGCGATCGAGACCTCCGTCGGCCTGGCCTGGAACACCGAGGGCGCCATCCGCGGCCTGCCGCCGCTCGCGTGGCAGCTCGGCGGCCCGTGGGAGGGCGTGCACTTCTCGGGCGACGCCGACGCGTACGCGCCCGAGGTGCGGCGCGAGGTCATCGAGTCGTGGATCGCGGGGCTCGGCCTCGCGGACGCCATCGACCTCACCGACGGCCCGCTCGCGCGCCGCGGCGACGACATGGTCTGGACGGGCGTGATCGACGAGGTCGTGTTCGAGCTCCGCTACCCGGCGGAGAGCGGGGATCCCGTCGGCGACGAGCACTAGCCGGCCGCTCCCGCACCGCGCTCGCGCCACCCGGATCCGTCGCGCTCCAGCTCGATGAGCTGCCCGTTCGCCCACACCAGCGACCGCGTGAGCGCGGGCGAGCGGCCGAGCGCCGTGAGGTAGAGCACGCGCAGCAGGTAGCCGTGGGCGACCACGAGGGTGGTGCGCGGATCCGCCGCCACGTCGTCGAGCACCGCGCGCGCCCGCGCCGCCGCCGCCGCCCAGCTCTCGCCGCCGCCGGGTGCCGCGGGCGCGCCGTCCTCGCCCGTCAGCCAGGCCGCGAACGCCGCGCCGTGCACGGGCCCGCGCAGCTCGTCGCGCGTGATCCCCTCGAAGCCGCCGAAGTCGAGCTCCACCAGCTCCGCGCGCGGCTCCGGCACGACGCCCGGCGCGACGCCCTGCTCCTGCAGGATCCGCGCGGTGCTGCGGGCGCGCGCGAGCGTGCTCACGAGGATCCGCTCCACACCCTCGCCCCGGAGCCGCGCCGCGAGGGGCGCGAGCTGCTCGGCCGCGTCGTCCCCCACGTCCACGTCGGTGCGCGAGTTGTAGCGGTACTCCCGGTTCCACGGCGTCTGCGCATGGCGGGTGAGGAGCAGGCGCGCGGGAGCCGCCGGGGGTCGGTGCATGGGTCCATCCAACCCGGATCCCGGCGGCGGCGGCGCGCGCCGGTCGCGGCCCGACCGACCCGTGCGTCGTCGGACTAGCGTCGAAGGGGATGACCGAGAGCCGGACCCGCACCGCGACGCCCGTGGTCCGCGCCGCGTTCGCCGCGGCGAGCGCCGCGTACCTCGTGAACTGCGCCATCGGGATCGCGGCGGCCACCCGGATCCTGCCGCCCCGCCCCGAGCTCCGGCTCCACCAGCGCGCGTACGTGCTGACGAGCGCGCTCACCGCGGTCGCGCTCGCGTCGCCGCCCTGGGCCGGATCCGCCGCGCGCCCCGCCGCCCGCCGCGCCGCCCGCGCGCTCGCCCCCGCCCTGATCCCGCTCGCCGCGCTCCCCCGCGTCGGCACCCGCACCCGCCGGCACCCCGCCGTCGCCCTGACCGCCGCCCCCTGGTACGTCCGGGGCATCCTCGCCACCTGGAGTTGACCCATCGACTTCCTCGACGTCCTGCGCGCCCGGAGGACCACCAACGGCGCCTTCCTGCCGGATCCCGTGAGCGAGGAGCACCAGCGCCTCCTCATGGAGGTGGCCGGCTGCGCGCCCTCGCAGCTCAACAGCCAGCCGTGGCGGTTCGTGCTCGTCGAGGAGCGGGACACGATCGAGCGGATCGCCGAGATCAGCGGCGCGAGCATGACCGAGACGATGTCGAACGGCACGTTCTTCGAGCGCTACAAGCACTACTTCCGCTTCTCGCAGGAGGAGATGGACGCGCGCCGCGACGGCATGCTGTTCGACAAGCTGCCCGCGCCGCTGCGCCCCTTCACGAAGCAGGCGTTCACGAAGCGGGGCCAGCGGCTCATGAACTCGCTGCGGGTCCCGCAGACGCTCGGCCGGGAGAACCGCAAGCTCGTCGCGGGCAGCCCGCTGCTCATCGGCGTGATGCTCGACCGCGCCGAGGAGCGCCCCGAGTCGCTCGCGTCCTTCTACTCGACGTTCTCGATGGGCGCCGCGATGGAGAACGTGTGGCTGACGACCGGCGCCATCGGCATGGGGATCCAGTTCATCTCGTTCCCGATGGAGATCCGGGAGCAGTGGACCCGGGTGGAGGAGCTGCTGCGCGTGCCGCCGGAGCTCGAGCTCATGGCCGTGTACCGCCTGGGCTACCTGCCGCCGGAAGCCCGCCGCCCCGCCATCGACTGGTCGAGCCGCGAGCGCAAGCGCCCGTCGCAGTACGTGTTCCGCGGGACCTGCGACACCCCGCAGGACGGGTGGGACGAGCCGGCGGCACCGTGATCCGGCGTCCGGCGCGCCTCGTTCTGGGGGCGCGGGCGGGCGCCGATCGGGCCGGCGACGCGGATCCGCGCCCGTAGGGTCGGAGCATGGCTGAGGGGACGTGGGTGCGCATCCCGTCCCCGGGCACCCGGCAGCGACTCCTCCTGACCCTCGCCTCGCTCGCGATCGGCTCCCTCTTCCTCTGGCCGCCCGTCGGTGGGCTCACGCGCATCGTCGACGAGGCCGTCGGCCCGTCGCCGCTCATCCGGGTGGGCCTGCCCATCGCCATCGCCATCGCGGTGCTCGGCATCGCGTACCTGATCGTCGCCGAGCGCACGCAGCCGCCCGCGGTCGACATCGCGCGCGGCGTCCTCCGCATCGGGCGGAAGGAGTGGGGCTTCCCGGAGATCACCGGCGCCCGGATCGAGCTGACCGGCGGGGAAGGCGACGACACCCTGGTCCTCCGTCTCGCGACGACCGGCGGCGAGAGCTGCAGCGTCGTCGTCTCCACGCGGGAGGGCGTGCGGCTCGCCGACGACCAGCGGGACGCGCTCCTCGCTGCGATCCGCGGATCCCGCATAGCCCCGCCCCGCTCGAAGGACGACCCGCACGGCACGTTCGCGCACGTCGAGTTCCCGGGCCACCTGACCCTCGACGACGCGGCGGCGCTCGTCGACGGCAGCGGCACCGCGGACCCGACCGCCGCGCTCGCGCAGCGGGGGCTCGGGTCGGGCTCCCGCAACGTCCACCAGGCCGGGACGACGCCCCGCTTCCCACGGCAGAGCGCCCGTTCCCAGTACGTCATCGCCGCCTTCGCGATCCTCCTCGGGCTCGGCGCGACCGTGGTCGCGGTCCTCCACCCGGACGCTCTCTTCGGCCGCCAGGGGATCCCGGTGATCGCCATCGCCCTGGTGATGCTGCCGGGCGGGATCGCGTACGCGCTCGTCATCCGGCGCGACGCGCGCCGCGCGGCCGAGCAGCGCGCCGCCGTCGACGCGGCGCGCGCGGGGGCCGAGCGCGACGGATCCGCTGAGCCCGCGGAGCCCGCCCGCCCCTCCGACGGCAGCTGACGCGTGGCCGACGAGGGCTGGGTGCGGATCCCGGCGCCCACGTACCGGCAGCGGCTGCTGATCGGCGGCGTCTGGTTCTTCGTCGTGGTCTACGTCGGGTCGAATCCGCTCGGCGCACTCGGCGAGCGCCTCGAGGAGGGCATCGGCGGCGGGTGGATCACGGTCATCGCCACGCTCCTGGTCGGCATCGCCGCCGCCGCGGCGCTCGTCCTCCTCGTCGTCACGCTGCTCACTCCGGCGCTGGACGTCCACGCGGCTCGCGGCCTGCTCCGCGTCCGCGGGAAGGAGCGCCCCTTCACCGACCTGGTGGGAGCGCTCGTCGAGCTGGCGGTCGAGACGCCTCCGTCGCGCTACGACAAGCCCCGCAGGCGACGACCCCTCCGCTACCCCGTGACCCTTCGCCTCGACCTCGCCGGCGGCGGGCGCTTCCGCGTCGTGCTCGCGATCGGTCCGACCACGACCATCACGCCCGAGCGCGCCGAGGCGCTGATCGCGGCCGTCCGCGGCTCGCGGATCGCCACGCCCACCGCCTCCTACGACCCCGACGGCCGCTTCACGCACCTCGACTTCCCGGGGCGCCTCGACATCCCGGACACGATCCGCCTCATCGAGGACCCGCAGCGCGCCCGCACGCAGGTCCGCTGACCGGGGCGACCGGCATCACACCCGCAGCGAGAACGCCGCGAGCCCCTGCTCCCCGTGCGGCGCGAAGCCGAGCGCGCGGTAGAAGAGGTGCGAGCGCTCGCCGTCCTCGGTGCCGCCCGCGTCGGTGGTGAGCACGAGGAGGACGCCCGCCGGCTGGCTCGCGCGCACGTGCTCGACGAGCGCGCGGCCGACGCCGCCGCGCTGCAGGTCGGGCCGGACGAGGAGGTCCTGCACGTAGCAGATCGTCGCCCCGTCGCCGACGGTGCGCACCAGGCCGACGAGCAGGCCTCCGGCGTCGCGCGCGGTGGCGACGAGAGCGGATCCGGCGAGCGCCTGCTCGAGCCGCTCCGGGTCCGCGGTGTAGACGGTCCAGCCGACGGATCCGTAGAGGTCGAGCAGCTCGTCGCGGGCGGGGATCTCGTCGGCGAGGCGGGTCACCCCCACACCGTAACCGCCTGTGCACTCGGCGCCCGGGTGGTGACCGCCCCTCGATAC
This sequence comes from Clavibacter michiganensis subsp. insidiosus, assembly GCF_002240565.1. Classification (GTDB taxonomy): domain Bacteria; phylum Actinomycetota; class Actinomycetes; order Actinomycetales; family Microbacteriaceae; genus Clavibacter; species Clavibacter insidiosus. The sequence goes on along the minus strand of NZ_MZMO01000001.1, from coordinate 478,586 downwards.
GGTCGCCGTTCCACCCGCAATCCCTTCCGACGAGAGCTGTCCATGCACCAGTCACGCCACGCCTGCACGCCCTCATCCCGTCGGAGCCGGTCCGGGTCCCTCGCCGTCGCCTCGCTGGCCGTCGCCGCCATCGCCACCGGCGGCCTCGGCGCCGCCCTCCTCGCCCCCGCGAGCGCGTTCGCCGCCACCGCCACCGTGGGCCTCGGCACCGCCGCCTCGTACTCGGTGCTCGCCGGCCAAGGCGTCACCAACACCGGCCCCAGCACGCTCGCGGCGGATCTCGGCACCAGCCCGAACGCGGCCGTCTCGGGCTTCCCGCCCGGCGTCGTCGGCGGCGCCACGCACGCGGCGGACGCCGCGGCCGGCCGGGCGCAGTCCGACCTCACCACCGCGTACGACGACGCGGCCGGTCGCCCCACCACGGCCGCCGTGCCCGCCGACCTCGTCGGATCCACCCTCACGCCCGGCGTCTACACGGCGGGCGGGCCGCTCGGCCTCACGGGCACCGTCACGCTCGATGCACAGGGCGACCCGTCGGCCGTCTTCGTCATCCAGGCGCCGTCGACGCTCACCACGGGCTCGAGCAGCCGCGTGTCGCTCGTCAACGGCGCCCAGGCCTGCAACGTCTTCTGGCAGGTGTCGAGCTCCGCCACCCTGGGCACGAACTCGGGCTTCGCCGGCACGATCCTCGCGCTCACCTCCATCTCCGTCGGCACGGGCGCCACGGTCGACGGCCGCGCGCTCGCCCGCAACGGCGCCGTCACCCTCGACGACGACGCGTTCGTCGCCTCCACCTGCGGCACCTCCACGTCGCCCATCGGCTCCGGCAGCACGCCCGTCGTCACCCCGACGCCGGTGCCCTCGTCCACGCCGGCGCCGTCGCGCACCCCGCACGGCGGATCCACCGGCGGAGGCACAGGCGCCGGCACCGGCGGCTCGACCGGCGGATCCACCCCCACGCCGTCGCCCACGCCCACCCCCGGCGTGCCGACGTCCGCCACCCCGCCCGGCGACGTGCCGCCCCCGGCCGGCCACCTCCCCCGCACCGGTGGCGACGGGGCGCGCCTCGCCCTCGAGCTCGGGCTCGGCGCCGCGGCCCTCGCGGCCGGCGTCGTCGCGGTGATCGCGGTCCGCGCGCGCCGCCGCCGGCACTAGCCGCCGCACCACCGCACCGCCGGACGCCCGTCCCCGCCTCGCGGGGGCGGGCGTCCGTCATGCGCACGGCCCGGACGCGGAGGAGGAGCCGGGCTAGGGTCGGCAGGAGGAGCGACGACGCTCCGATCCACCAGTCGACGAGGACCCCCATGACGACGACGAGCCGCCCCGCGCGCAGCGCCCCCGCCGACCGGCCGCCCCGTCCCCGCCGCTCCCGCATGGCCCGCCGCGAGGCGATCGCCGGCTACCTGTTCATCAGCCCGTGGATCGTCGGGTTCCTCGTCTTCACGCTCGGCGCGATGGTCTACAGCCTCGTGGTGTCCTTCAGCGACTACAACCTCGCCACCGACGTGGCCACCCCGGTCGGCACGGAGAACTACGAGCGCCTCTTCACGGATCCGCGCGTCGCGCTGAGCCTCGGCAACACGCTCTTCTACGCGATCCTGGCGGTGCCGTTCGAGGTGTGCCTCGCGCTCCTGCTCGCGATCCTCCTCGCGCGCCTCGGGCGCGGCGCCGGCATCTTCCGCACCCTCTACTACCTGCCCAAGATGACCCCGACGGTCGCCACCGCGAGCGTCTTCCTGCTGCTCCTCAACGGCAACACGGGAGCGGTGAACAAGGGGCTCGAGGCGATCGGCATCGACGGCCCGCAGTGGCTCATCGACCCCGCGTGGGTGAAGCCGTCGATCGTGCTCATGACGCTGTGGGGCGTGAGCGGCACCATGGTGATCTTCCTCGCCGCCCTCAAGGACGTGCCGCGCGAGCTCTACGAGGTCTCCTCCCTCGACGGCGCCGGCCCCGTGCGGCAGTTCTTCGCGATCACCGTGCCGATGATCTCCGGCGCGATCTTCTTCAACGTCGTCGTGCTCACGATCGCCGCGCTGCAGGTCTTCGACCAGGCCTACCTGCTGTTCTGGCGGGACCAGACGAACGCGTCGCCCGACTCGTCGCTGTTCTACGGCGTGTACCTGTTCCAGCAGGCGTTCCGGTCGTTCGACTTCGGCTTCGCGGCCGCGATGGCGTGGCTGCTGTTCGTGATCGTGCTGCTCATCACGCTCGTGCAGGTCAAGCTGAGCAACCGGTTCGTCTACTACGAGGGGGACCGCTGATGGCCGTCACCGACCGCACGCCGGGCGCCGCCCCGACACCCGAGGCCGTGCCCGCGGCCGCCACCGGGGATCCGCGCCTCGCCGCCGCCCTCACGCCGCGTCCGTCGCGGGACCCGTCGCCCGGCCGCCGCGACCCCAACCGCGTCCGCCGCGTGCGGTCCCGCATCGGCCGCGCCCTCATCACCGCGCTGCTCGTCGCCTTCGCGCTCCTCTTCCTCTACCCGTTCGCGTGGCTGCTCGCCGCGAGCCTCAAGCCGCGCGGCGAGGTCTTCGACAACTCCCTCTGGCCGCGCACCTTCACGCCCCAGAACTACGTCGAGGTGTGGGAGCAGCTGCCGCTCCTCGGCTGGATGGGCAACAGCCTCGCGATCGCGCTGCTCTCGGCCGCGCTCGTGTCCATCTCGAGCGCGCTCGTGGCGTTCGGCTTCGCGTACTTCCGGTTCCCGGGTCGCCGGATCCTCTTCGGCCTGGTGCTCGCGACGATGATGCTGCCGGGCGCCGTGACGATGGTGCCGCAGTTCCTCATCTGGAAGAACCTCGGGCTCATCGGCACCTGGGTCCCGCTGTTCGGCATGAACCTGTTCGGCTCGGCCTTCTACATCTTCCTGCAGCGCCAGTTCTTCCTCGGGCTGCCGCGGGAGCTGTTCGAGGCGGCCCGGCTCGACGGCGCGAGCTACTTCGGGATGTTCCGGCGGATCGCGCTGCCGCTGTCGATCCCGTCGTTCGTCATCATCTTCATCTTCGAGTTCCAGGCCAGCTGGAACAACCTGCAGGCGTCGCTGATCTATCTCAACGCCGGCAGCGTCGAGGGATTCACGGTGCCGCTCGGCCTCTCCTACGCGATGACCGCGTTCAGCCCCACGAACGGCGGCCAGGGCGACTACCAGCTCGTGATGGTCGCGGCGCTCCTCGTGACCCTGCCGATGCTCGTGCTCTTCGCGTTCGGCCAGCGCTACTTCGTGGAGGGCATCGCGACGCAGGGGCGCAAGGGCTGATCCGCCCGGCCCGCGATGCGCGGGTCAGCTCCCGGTGTCGACGACCTTGAGGCCGACGACGCAGCCGACGAGGCCGAGCAGCAGCAGGACCTTGACGACGCTCGCGGGCTCGGATCCGGTGACGATCGCGTAGGTCACGGTGAGCGCCGCGCCGATGCCGACCCACACGGCGTACGCGGTGCCCGTGCTGATCTCGCGCATCGCGTACGCGAGGCCGACCATGCTCAGCACGACGGCGACGCCGAAGACGATCGACGGCCCGAGCTTCGTGAACCCGGCGGACTTCCCGAGGGCGGTGGCCCAGACGGCCTCGAGCACCCCGGACACGATGAGGACGATCCACGACATGGCTGCTTCTCCTGGCCAGTCTTGTCGCGTTCCGGGTACTGATCCCTCGTCCGGGAGCGCGGGAAGCGCCCGACCACCACGGTAGCCGGGCGCCCTGGTCACCCCGTGTGCACGTCAGCGGCGGATCAGCGCGCCGCCTGCTCGTAGGCCCGCATGGCCGCGGTCTGCGCGTCGGCGAGCGCCTGCTCGGGCGTCTTGTCGCCGAGGAGCGTCGAGGCCACGGCGTTCTGGAGCTCGCTCTGGATCTGCTGCCCGGCCGGCGACCCGCCGATCGAGCGGCCTTCCGCCACCACGTCGTAGAACGTCGCGATGGCCTGGTCGATGCCGTCGTCGCCGCTCGGGACGACGTGGGCGTCGCGGATGGCCTGGTCGGCGGACGGGGATCCCGTGAAGAGGCCCGTGTTGATGCCGCCGTTCTCCGTCACCGTCGCGGCGCGCACGTCGCCCGCCGCCTCCCACGACTCCTGGCTGGTGAGGTCGAGCATCCAGGCGCAGGCGGCGTCCTTGTTCGCGGCGCCCGCGGGGATCACGAACGCGGATCCGCCGGCCACGGCGAACGGCTCGCCGTCGCTGTCACGGAAGGGCACGGCCGAGATGTCGATGTCGTCGCGGTAGGGCGCGACCACGTTGAGGTACCACTGGGCGTCGATCTGCGCGCCGACCTGATCCTTCACGAACTGGTTGCCGTCGCCGAAGGTGTCGAACGCGTCGCTGAAGCTCTTCCCCTTGGCGTAGCCGCCCTGCGCGTCAGATAGCTCCTTCAGGAACTCGAGGCCGGGCAGGTTGGCGTCGTCGTCGAGCGTGGGCTTCCCGTCGGCGTCGACGAGCTGGCCGCCGAAGCCGAGCATCCAGAGGGCGGCCTGCGCGGTGGGCACGGCGTCGAGGCCGAGCACCGCGGGGTCGCCGCCGGACTCGCGGTAGACCTTCCCGACGGCGTCGAGCAGCTGGTCGGGCTCGGAGGTGTCGAACTGGTCGCCCGAGACGCCGGCCGCGGAGAGCACGCGCTCGTTGAGCAGGATCGCCGGGGGCTGGAAGAACTGCGGCACCGCCCAGATCGCGTCGTCGTACCGGATGTCGTTGGTGACGGACTCGTAGAAGCGATCCGCGGGATCCACGTCGTGCGCGGAGTAGCACTGGTCGAGCGGCAGGATGAGGTCCTGCGCCGCGTAGGTCGCCACGAACTGGCGGTCCATCTGCACGACGTCGGGCGTCTGGCCGCTCGCGACGCGGGTCGTGAACTTCTGCGCGTCGAACGCGGTGGAGTCGAGGTCGATCGTGACGTCCGAGAGCGCGTCGGCCGCGTGCGCGAGGCGGGCCTCGCCCACGTCGTCGGCGCCGTCGAAGGCCCAGGCCTTCAGGGTGCCGGTGGCCTCCGTGGTGAAGGAGGTGTCGGCCGCGCCGGAGCCGCCGGATCCGCATCCCGCGAGCAGCGTGGCCGTGGCCGCCGCCGCGATGACGGCGAGCGTCCTGTGTGTCCTGGTCATGGGGATCCCTCCGAGAGCACCGGGCCTCGTCGCCCGCTCCTCGAACGTACGCCGCTTCTCCTCCGGCGATCCGGCCGCGATCCGCGCGCTGCCGCGTCAGGACAGGAGCAGCTCGACCATCGCGTCCCGCGCGCGGGCGCCCTCGGGGATCGGCATGAGCGCGTACACGTGCAGGAGGTTCGGCTCCACGTGGATCCGCACCGGGTGCCCGACGGCGGCCGCCTTCCGCTCGAAGGCGCGCGCGTCGGCGAAGAGGATGTCGTGCGTGCCCGAGAACACCGTCACGCGGCCGAGCCCCGCGAGCGATCCGTGCAGCGGGCTCACCCGCGGATCCTCCACGGGCAGGTCGCCGCGCCACGACTCCACGGCGGCGCGCATGCCGTCGACCGCGAGCCACGGGTCGGTCGGCTGGATGCGGGCGATGAGCGGATCCGTGAACGACAGGTCCAGCGCCGGCGAGAGCAGCACGACATCGCGCGGCGCGGGCGCGGCGCGGTCGCGGCGCGGTCGCGGAGGACCATCGCGGTGGACAGCGCGATCTGGCCGCCCGCCGAGTCGCCCATGAGCGTGACGTTGCCCGCGCCGACCTCGGCGACGAGCGCCTCCGCGAGGTCCGCCGCGCGCCCGACGACCTCGTCGGCCGTGGCCGTCGGGACGAGCGGGTAGATCGGCACGGTGAACGTCGTGCCCGTGCGCCGCACGAGCCCCGCGACCAGCCACCAGTGGAACGGGCTGATCTCGTGGACCCAGCCGCCGCCGTGCGCGTACAGCGCGCGACGTCGCGACGCGGGACCCGCGGGCGCCACCTCGTAGACGCGCCAGCCGCCCGCGATCCGCGCGGTCACCCGGACGCCCCGGAGGAGCGGCGGCGGCGCGAAGGCGCCCGGACGGACCACCCGGCGACGGGCGCCGCCCATCGTGCGCGCGGGCGACGCGAACTCGCCCTGCCCGCCGACGACCGCGATCACGGGCGGGGCGAGGCGGGACAGCAGGCTGCGGCGGGTGCGCGTGCGGGTGCGGGTCATGTCGGGGTCGGCACGGGTCGGCTCAGCTGGCATCGCTGTACCACTTGGAGACGAGGTGGTCGGCCTCGACGCGGCGGATGGTGCCGGAGTGCGAGCGGAGCACGATGCTCGAGGTGCGGATCATGCCGCGATGCCGGGTGACGCCCGCGACTAGCGCGCCGTCGGTGACGCCCGTGGCGACGAAGTACGCGTTGTCGCCGGTGACGAGGTCGTCCTGGTCGAGGATCCGGTCGAGGTCGTGGCCCGCGTCGATCGCGCGCTGCCGCTCGGCGTCGTCCTTGGGCGCGAGGCGCGAGAGGAGCACGCCGCCGAGCGCCTTGATCGCGCACGCCGTGATGATACCCTCGGGGGTGCCGCCGATGCCGACGCACATGTCGATGCGCGAGTCGGGTCGGGCCGCATTGATGCCGCCGGCCACGTCGCCGTCGAGCAGGAGGCGGGTGGAGGCGCCGGCCGCGCGGATCTGCGCGATGAGGTCGGCATGCCGGGGCCGGTCGAGCACGGCGACCTGCATGTCCTCGACCGCGAGGCCCTTCGCGTCGGCCAGCGCGCGGATGTTGTCGCCGATGGGGCGGTCGAGGTCGACAACGCCGCGGCCCTCGGGTCCGGTGACGAGCTTGTCCATGTAGAAGACGGCCGACGGGTCGAACATGCTGCCGCGGTCGCTCACGGCGATGACCGACAGGGCGTTCATGCGGCCGGCGGCGGTGAGGCTCGTGCCGTCGATGGGATCCACCGCGATGTCGCAGGCGGGGCCGAAGCCGTTGCCGACGTGCTCGCCGTTGAAGAGCATCGGCGCCTCGTCCTTCTCGCCCTCGCCGATGACGACGAGGCCGTCGAAGGCGACGGTGCCGAGGAACTTGCGCATCGCGTCGACCGCGGCGCCGTCGGCGGCGTTCTTGTCGCCCTTGCCGATGAAGGGGGCGGAGCGGATGGCGGCGGCCTCGGTGGCTCGGACGAGCTCCATCCCGAGGTTGCGATCCGGATTCGAGTAGTTCTCCTCGGTCATGTGGGGTCCTCCCGTAGAGACGTGCGCGGGCGGCTCCGTCGACTCCGCAGGTGCGTCCCTACGATCCTACGGCGGGGGTGCGGGGCTTCCAGCTGCCGCCCGCGATGTACCGGACCATCACGTTGAGCGTCGCGACGAACGGCACCGCGAACAAGGCGCCCGCGACGCCGCCGACGTAGGATCCCGCGGCCACGGACAGCACGACGGCGAGCGGGTGCACGTGCACGGCCCCGCCCATCACGAGCGGCTGCAGCACGTGCGACTCGAGCAGGTGCACGCCGATGACGGCGGCCAGCATGATCACGGCCTGCAGCGGCCCCACGAACACGAGCGCGATGACCACCGCGAACGCGCCCGACACGATGGCGCCCACGACCGGGATGAACGACGCGAGGAACACGACGACGGCGATGGGGATCGCGAGCGGCAGCCCGAGCAGCCACGCGGCGATGCCGATGCCGACCGCGTTGCCGGCCGCCACGAAGATCTGCACGCGCGTGAACGCGGAGAGCGTGCCCCAGCCCGCGCGGCCGGCGCCGTCGATGGCGGGGCGGGCGCGACGGGGGAATACGGAGACGACGAAGCGCCAGATGCCGCGGCCGTCGATGAGCACGATGACGATGGTGAAGAAGGCGAGGAGCGCGCCCGTGACGAGGTGCCCGACGCCGAGCCCCGCGTCGAGCGCGCCGGTGAGGAGCGCCTCGCGGCTGTTCTCGAGGGCCTTGCCGGCGGACGCGAGGAGCGCGTCGTAGTCGGACGGCACCACGTCGAAGGGCGGCTGCGCGAGGAGGTCGCGGACGGACTCGAAGCGGTCCACCGCCTCCCGCTGCAGCGTGGGGATGCCCGTGCAAATCTGCGTGACGAGCAGGAGCACGAGCCCGGAGATGACGACCGCGGTGCCGAGCAGCGTCGACGTGATGGCGACCCATGCGGGCCACCGCCGCTTCCGCAGCGCCCCCACGAGCGGCTCCAGCAGCGCGCAGATGAGGAGGCCGATGAGGAAGGGGATGACCACCTCCTTGACCGCGACGAGGATCCACACGGCGGCCGCCACCGCGATGCCGATGACGAGCAGGCGCCACGACCACTCGGCCGCGAGCAGGACGCCCGGGGTGACGCCGCGCTCGGCGGCGCGGCCGGCGTGCGGCGCGGCGGACGCGGCGTCGGGCGCGCCGGGCTCGGGCGCGCCCGGCGAGGGCTCGACGTCGTGGGACATGGCGGTGCTCCGATCTCGATGCGCGGGAGGCGGGCCCTCGCTCGGAGGAATGCCCGGCGCCCATCATGGCGGGGCGCGCGGGTCGGCGACCCGCGATGTCCCGCATGCGTGCGCATGAGGATCCTCCGCGCCGCTGTGCGGGATCCGATCGTCGCGCCGGGAGCCGCCGCGCGCCGCCGCCGCGCAGGTCAGCGCGCCGCCGCGACCCGCCCCGCCGACTGCACGGCAGCAGCCTCCTCGACCCCCGCGGTCCGCCCGTCCACCACCGTGACGAGCCGGTCGAGCGCGGCGCGGTGCACGAGGTCGTGGGTCACGAGCAGGGTCGCCGTGCCCTTACCGTGGGTCAGCTGCGCGATGAGGTCCATGATCTCGGCGCCGCGCTCCTGGTCGAGCGCGCTCGTGGGCTCGTCGACGAGGAGCACGGACGGGTCGTTCACGAGCGCGAGGGCGATGGCGACGCGCTGCCGCTGTCCGCCGGAGAGCTGCGCCGGGCGCTTGCCTGCATGCGCCATCAGGCCCACCGCGTCGAGCAGGGCGTCGGCGCGGCGACGGACGGCGGCGCGACGACCGCGCCCGCCGCCGCCGAGCTCCGCCATCACGAGCAGTTGCTCGCGCGCCGTGAGCGACGGCACGAGGTTCGACTGCTGGAACACGATCCCGATCCCGTCCCGGCGCAGCGCCGGCGCCTCCTTCCTGCTGAGGGTGGCGGCGTCGACGTCGCCGATCAGCACGCGGCCGGAGTCGGGCCGGATCAGCGTGGCGGCGACCGCGAGGATCGACGACTTGCCGGATCCGGACGGCCCGGTGATCCCGGTGACGACGCCCGCGGGCGCCGTGAGCGAGACGTGGTCGACCGCGGTGATGCGGGAGTCCCCGTCGGGGAAGGTGAGGGTGACGTCGTCGAGGTGGATCATCGGTTGCTCCCGAGTGCGGTGAGGGGGTCGGCGTGGGTGACGGTGCGGAGCGCGACGGCGCCGCCGGCGAGCCCGAGGACGGCCATCGCGGCCGCCGGGAGGAGGGTGGTGAGCGGGCTCAGCAGGAACGGGAGGGCGCCGCCGGCGAGCGTCCCGAGGCCGACGACCGCGGCCATCCCGACGCCGATGCCCAGCACCAGGACGACGAGCGCCTGCCCGAGGGCGTCGCGGACGAGGGACGCGTCGGACGCGCCGAGCGCCTTGAGCACGGCGACGTCGCCCGCGCGCTGCATGGTCCAGACGGTGAAGAACGCGCCGACCACCAACGCGGAGACGCCGAACAGCATCGCGATCATGAGGGCGAGGGATCCGATCTCCGACTTGAAGGTCTCGAGCGCGCCGAGGCTCGCGAGGGCCGGCGACGCGGAGGTGCGGGTGGCGCTCGCGGCGGCGGCCCAGTCCGGGGATCCGGAGCCGGCGAGCACGGTCGCGTCGCCGTCGCCGCCGAGCCGCCGATCGCGGCGACGTCGTAGGCGGCGCCCGCGATCGTGATCCGGTCGCCGACGGCCGCGTGCAGCGCGTGCGCCGCCGACGACGACAGGCCGACCTCGTCGTCCGCGGTGGGCACCAGGTCGGTGACCGTGGAGGTCGGCGCGCCGTGCGGGACGCCGAACAGGGCGACGGCGACCGCGTCCGATCCCGGCACGGTCGCCCGGCCCTGCGCGATGCCGACGGGCGTGACGGCCGTGACCCCCGCGGTGCCGCGCCAGGCCGCGACCGTGGCGTCGTCGAGCGAGGACTGCGCGAACCTTCCCCGGGCGAATCGGAGATCACGCCAGGCGACGAACACGATGGATCCTTCCGGCGCCGGGGTCCCTCCCCGCCGCCGTGATCAGCCTCGCCGTCGGGCTCCGCGCCTCCATCGGGGAGAGGTCTGCTCCCTGCTTCCCACTTTCGATTGATCCCCGCGGGCCGTCGCCGCCGTACGCTCCAGGGGACATGGCCCACAGCACCCTCTCCCCCGTGTTCGTGGGGCTCCGCACCGGACTGCACGTGCTCGTCGCCGCGCTCCTGCACATCACCGACGCGATCGTGAAGTCGCACCTCGTGCACGTCTTCTCGAAGCTCGGCGCGAGCTCGCGCACGGGCGCGGTGGCGGCGGCGCGGGAGCTGGGCGTGCTGCGCTGAGGCGCGCGCCCGCCCGGCCCCGACCCCGCGCACGCAGAAGGGCCCCGGTCTCCCGGGGCCCTTCGCGCGGATCGGGCTGCGCGCGAGGCGCGGTGCCGGACCCATCTGGCGGTGGCGGTGGGATTTGAACCCACGGTGGAGTCTCCCCCACACACGCTTTCGAGGCGTGCTCCTTAGGCCGCTCGGACACGCCACCGGGATCGAGTGTAGTACAGGGCGGCGCCGCGGCCGCACGGGCGGGCGGCGGCGGCGGATCAGCGCGCGGACGCCAGGGCGCGCACGGGGACGGGCACCTCGACGCGCACGGGGACGGGCGCGATGCGGGCCGCGCGCGGGAGCGCCACCGGCGTCGACGCGTCGACCACGCGGATCCCCCGCACCTCGACCGCGGCCGGCACGGGCACGGCGATGAGGTCGCCGGCCGCGAGGTCGGCGGGCAGGCGCACGGCCTGGCCGCCGACCTCCGCGGGGCGGGCCGCGGCGGTGGACGCCCGGCCGATGAGCCGCGCCTCGGCCCAGGCGCAGGCGAGGCCGGCGACGTCCGCGTCGACGAGGAGCGCGCGCGGGGAGCAGTCGGTCGCGGGGGCGACGGCGAGGATCCGCAGCACGACCGCCGAGGCCGAGGCCGTCCGCGACGCGTGTCCGCTGCTGCCCCGCTCGACCGAGGCCGCCGTGGTCGTGCAGGGCGTGCCGCGCTCCGCGGCGAGCGCGACGAGGGACACGTCGCCGACGCGCAGGTCGGTCGTGGTGGAGACGGTGCCGGCGGGCCAGAGGGCGGCGGCGAGCGGATCCGGGATGCTGCGGCGGAGCGACGGGAGGATGGCGGTGAGGGTCATGGCAGCAGGTCTACCGCCGCGGACGGCGGCGCGAGCCCGCCCTCACGGAAGCCGTGCGCAGGGCCCGGCGACCCTCACGGGATCCGCACGGCCGGGAGGACGCGGGCGCCCCGCCGCCGGAGCGGGCATGCTCGAGGGATCCCGTCCGCTCGTCCCGAAGGAGACCCGTGCCCGAGAACCGCGACCCCGCACTCCCCTGGCTCCTCTTCGACATCGGCGGGGTGCTCATCACGCGGCCGGACGACATCGGGGCCATCAGCCGCGCGCTCGATCCCGATGCCCCCGGTGGCGAGGACGCCGAGGCCCGCGTCCGCGACGCGTTCGACGCGCACCGCGAGCAGTACGACCGCGGCGGCAGCGCGCGGGAGTTCTGGGAGGCCGTCGCCCGCGACCTCGACCTGCCCGCGCCCGGCGAGGACGACCTCGCGGAGCTCGTCGCGATCGAGCAGCGCCGCTGGGGAGCGCCGGGCGACGAGACGCTCGCCGCGCTGGATCGCGCCGTCGCCGCGGGCTACCCGCTCGCGCTCCTCTCCAACGCGCCGCACGAGCTCGCCGACGTGCTCGAGGATCCCGCGGGCTGGGGCGCCCGCTTCGAGGTCGTGCTGGTGAGCGCGCGCATCGGCATGGCCAAGCCCGACGCCGACGTCTGGCCCCACGCCGTGGAGCGCCTCGGCAGCCCGGCCGAGCGGATCGTGTTCGTCGACGACAAGCCCGCGAACGTCGACGCCGCCCGTGCGGCCGGACTCCACGCCCACGTCTGGGAGGGCCTCGGCACGCTCGACCGGATCCTCGACGGCACGCTCGCGTGACGCCGCGAGGCGACGCCGCCTAGGGCTGCCCCGCCCCTAGGGCTGCGCGCTCGCCCGGAGCGTCACGCGCCCCTCCACGATGCCCGCCGCGACCGGCGGCATCGCCGTGCTCGTGCTGCGGGCCTCGCGGCGGATCAGCCGGAACGCCTCGTCCATGTCCACGCCGAGGGTGTGGGAGATGACGCCCTTGGCCTGCTCGATGAGCACCCGGCTGTCGAGCGCGTGGCGGAGCTGGTCGTGCACGACGCTGCTGTCGCGGATCGTCCGCTCCTGCAGCACGCTGATGGTCGCCACGTCGGCGAGCGCCTGCGCAGCCGTCGCGTCGGCCTCGTTGAGCGCGCCCTCGTGGTCGCGGAAGAGGTTGAGCGAGCCGATGATCTGCCCGCGCAGCCGCAGCGGGATCGCGTGCACCGAGACGTACCCGGCGCCCGCTGCCTGCGCCGAGAAGGCCGGCCAGCGGTGGGCGATCTCGCGCACGTCGGACACGGACACGACCCGGCCGGTGCTCACGGCCTCGACGCACGGGCCCTCGCCGACCTCGAGCTGCATCAGCCCGACGAGCCGGCTCTTCTCGCTCGTGGACGCGACGACCTCGAGGTGCTGGGCGTCGGGCCCGATGATGATGCCGGACGCGCTCGCGTCGAACAGCAGGGTCGCCTGGTCGACGAGCGTCTGCAGCAGGTCGAGCACGTCGTATCCGCTCACGAGCGAGTCGGCGAGGCTCACGAAGGTGTGGACGAGCAGCGCTTCCCGGGTCTCCGGCATCGGCGTGGTTCCTCTGGATCGTTCGGCGGTGGGCGGTGGTGGTGCGGATCAGCGGTCGGGGCTGAAGTCGAGCGTGCGGCCCACGACGTCCTCGGCGACGTCGCGCAGGGGGCGGCCGGTGGCGAAGGCGTGGCCGCGGAGGACGAGGAGCGCGTCGATCGGCGGGATCCCCATCTGCGCGACCACCATCCCGGTGGCCTGGTGCACCTCGCGGCGCGAGAACCGGCCTCCCCGGGTTCCAGTGTCCTCCTGCGGACCCTCGGCGGCCAGGAGGGCGCGGCGGAGGACCTGGCGGGCGACGATCCGGGTCAGGATCGTGGCGTCGGCCACCTCCCGGTCGGAGATGTCGCGGGCGGTGCGGGAGTAGAGGTCGACCGCGCCGAGGCGGAGGCCCGCGACCAGGAGCGGGAAGGCGAAGACGGCGCCGAGGCCCGTCGCGTGCATGGCCTGGCGGGCGAGCGGCCAGGTCGTGGCGGCGGATCCCTGCACGTCGGGCTCGAGCACGGGCCGGCGCGAGTACATCGCCTCCCAGCACGGGCCCTCGCCGAGGTCGAGCTGGATCTCGTCGAGCCGGGCCGCCCGGTCGTCCGACGCGCAGACGGTCTCGCTGCCGAGCGGATCCCCGAGGGTGGAGACCGCGGCGCCGCTCACGCCGAGGGCGGAGACGAGGGGGCCGCACAGGTCGGATCCGGTCGCCGTCGCGTGCTCGAGGGCGAGGACGGCGCCGGAGTAGCGGGCGCGGTCAGCCACGGGGATCAGGGCCGAGCGGGATCGTGCGCATGTCGCTCCCTCGGACCGACGGGCCGCATCGGGGTGCGAGCCGCGTGTCGACGGGCGTCGACGCATGGCCACCCTAGCGTCGCCCTGCGCCGGCCGACCGGGCCCGGGCGTGCGGCGACGCGTCCGGCGGCGCACCGCGCGGCGAGGATGATGGGGGCATGACGCAGTCCCCCGACGCCCCCGCCCGCCGCGACGACGAGAGGACGCCGGTCGCCGTCTCCGGGGACCAGCCGTCCGCCCGCGCCACCGTCGGGATCCTCGGCGCCGGCAAGGTCGGCACGGTGCTCGCCCGCCGCGCGATCGCCGCGGGGCACCCCGTGCTCATCTCCGGCTCGGGCGATCCGTCGCGCATCGCCCTCATCGTCGACGTGCTCGCGCCCGGCGCGGTCGCCACCACCTCGGCGGACGCGGCCGCCCGCGCCGACGTCGTGATCCTCGCGCTCCCCCTCGGCAAGCTGCCCTCCGTGCCGGTCGCCGAGCTCGCCGGGAAGCTCGTGGTCGACTCCATGAACTACTGGTGGGAGGTCGACGGCCACCGCGACGACCTCGCGAAGCCCGCCTCCTCCACGAGCGAGCTCGTGCAGGAGTTCCTCCCGGACTCGACGATCGTCAAGGCCTTCAACCACATGGGGTACCACGACCTCGACGAGGGTCCCCATCCGGCCGGCGAGCCCGGACGCAAGGGCATCGCGGTCGCGGGCGACGACGATGCGGCGCGCGCCACGGTCGCCGACCTCGTCGACGCGTTCGGCTTCGACCCCGTCGACATCGGCCCGCTCGCGGCCGGCCGCGTGCTCGAGCCGGGTCGCTCGCTCTTCGGCGTGAACGTCGACGCCGACGAGATCCGCCGCCTGGTCGCGCTCGAGTCGGCGGACGCGCGCGCTGACGCCGGCTCCCGCTCCGCCGAGTAGCGAGCGCGCATGGACATCGGCGGCTCGCTCGGCGAGATCACGCTCACGGTCGCGCTGCTCATGCTGCTGGCGGCGCTCGCGGCCGGCTGGATCGACGCGGTCGTCGGCGGCGGCGGCCTGCTGCAGCTGCCGGCGCTGCTGCTCGTGCCGGGCATCACGCCGGTGGAGGCGCTCGCGACGAACAAGCTCGCGTCGCTGTTCGGCACGTCGACGAGCGCGGTCACCTGGTACCGGCGCACGCACCCGGACCTCCGCACCGCGCTGCCCATGGCCGCCGTCGCGCTGGCCGGCTCCTACGGCGGCGCGAGCCTCGCGGCGCTGCTGCCGGCGTCGGTGTTCAAGCCGCTCGTGGTGGTCGCGCTGATCATCGTGGCCGTCGTCACGATCGCCCGCCCGCAGCTCGGCGACGTGGCCGCGCTCCGCCACACGGGACCCAAGCACCACGGGATCGCGGCGCTGCTCGGCGTGGTGATCGGCTTCTACGACGGGCTCATCGGACCCGGCACGGGCACGTTCCTGATCATCGCGCTCATCACCGCGCTCGGCTACGACTTCGTGCTCGCGAGCGCCAAGGCGAAGATCGTCAACGTGGCGACGAACCTCGGCGCGCTCGCGTTCTTCATCCCCCAGGGCCACGTGCTCTGGGCGCTCGCGCTCGGCATGGGCGTCGCGAACATGGTCGGCGGCTACGCCGGATCCCGCATGGCCGTCGCCCGCGGCAGCCGCTTCATCCGCGTCGCGTTCATCGTGGTGGTCGCGGTGCTCATCGTGAAGGTGGGGTCGGACGTGGTGGCGGAGTGGGCGGCGTGACCCGCGCATCGGCCGCGGACCTCCGCCGCCGTGCCCCGATCGCGGGCCTGGTGATCCGGCGACCGCGCCCGTAGCGTCGCCAGGAGGCGCACAGTCGTCCGGGCCTCCCGGACCGGCCGACGAGGGAGGATCCCGCATGCACCGCATCGGATCGGGGCTGCTGGCGGTCGCGCTCGGCGCGACGGCCCTGGGCGGACTCGCGTGGGCCACCACCCAACACCCCGACGCGCAACCGCCGCTGGCCGTCGCCGCCGCTGCCGAGGAGGCGGATCCGTCGCCCTCCGTGTCACCGACGCCCGCACCGGCATCGGCCTCCGTCGATCTGTCGGCGCCCTGGCGGGGCCCCGCGAACAGCGTGCTCGCGGGCATCATGGAGGACTTCCCGGACGACGTCGCCGAGGCGCGGCTGGAGGGGGACGTGCCGACCGTGGCGTCCTCCGGCGCTGCACCCGCCGAGGTCGTCGAGCGGCTGCGCGCGCTCGAGCGCCCCTACGACGTGCAGGAGGGCCTCGGGATCTCGAGCGTCGAGCTCAACCAGGTGGTCGGCGCTCTGAGCGAGCGCACCCTGGTGGTCGCTCCCGATCGCACCTTCGCCATCGGCGCCTCCGTGCGCGACCGCGCGTTCACGGTGGACATCGGCGCATCGTCCTCCGACGACCCCTCCGATCTGCGCGTGGACGTCGACGAGCTCGAGGACCGCATCCGCGCCGGCATCCCGGCCGCCGACCTCGCGGGGTTCGACGTCGTCGTCACGGTCGACCCGCGCTTCACGATCGGGTACTGACGGGTCACCGAGCAGGACCTCGGCCGGATCCCGCCGTCGGAGCCGCGGGAGCGGATCGGTGGATCGGGCTCAGCCCGGCAGGCCCTCGCGGGCGTGCACGCGGTAGCTCGCGTAGTAGATGGCGGCCAGCGCCACGCCCGCGACCGCGGCGAGCGCCTCGCAGATCCGACCCCACAGCGGCGTGTCGACGAAGACGATCGCGATCACGGCGGCCAGCAGGGCGACCACGGCCCAGAGCACGGCGGCCCGGGCGCAGCGCTTCGCAGGGCCGGGTTGGAGCCAGGAGGATCGGTTCGCCATGCCTTGACGCTAGAGGCGGCCAGCGGCGCGGCCGGGCCGAAGGCGTGCCCCAGAAGGAGGCACGACGCCGCTCGCGCTGCGCAGCCCGCCCGTGGGAAGGTCGGTGACGACTGACCGAGCGAGAGGAACCCGCATGCCCATCCTCCCGAAGGACCGCGACCCCGCCCTCATCACCGTGCGCCGCGGCGGCACGCTGACCGACGACGACCACCGGCTGCTCGCGCTGTGGGCCGTCGCGTGCGCGGAGCACGTGCTGCCGCTGTTCGAGGCGGAGCTGCCGGGCGACCCGATCCTCCGGGGGACGCTGGACGTCGCGCGCGGTTGGGTCCGCGGCGAGGTGCCGATGAAGGAGGCGCACCAGCAGGCGTTCCGGGCGAACGCGGCCGGTCGCGGGTTGCCCGATCCGGCCCGCTTCGCGGCGCTCGCGGCCGGGCAGGCGGTGGCGGTCGCGCACGTCGCGGCGCACGACCTGGGCGCGGCCGCCTACGCGATCCGCGCGGCGAGCGCCGCCGCCCCGCCCGCTGAGCAGGACGCCGCCCGCGACGCCGAGCGCACCTGGCAGCGCGAGCGGATCCCGGCCCACCTCCGCGCCGCCGTCCTCGCCGACCAGCGCGCCCGCAGCGTCATCTGCTGGGGCGTCTTCGACGACCTCGCCTGAGGGTCTCGATCCGGGGACGATCCGGCACCGCGGCCCCGGGACGTGCGACCGTCGAGCATGCCCGCCACACGAGCCCGCCGCGTCCTATCGGCGCTCCTCGTCGCAGGCGCGATCGCCGCATTCGCGTCCGGGTGCGTGGGAGACGGGGTCGCGTGCCCGGCCATCGCCTGGGCGAACCAGGCTGAGGTCCACCTGACGGGCAGCCAGCAGGCGGTGGAGCGCGTGGCGTGGGTGGAGCTGTGCGATGACAGCTCGTGCTCGCGTTCGGCGGAGGATCCCCGGGACCCCGGTGCCGACGACCGCCTGCCGTTGGAACTGGCCGACGAAGCCCTCCGGTCGAACCCGGACATGTGGACGATGCGACTCGTGATGTCAGCCCCGGGCAGGGTCACGCTCACGGCCTACGCCGCCGACGCCACCGTGCTCGCGACCGCCGACGCCGACCTCGCCTGGACCCGCGTCGGTGGTACTCCGGAGTGCGGCGGCGAGAGCGTCGCCGGCCCCGTCGACCTGCCGATCCCGGGCTGACGCGCGCCGCCAGCCCCCGCACCTCAGGGGGAAGAGCACGAGCAACGGACGATCGTCTTCAGGTCTGAAGCCGCTCAGTCCTCGCCGAGATCGACAGTAGGACCGCTTGTCAGCTTCCCGTCAGTCCACGTGGTCTCGCACGTCCAGTCCGATCGAACCATCGCCCCGAAGCCGTTCTGCGAGTCGACTGCGCCGACCACGATCCAGTCGACCTTGCCGTTCTCGGCGTCCTTATCCATCTTCGCTCGCGTCTTCTCGCCAAGCTCTCCCAGATCCAAAGGGGTTTCCGAATCGAGCTCCTCGCCGAGCAGTTCGTTGATGTTGGTGATCAGATGCGTCGCGTATTCCTCGCGATCCAGGGTCTCCAGCTCGCTGAGCTGAGCAGTCGACGGGCTTTTCAATTGAGAGAGGAGCTGCGTCGTGCATTCCGCCAACGAATCCCGTTCCGGTGCTCCCGATCTGTAGACCACAAGACCAGCGGTGATCACAGAGCCGATCACGACCGCTGCAGCCACGCTCGAGGCGATGACGATGCGTCGTGTCCGCCTGCCTCGACCCGCGGTTCGGCCACTGCTCTCTTCGGAGGGCTCGATTGCTTGCGCGCTGGTTTCCAGACGCGGCTCTGACCCGACGATCTCGGCATCCGCACTGGTCGCCGGTGCGGGAACCCACTCCGCCCCGTTCCAGTACTGGGGTGTTCCATCGGGACGCTCGTACCAACCGGCAGGCGGAAGTTGGGGCATGGCGTGTTCCTCGCATGGAGATGAAGCGTCGGGTCGATCAGGCAGGAGGACGCTTCACGATGTCTCGTGCCGACAGGCGGGTGACCCTCGCCGACTCTAGGCGGCGGCAGCTGCATCCGAAGCGCTGTCGTCGACCCCAATCCGGGTGGTCCCGATGACGCCGCGTAGGAGTCTCGTGAGGTTCCCCCGCCCCCGTGAGGGAACCGTATGGATGCGTGAGGACGCCCGCGCGCGAGGTGTCTAGTGGTCCCTCGTGCCCCGCCGGGCACCCGCGTCCGATCGGGCGCGGCACCCCTCAACGGAGGATCCCCCGTGCTCGACCTCGTGTACATCACAGGCGCCATCGTCCTGTTCGCCCTCGTCGGCCTCGTCGGCCGAGGAGTGGAGAAGCTGTGATCACCTCGTTCGCCGACGCCGCCGGCCTCGCCGCCGCCGTGCTCGGCATCGCCTCCGTGGTGTACCTCGTGTACGCCCTGATCCGCCCCGAGAAGTTCTGATGGACACGCTCGCCGGCATCCTCCAGGTCGCGTCCGTCGTCCTGGTCCTCGTCCTCGTCCACCGCCCGCTCGGGGACCTCATGGCGCGCATGTACGAGTCGCGCCACGACTGGCGCGTGGAGCGGTTCCTCTACCGCCTCATCGGCGTGGATCCCCGCTCCGAGCAGACCTGGCCCGCCTACCTCCGCGCGGTGCTTGCGTTCTCGCTCGTCGGCGTCCTCGTCGTCTACGGGATGCAGCGCCTCCAGGGCTTCCTCCCCTACGCGCTCGGCCTCCCCGCCGTGCCCGAGGGCATCTCCTTCAACACGGCCGTCTCCTTCGTCACCAACACGAACTGGCAGTCGTACTCGCCCGAGGCGACCATGGGCTACACGGTCCAGCTCGCCGGGCTCGCCGTGCAGAACTTCGTCTCGGCGGCGGTCGGCATGGCGGTCGCCATCGCGCTCGTCCGCGGCTTCGCCCGCACGCGCAGCGGCACCATCGGCAACATGTGGGTCGACCTGCTCCGCGGATCGCTCCGCCTGCTCCTGCCCCTCTCGCTCGTCACCGCGGTGGTCCTCATCGCCGGCGGCGTGATCCAGAACTTCGCGGGCTTCCAGGACGTGGCCACGCTCGCGGGCGGCTCGCAGACGATCCCGGGCGGGCCGGTGGCCTCGCAGGAGGCCATCAAGATGCTCGGCACGAACGGCGGCGGGTTCTTCAACGCGAACTCCGCGCACCCGTTCGAGGACCCGACCGCCTGGACCAGCGCGTTCCAGGTGCTGCTGATGCTCGTGATCCCGTTCTCGCTCCCCCGCACCTTCGGCAAGATGGTCGGCGACACCCGCCAGGGCACCGCGATCGCGGCCGTGATGGCGACGATCTTCCTGGTCTCCTTCACCGCCCTCACGCTCTTCGAGCTGAACGGCGCCGGCACGGCCCCGATGGCGGCCGGCGGCGCGATGGAGGGCAAGGAGCAGCGCTTCGGCATCATCGCCTCGACGCTGTTCGGATCCACCTCCACGCTCACCTCGACGGGCGCGGTCAACTCGATGCACGACTCGTACACGGCGCTCGGCGGCATGATGCCGATGATCAACATGATGCTCGGCGAGGTCGCCCCCGGCGGCGTCGGATCCGGCCTCTACGGCATGCTGGTCCTCGCCGTGATCTCGGTGTTCGTCGCGGGCCTGCTCGTCGGCCGGACGCCGGAGTACCTCGGCAAGAAGATCGGGCCGCGCGAGATCAAGCTCGCGAGCCTCTACATCCTCGTCACGCCGACCCTCGTGCTCGTCGGCACCGCGCTGAGCTTCGCGATCCCCGCCGTCCGGGAGGACGTCGAGGGCACCTCGATCCTCAACAGCGGGCTGCACGGCCTCTCCGAGGTGGTCTACGCGTTCACCTCGGCGGCCAACAACAACGGATCCGCGTTCGCCGGCCTCACCGCCTCGACGCCGTGGTTCACCACGGCGCTCGGCGTCGCGATGCTGCTCGGGCGGTTCCTCCCGATCGTGTTCGTGCTGGCGCTCGCCGGATCCCTCGCGGCGCAGGACCGCATCCCCACCACCTCGGGGACCCTGCCCACCCACCGGCCGCAGTTCGTCGGCCTCCTCATCGGGGTGACGGTCATCGTGACCGCTCTCACCTACTTCCCCGTTCTCGCGCTGGGTCCCCTGGCGGAAGGGCTCGCATCATGACCGTCCTGACCACCCCCGAGGCGCCGGCCGCTCCGGCTCCCGCGTCGCGCGCCCGGGCCATCGACGCCCGGCAGCTCGCCGAGGCGCTCCCCGGCGCGTTCCGGAAGCTGGATCCGCGCCTCATGTGGCGGAACCCGGTGATGCTGATCGTCGAGGTCGGCGCCGCGTTCACCACCGTCCTCGCCATCGCCGAGCCCTTCACGGGCGGCGCGGGATCCTCCGGCGGCAGCGCCGTGCCCGCGACCTTCACGGCCGGCATCGCCCTGTGGCTCTGGCTCACGGTCGTCTTCGCGAACCTCGCGGAGTCGGTGGCCGAGGGCCGCGGCAAGGCGCAGGCCGACAGCCTGCGCAAGACCCGCACGAGCACGATGGCGCACGTCGTCGCGGCGTACGACGCCTCCGGGGATCCCGGCGCCGAGCGCGCCGAGCTCCGCGAGGTGTCGAGCGCCGACCTCACGCTCGGCGACACGGTCGTCGTGGTCGCCGGGGAGTCGATCCCGGGCGACGGCGACGTCGTGTGGGGCATCGCCTCCATCGACGAGTCGGCCATCACGGGCGAGTCCGCCCCGGTGGTCCGCGAGTCCGGCGGCGACCGCAGCGCCGTCACCGGCGGCACGCGCGTGCTGAGCGACCGGATCGTCGTGCGCATCACCTCGAAGCCCGGCGAGACCTTCGTCGACCGCATGATCGGCCTCGTCGAGGGCGCGTCGCGCCAGCGCACGCCGAACGAGATCGCGCTGAACATCCTGCTGGCGAGCCTCACGATCGTGTTCGTGATCGTGGCGCTCACGCTCAACCCCATCGCCTCGTACTCCGCGGCGACCGTCAGCGTGCCGGTGCTCATCGCGCTGCTCGTCTGCCTCATCCCGACCACCATCGGCGCGCTGCTCTCCGCCATCGGCATCGCCGGCATGGACCGGCTCGTGCAGCGCAACGTGCTCGCCATGTCGGGCCGCGCGGTCGAGGCCGCCGGCGACGTCACCACGCTGCTGCTCGACAAGACCGGCACGATCACCTACGGCAACCGCCGCGCCAGCGCGCTCGTGGCCGTCGACGGCGTGGGCGCCGAGGAGCTCGCCCGGGCCGCGGCCATGTCGTCGCTCGCGGACCCGACGCCGGAGGGATCCAGCGTCGTCGACCTCGCGATCGCCCAGGGCCTCGACACCAGCACGCTGCCCCGCGGCGTCGACGTGCCGTTCACCGCGCAGACCCGCATGTCCGGCGTCGACCTGCCCGACGGCACGGTCGTCCGCAAGGGCGCCTCGTCCGCCGTCATCGCGTGGCTCGAGGAGGGCGGCCGCCCGCTGCCCTCGACGCTGCACGCCGAGCTGACCGCGGCCGTCGAAGCCATCTCGAACGGCGGCGGCACCCCGCTCGTCGTCGCGATGAAGGACCCGGCGGGCGCCGGCCGCGTGCTCGGCGTCGTGCACCTCAAGGACGTCGTGAAGGACGGCCTCAAGGAGCGCTTCGCGGAGCTGCGGGCGATGGGGATCCGCACGGTGATGATCACGGGCGACAACCCGCTCACCGCCCGCGCCATCGCCGCCGAGGCCGGGGTGGACGACCACCTCGCCGAGGCCACTCCCGAGGACAAGCTCGCGCTCATCCGCAAGGAGCAGGAGGGCGGCCGCCTGGTCGCCATGACCGGCGACGGCACCAACGACGCGCCCGCGCTCGCGCAGGCCGACGTCGGCGTCGCGATGAACACGGGCACGTCGGCCGCGAAGGAGGCCGGCAACATGGTCGACCTCGACTCGGACCCGACCAAGCTCATCGACATCGTGCGGATCGGCAAGCAGCTGCTCATCACCCGCGGCGCGCTCACCACGTTCTCCATCGCGAACGACGTGGCGAAGTACTTCGCGATCATCCCCGCGATGTTCACGGGTGTCTTCCCGCAGCTCGCGGTGATCAACGTGATGCAGCTGCACTCGCCGGCGTCCGCGATCCTCTCCGCGATCGTCTTCAACGCGCTGATCATCGTGGCGCTCATCCCGCTGGCCCTGAAGGGCGTCGCGTACCGGCCCCTCAGCGCCTCCAAGGTGCTCAGCCGGAACCTGCTCGTCTACGGGGTCGGCGGCGTGATCGCGCCGTTCATCGGCATCAAGCTCGTCGACCTCGTCGTCAGCCTGATCCCCGGCTTCTGATCCCCTCCCCGATCACCTCACGTCACCGATAGAAGGAAGCGCATGTCCTCCCCCCGCCAGTCCCTCCGCACCGCCGGCGTCGCCGTCCGCGCGATGGCCGTCCTCACCGTCGTCCTCGGCGTCGGCTACACGGCCGTCGTCACGGGCATCGGCCAGCTCGCGCTCCCCGCGCGGGCGGACGGATCGCTCGTCTCCGCCGACGGGCAGGTCGTCGGCTCCTCGCTGATCGGCCAGTCCTTCCAGGACTCCGACGGCGACGCCCTCCCGGAGTGGTTCCAGTCCCGGCCCTCGGCCGCGGGCGACGGCTACGACGCGTCCGCGTCGAGCGGCAGCAACCTCGGCCCCGAGAACGACGACCTGGTCTCCTCCATCGAGGACCGCGAGGCCGCCATCGCGGAGTCCGACGGCGTGGATCCGAGCACCATCCCGGCCGACGCGCTCACCGCATCCGCGTCGGGGCTCGATCCGCACATCAGCCCGGA
Organism: Clavibacter michiganensis subsp. insidiosus; assembly: GCF_002240565.1. Taxonomy (GTDB): domain Bacteria; phylum Actinomycetota; class Actinomycetes; order Actinomycetales; family Microbacteriaceae; genus Clavibacter; species Clavibacter insidiosus. The sequence continues at coordinate 455,417 of NZ_MZMO01000001.1, read as the reverse complement.
ATACGCTCGGGAGCAGGTGACGCGCGTCGCGGAGGCCCGGGGCATCCCCGAGCAGCAGGTCGAGCGCCTCGTCGACGCGCACGTGCAGGGCCGCGACCTCGGCTACCTCGGGGAGCCGACCGTGAACGTGCTCGAGCTGAACATCGCGCTCGCCGGCCTCGGCGGCTGACGCCCGCACCACGCGGGCAAGGAAGAGAAGACATGAAGCGCGGTCGACTGCGGGTGCTGCTGGGAGCGGCGCCGGGCGTGGGCAAGACCTACGCGATGCTCGAGGAGGGCAGGCGGCTGCGCGACGAGGGCGCCGACGTGGTGGTCGCGGTCGTGGAGACCCACGGCCGCGCCGCCACGGCGGCGATGCTCGAGGGGCTGGAGATCCTGCCGCGGCGCGAGGTGTCGCACCGCGGGGTGGAGATCACGGACCTCGACGTGGACGCGGTCATCGCCCGTCGGCCCACCATCGCGCTGGTCGACGAGCTCGCCCACACGAACGCCCCCGGCGGCCGGAGCGAGAAGCGCTGGCAGGACGTGGACCTCATCCGCGACGCCGGCATCGACGTGATCTCCACCGTCAACATCCAGCACATCGCCTCGCTCAACGACGTGGTCGAGAAGATCACCGGGGTGCCGCAGCGCGAGACGATCCCCGACCGCGTGCTCCGCGAGGCGCACCAGATCGAGGTCATCGACCTGGCGCCCGAGGCCCTGCGCGACCGGCTCGCCGGCGGGCGCGTGTACCCGGCCGAGCGGATCGACGCGGCCCTCTCCCACTACTTCCGGCTCGGCAACCTCACCGCGCTCCGCGAGCTCGCGCTCCTCTGGCTCGCGGACGAGGTCGACACCGCGCTCGCCGCCTATCGCGACGAGAAGGGGATCGACGCCCGCTGGGAGGCCCGCGAGCGCGTGGTCGTGGCGCTCACCGGCGGCGCCGAGGGCGAGACGCTCCTCCGCCGCGGCGCCCGGATCGCGGCCCGCTCCGCCGGCGGCGAGCTGATGGCCGTGCACGTCTCCAGCCAGGACGGCCTGCGCTCCGGCAGCCCCGAGGCGCTCGCCAGCCAGCGCGCGCTCGTCGACTCGCTCGGCGGCAGCTACCACCAGGTCGTCGGCGACGACATCCCGCGCGCGCTCGTGGAGTTCGCCCGCGCGTCCAACGCCACGCAGCTCGTGCTCGGCGTGAGCCGCCGCAGCCGCCTCGCCGCCGCGGCGACCGGGCCCGGCATCGGCGCCACGGTGATCCGCGAGTCCGGCGACATCGACGTGCACATCGTCACGCACGCGGCCGCGGGCGGGCGCTTCCGGCTGCCGCGCATCCGGGGCGGGGCGCTCAGCATGCGGCGCCGGATCCTCGGCGGGCTGCTCGCGCTCGGCGGCGGCCCCCTGCTCGCCTGGCTGCTCTCGGCCACGCGCTCGGACGACTCCATCACGAGCGACGTGCTCTCCTACCAGCTGCTCGTGGTGCTCGTCGCGCTCGTCGGCGGGATCTGGCCGGCCCTGTTCGCGGCCGTGCTCTCCGGCTTCACGCTCGACTACTTCTTCATCGACCCGCTCTACACGATCACCGTCGACGAGCCGCTGCACCTGCTCGCGCTCGTGCTCTACGTGGTCATCGCGCTGCTCGTCAGCTGGATCGTCGACCAGGCCGCCCGGCGCACCCGCCTCGCCCGCCGCGCGGCCGCCGAGGCCGAGCTGCTGGCGACCGTGTCGGGATCCGTGCTCCGCGGCGAGGGCGCCGTGCACGCGCTCGTCAGCCGCACGCGCGAGGCGTTCGGCCTGCAGGGCGTGAAGCTCGTCGACCGCGACGAGACGATCGCGTGGGACGGCGTCGTCACCGGCGCCGCCGCGACCGACGTGCCCGTGGGATCCCGCGGCGTGCTCACCCTCTACGGCGACGACCTCGAGGCGTCCGGCCGCCGGCTCCTCCGCGTCATCGCCGCGCAGCTCGACGCCGCGCTCGAGCACCGCGACCTCTCCGACACGGCCCGCGAGGTCGGCCCGCTCGCCCAGACCGACCGCGTGCGCACGGCCCTGCTCTCGGCCGTCAGCCACGACCTCCGCCGGCCGCTCAGCGCCGCGACCGCCGCCGTCACGGCCCTCCGCTCCCCCGGCATGCGGTGGGCCGACGGCGACCGCGAGGAGCTCCTCGCCACCGCGGAGGAGAGCCTCGGCACGCTCGCCGACCTCGTCACGGACCTCCTCGACGTCAGCCGCGTGCAGGCCGGGGTCCTCGGCGTGCGCCTCATGGACGTCGACCTCGACGACGTCGTGCTCGCCGCCCTCGACGAGCTCGACCTCGGGCCCGCCGACGCCGTGCTCGATGTCGCGCCCGACCTCCCGGGCGCGGTCGCGGATCCGGGCCTCCTCCAGCGCGTGGTGGTCAACCTGCTGAGCAACGCCGTGCGGCACGCGCCCGACGGCGTGCCCGTGCGCCTCAGCACGAGCGCGTTCGCCGAGTCGGTCGAGATCCGCGTGGTGGATCACGGCCCCGGCGTCGCGCCCGAGCGCCGCGACGACATGTTCGTGCCGTTCCAGCGCCTCGGCGACACCGACAACGCGTCCGGCCTCGGCCTCGGCCTCGCGCTCTCGAAGGGCTTCACCGAGGGGATGGGCGGCACGCTCACCGCCGAGGACACCCCGGGCGGCGGCCTCACGATGGTGGTCGCGCTGCCCGCGTGCCGGGCGGACGCCGAGCCCGTCGCGGATCCACCCGCTCCCGCCGACATCCCCACGACCGCCTCGGAGGTGTCCGCGTGAAGATCCTCATCGCCGACGACGACCAGCAGATCCTGCGGGCGCTGCGCATCACCCTCACGAGCCTCGGCTACGACATCGTCACCGCGGAGGACGGCGCCGCCGCCATCCGCGCGGCCGTCGCCGAGAAGCCCGACCTCTACATGATCGACCTCGGCATGCCCCGGCTCGACGGCGTCGAGGTGATCCAGGCGCTCCGACTGTGGTCGACCGCGCCGATCCTCGTGGTCTCCGGCCGATCCGGCGCCGCCGACAAGGTCGAGGCCCTCGACGCGGGCGCCGACGACTACGTCACGAAGCCGTTCTCCATCGACGAGCTGCTCGCCCGGATCCGCGCCCTCGGCCGCCGGGCCGCCGCCGACGAGGACCGCTCGGCCACCGTCTCCTTCGCCGACGTGACGGTCGACCTCGCCGCCCGCGTCGTCACACGTGCCGACCAGCGCGTGCGCCTCACCCCCACCGAGTGGCAGGTGCTCGAGCTGCTCGTTCGCAACCCCGACCGGCTCGTCTCCCGGCAGACCCTCCTCACCGAGATCTGGGGCCCGACGCACGTGAACGACAGCGGCTACCTCCGCCTCTACGTGGCGCAGCTGCGCAAGAAGCTCGAGCCGGACCCCGCGCATCCGCGGCACCTGCTGACAGATCCCGGGATGGGGTACCGGTTCGTGCCGGCGGGGGCGGGGCGCGCGCCGGAGGACGCCTCGGCCACGTCACGCACGACCAGGCGACGTGCGGACCCACGAGCGTAGGCTCCCGTGGTGCCCCAGAGATCCACCCGCTCCGCCCGTCCCGCCGCCCTCCTCGCCTCCGCCGCCGCCGCGCTCGGCGGCCTCGCCGCCGCCGCCCTCGTGGTGCCGCGCCGGTTCGAGGCCGGCCGCCGCGAACGCGCCGCGGTCCTCAACGAGACGCTGCCCGTGAACTCCGCCTGGTGGCGCGAGCACGCGCAGCTCGAGGGCGACCTCCTCTACGTGGCGCTCGGCGACTCGACCGCGCAGGGCATCGGCGCGAGCCGGCCCGTCAACGGGTACGTCGGGATCCTCGCCGACCGGATCCGCGCGCTCAGCGGCCGCTCGGTCCGCACCGTCAACCTCAGCGTCTCGGGCGCCCGCGTCCGGGACCTCGTCGAGTACCAGCTCCCCCGCCTCGCGAAGCTGCAGCCCGACGTGGTGACCCTCGCCATCGGTGCCAACGACATCGCCGCGTTCAAGCCGGTCGCGTTCGAGGACGCCCTCGGCCGGATCCTCGACGCCGTCCCGCCGACCACCGTCGTCGCCGACCTGCCGTGCTTCCACTTCCCCGCCAGCGAGCGCAAGGTGCGGGTCGCGAACGAGATCGTCCGCCGCCTCGCCACCGACCGCGGCCTCCGCCTCGCTCCGCTGCACCGCATCACCCGCCGCCAGACGGCCGTGCTCGCGCTCGTCCAGGCCGCTGGAGACCTCTTCCACCCGAACGACCGCGGCTACCGCGTCTGGGCGAGCGCGTTCCTGCCCTTCCTCCCGGCGACGGTTCGCGCGCTGGAGGTGTCGGGGCGCTGACGCGCTCGCTACTTGCCGTTGAGTTTGATGGTTGCGTCGCCATCATCCTCTCTATTACTTCCCTCAAGAATACGATCTTCTACGGGTAGCTCTTCATCCTCGGCACTGGATCCAAGGCCCCCAGTCGCATCTTGCACATTATCGTTATTTGTATTGTCGGACAACGTTGTTTCCCTTTCTAATATCAGACTGCCAAGCGTGTGACGACTAGCGAAACTACCGCTACTACGAAACTGATTATACCCACATTTAGCCAAAAGCTTTGATGCTTAACAGATTTCATGTAGGTTTTACACTCCGCAAGAAGTCCATTGACCAATTCCCGCTGGAAGTCGAGCGCGGTCTTATCCGACGCGTCTTTCAAGATTTTTTCGGGACTTTGCACGATTCCTTTACGCGGGGCCATTGCGCCGGCGCCAGCAAGAGCGGCAATAAAGAAGAACGTGACTGACGCCCACCAAAAAGGGTTTGTTGACGACACGCCGGCAAGTGCTGCCGCTAGAGCTCCGACTCCAAAGAGGGCCACCGCTCTAGATTGCACGTTCACCATGGAAGCTGACAACGAGGCGCGTATCCGCAGCACCTCATCGTGAGCGAACTGCAAAGCAGGCGCAGATACCGTCTTGGTACCCATGCGCAATATATCAGGGTGTTCTACAACTTTTACTTTGTAGACCCTAGCAGCGTTACACACCCAAACTCCCGTCTCAGATATGGCACTAAGTGGCGCCAGTGAGCTCGCAGGCAATCTGAAGCCTACATCCGTTTTTAATGTATCACTGGCGAACCTCGCTATGTAGGATCTGCTTAATATCCGCCGGGGTCAGCCAGCCCCTTTCTGGGGCTTGCGCACTGCATGGCGCGCGCGAAGTTCCCATAACCTAGCTGTGTGTAGTCGACCCTCCCGCGCCCCCTCCGGCCCTTCGCCACAGCCTGTCCAGACGTAGCGCTGGACCCTTCCCTAGAGGTGCGTCCGCCCATGTCGGTGCCCGCCGGTAGAGTCCCCCGCATGGCCCGCATCCACTCCACGTACCGCTGCTCGGAGTGCGGGTGGACCACGCCGAAGTGGGTCGGCCGGTGCGCCGAGTGCCAGAGCTGGAACACCGTCGCCGAGGTGTCGCAGACGCCCGCGGCGGCCGGCCGGGTCACCACGCTCACGCCCGCGGGATCCAGCCAGGCGCGCTCGATCATGCACGTCGGCACCGCGTCCGCCAGCCACATGCCGAGCGGCGTCGGCGAGCTCGACCGGGTGCTCGGCGGCGGCATCGTCCCGGGCGCGGCCATCCTCATGAGCGGCGAGCCCGGTGTCGGCAAGTCCACGCTGCTGCTCGAGGTCGCGGCGCGCGCCGCCGCGAAGGGCGCGAAGGTCCTCTACGTCACGGCCGAGGAGTCCGTCGCGCAGGTGCGCATGCGCGCCGAGCGCACGGGCGGGCTGCAGGAGTCGCTCATGATCGCGGCCGAGACCGACCTCGGCACGATCCTCGGGCACATCGAGCAGGTGTCGCCCGACCTCCTCATCGTCGACTCCGTGCAGACCGTCTCCAGCAGCACGTCCGACGGCCTACCCGGCCACCCCGGCCAGGTGCGCGAGGTCGCCGTCACCCTCATCCGCGTCTGCAAGGAGCGCGACCTGCCCCTGCTGCTCGTCGGCCACGTCACGAAGGACGGATCCATCGCCGGCCCGCGACTCCTCGAGCACCTGGTCGACGTCGTGTGCCAGTTCGAGGGCGCCCGGCAGACGTCGCTGCGCTTCATCCGCGCGCTCAAGAACCGCTTCGGCCCCACTGACGAGGTCGGCTGCTTCGAGATGGCGGGCGACGGCATCGTCGAGGTGCCGGATCCGAGCGGCATGTTCCTCTCGCGCGGCGTCCACTCGGTGAGCGGCACCTGCGTCACCGTCGCGATGGAGGGCCGTCGCGCCCTACCGGTGGAGGTGCAGGCGCTCGTCGTCGACACGAAGGCGCCGCAGCCGCGCCGGGTGGTCAACGGGGTGGATGCGTCGCGCGTCGCGATGCTCCTCGCCGTTCTCGAGAAGCGCGCCAACGTGCGGCTCTCGGATCGCGACGTCTACGTGTCCACCGTCGGCGGCGTACGGCTCACCGAACCGGCGGCGGATCTCGCCATCGCCGTCGCGCTCGTCTCCGCCGTCAACGGCAAGGCCATGCCGCACGACCTCGCGGCGTTCGGCGAGATCAGCCTCGCGGGCGAGATCCGCGGCGTCACGTCGGCGCCGCAGCGCGCGGCAGAGGCGCGGCGGCTCGGCTTCACGCAGATCGTGGACGCCGAGTGGGGGCCGCTGTTCTCCGCGCTCGGCCGCGCGTTCTCCCTCGCGAAGAGCGAGCGGGAGAAGGAGCTCGACGAGGCGTTCTGATCCGCGGGCCGGGCGACCCGCGCAGCCCGGGCTCCGAGCTCAGCCCGCGTCGACGGATCCGTCCGCGTGCTCCCGCACGTGCGCCACGGCGTCGTCCACCACATGCGTCACGTGCGTGTCCGCCACCTCGTAGCGGGCGATGCGGCCGTCACGCTCTACGGTCACGAGCCCGGACGATCGCAGCACGCGCAGGTGCTGCGAGACGAGCGGCTGCGAGAGCCCCGACTCCTCGACGAGCTCCGACACGCTCATCTTCCGGGATGCCAGCAGCCCGATGAGGCCGAGGCGCGACGGCGAGGACAGCGCCTTGAAGAGGTCGGCTGCCTGCTCGAAGCCGGCGGGTGGGTAGGTCATCTGGTCGATCCTATGGGGACGGGGACGGACGCCTCGGCGGGAGACGACGACGGGGACCGGGCCTCGTGGCCCGGTCCCCGTGTCGATCCTCGCGCGTCGTCGCGCGTGGGATCAGTGCTCGTCGTAGTGGTCGCCGTGCTTGGCGTGCTTGGCGTGCTTGTGGCCGTCGTGGACGTAGTCGACGTGGTCCTCGTGCGTGACGGCCTCGTGACCGCAGTCGGTGCCGTGCTGGTGCTCGGCGACGGTGTGCTCGGCGTGGGTCTCGGTGGTGTCGGTCATGATGCGTCCTTCGGTCGGTGGAACATCAGGATGACAGACGCATGCATGGATTGCAATGGATGCATCCAATTGGGAATCGTGCTCATGTGCGCACATGGGCACCGGCCACCGCGCGCGTCAGTAGAGCAGGAACGACTTCGGCTCGGCGCTCTTCACGCCGGCCACCTCGACCGACAGCGTGTAGGTCGCGCCGCCCGCGGGCACGGTCGGGCGCTGCTTCTCCTGGCACGTGGTGGTGGACGACCGCTGGCGCGACCACTCGAACGGCGACGACGTCTGCGGCGTGCGGGCGGCGAGCTCGACCTCGGCGTCCTCCGCGCCCGTCTGGCAGTCGGTCGACTTCCAGTAGACGTCGGATCCGCTCGAGATCGTGAACACCTGCGTGGTCGTCCCGAGGTTGGCGGTGCAGGGCTCCATGCCCGTGTTCGTCACGGTGAAGGAGAGCTTGGGCAGCACGCCCGCCTTGTAGGAGGCGGCGTCGGTGACGGGGGTCACGGTCAGCTGGCCCGCGGCGCACGATCCGTCGGCGTTGGTCTCCGTGCCGGCGCTCGCGGTGGCGCTCGGGGTGGGATCGGGGGCGGCCTCCGCGGCGGCGTCGCCCGAGTCGCCGTCGGGGGCGGCGGCGTCGCTGGGCGTCGTGCCGGGGGCGGCGGTGTCAGCCGTGCCGCGGCCGAGGTTCGAGACGATGATCACGACGACGGCGATCACGGCCACGACGACGAGCAGCGCGAGCAGACGGCGACGGCGGTACACGGCCGCGGACGGGCGGCCTCCGGGCGAGGTCGAGGACATGACCACAGGCTATTCGCGGGCCCGGCGCGCACCCGGTCGGCGCGCCCGGGCGTGCGGCGGCGCGTCAGGTGGATCCGCTGGATCGGCTCAGAGCGCCTTGAGCATGCGCGTGTTGCCGAGGGTGTTCGGCTTCACGCGGGAGAGGTCGAGGAACTCGGCGATGCCCTCGTCGTGCGAGCGGAGCATCTCGTAGTAGATCTCCTGCGCGATGATCGACTCCGCGACCTCGTGGTACCCGTGGCGCGAGAAGAAGCCGACCTCGAAGGTCAGGCAGAACAGGCGGCTGAGGCCGAGCTCGCGGGCGTCGTCCTCGAGGCGCGCGAGGATCGCGTGGCCGACGCCGGTGCCGCGCGTGTGCGGGGCGGCCGCGAGGGTGCGGATCTCGCCGAGGTCCTCCCACATCACGTGCAGCGCGCCGCAGCCGACGACCTCGCCGGACGCGTCGACCGCGACCCGGAACTCCTGCACGTTCTCGTAGAGCACCACGAGGTCCTTGCCGAGGAGGATGCCCTCCATCACGAGCGGCTCGACGAGCTGCTGGATCCGCGGCACGTCGCCGGTGCGCGCGCGTCGCACGGTGACGCCGCCTGCGGGCTCCGCGGACTCGACGACGACTGGCTCTGCGCTCACGGTGATGACCCTCTCGATCCGCGGCACGGGAGCCCGGATCAGGGGTCCAGCCTAGCGACGGGCGTCCCCCGCGTCCGGGGCGGGCGGCTCGGACCCGGGAGCGAGCCGCGCGATCATCCGCGGCGCGATCCACACGATCGCGACCACGCCCACCACCGCGCGCAGCCCGGCGAAGACGAGCACCCACCAGCCGACCCCGTCGCCGCCGACGAGGAGCGCGATCCCGATGACGACGAGCGCCGCGTCCGCGACGAACGGCACGCGCAGCCAGAACATGAGGCGGCGGACGGGATCCATGCCCCGATCCTGCGCCCCCGACCTGCGTGGGCGTCCGTCGCGCGGGCCACGCGGCGTCATCACGCCGGGCGACCCGGGTGGTCCGCACGGGGCTCGGCCGCGGCGAGCGCCGTCCGCACGGTCGAGGGGAGGCGCGCACCGGCGGGTCACGGAGGAGCGCGAACCGCATGAGCACCGGCCCCGACGATCCCGAGTTCGCGGACCCGAGCGCGGTCCACCCGCTCCTCTCCGCCCGGACGCGCTGGCCCGAGCGCGACCTGCCGCCGCCCCCGCGGCTACCGGTGTGGACGGCCCCCGACCACCGCATGGCGCACGTCGCGATCGCGATGGGAGCGCTCCTGCTGTGCGTCTCGGCGTGGACGAACGGGCTCCTCATCCTCAGCGACCTCGCCGCGACCCTCCCGCCGCGCTTCGACGAGAGAGGAGGCGTCCTGTACGACGACGCGCAGATCGCGGAGACCCTCCGTCTCCTCCCGTGCTCGATGTGGGCGCACGGGGCGACGCTCGTCTTCCTGGTCCTCGCGAGCATCACCGGAGGGCGCGGTCACCGCACCGCGTCCCTCCTGCTGTTCTGGCCTGTCTTCCTCGGTGTCCTGCTCGCGATGGCCTCCGGGATGAACGCGCTGGAGTACTTCGGGAGGTGATCCCCGCCGGATCAGCTCGCCGCAGGCGGCCCCGGACGATCCGCGACGGGCGCGCCCGACGGCGGCGCCCAACGATCCGCCTCGGCACCCGCGGCCACTCGCGCCTCCGCCGCACGCCGCACCAGCGGCAGCCGCACGCCGAAGACCGTGCGGCCCGGCTCCGACTCCACCCACACGGCACCGTGGTGCGCCGCGACGATCGCCTGCGCGATCGCGAGGCCGAGGCCCGTGCCGCCGGTCGAGCGTGCACGGGATCCGTCGCCGCGCACGAAGCGCTCGAACAGGTTCTCCTGCAAGGCGGGCGGGATGCCGGGTCCGTCGTCGGTCACGCGGATCACGGCGTGCGCCTCCGGCCCGGCGCCCTCCACCGCGAGCGACGCGACGACTCGTGTGCCGGCCGGCGTGTGCGTGCGCGCGTTCGCGAGCAGGTTGACGACCACCTGGCGGAGCCGCGCGTCGTCGCCGGGGACGCTCACGGAGTCGTCCGGCAGGTCGAGGTCCCAGTCATGATCCGGACCCGCCGCGCTCGCGTCGCTGACCGTGTCGAGGAGGATGCGCGTGAGGTCGACCGGATCCGACTCCAGCTCGCGCCCCTCGTCGAGGCGCGCGAGGAGGAGGAGGTCCTCGACGATCGTGGTCATGCGCACCGACTCCGACTCGATGCGCGACAGCGAGTGCGTCACGTCCTCGGGCAGCTGGTGCGGCCCGCGACGCGTGAGCTCGGCGTAGCCGCGGATGGAGGCGAGCGGCGTGCGCAGCTCGTGGCTCGCGTCCGACACGAATCGCCGCACCTTGGCCTCGCTCGCCTGCCGCGACGACAGCGCGGCGGAGACGTGCCCGAGCAGGCCGTTGAGCGCGGCGCCCACGCGGCCGACCTCGGTCCGCTCGTCGGTGTCGGATGCGGGCACGCGCGCTTCGAGCGCGACGTCGCCGCGGTCCAGCTCGAGGGCGGCCACGTGGGTCGCCGTGTCGACGACGCGGTCGAGCGGCCGCAGCGCGCGCCGCACGATGAGGGTGCCGAGGATCGCGGCGAGCGCCAGCGTGATGGCGGCGACCACCGTGATCACGAGGATGAGCTGCTCGACCACGTCGTCGGCGGGCTTCGTCGGCAGTCCGGTGACGATGGTCGCGCCCGACGACGAGGTCTCGCCGATGAGCCGGTAGCTGCCGAGCGCGCCGCCGAGGTCGACCGTGCGCGGGACCCCGTCCGTGGGCACGCTCTGCAGCTTCTGGCTCTGCACCTGCGTGAGCTCCACAGTGCCGGCGCCACCCGGCTCGCCCTCGGCGGCGTCGCGGTCGGCGATGTACCCGCCCGAGACGACGACGCCGTCGACGATGGTCGCGCTGATCGTGCCGACCTGCTGCCCGAACGCGCCGAGCCCACCGGGCGCCCCGGGGAAGCTGCCGTAGCCGCCCGGATCGCGGTCGACGAAGTCCTGCGAGCGTGCCGCCGTGGCCTGCAGCTGCTGGTCGACCTGCTGCATCAGCGACGTCCGCAGCGCCAGGATGCTCACGGTGCCGATGAGGATGCTCGCGAGCGCCAGCAGCCCCACGACGCTGAGGACGAGGCGGCGACGCAGGGTCATGCCGCGCGCCGCGGTGGCGAGCCGATCGCGCAGCGGCGGGGTGCTCCGCGTCGGGGCGTCCGGCGGGGTCACTCCGCGGCCTTGAGCATGTAGCCGCTGCCGCGCACCGTGTGGATCATCGGGTTCCGCCCGGCGTCGATCTTGCGCCGCAGGTAGGAGATGTAGATCTCGACCACGCTCGACTTGCCGCCGAAGTCGTAGCTCCACACGCGGTCGAGGATCTGCAGCTTGCTCAGCACGCGGCGCGGGTTCCGCATCAGGTAGCGGAGCAGCTCGAACTCGGTCGCGGTGAGCTCGATGGGGTCGCCGGCGCGGGCGACCTCGTGGCTGTCCTCGTCGAGCGTGAGGTCGCCGACGCGGATCACCGGGTCGACGCTGTCGCTCACCACGAGCGTCGAGCGGCGGATGAGGCCGCGCAGCCGGGCCACGACCTCCTCCAGGCTGAACGGCTTGGTGACGTAGTCGTCGCCGCCCGCGGTGAGGCCCGCGAGCCGGTCGTCGAGCGAGTCCTTCGCGGTGAGGAAGAGGACGGGGATGTCCTCGGCGTCGGCGCGCAGCCGCGACAGCACTTGGAGCCCGTCGAGGTCCGGCAGCATGATGTCGAGCACCACGGCGTCCGGCTTGAACTCGCGCGCGGTGGCGAGCGCCTGGTGCCCGTTCTCGGCCGTGCGGATCTGCCACCCCTCGTAGCGGAGCGCCATCTGGAGCAGATCGGTGAGGGACGCCTCGTCGTCGACGACGAGCACCCGGATGGGCGACCCGTCGGCGCGGGTGAGGCGGGGCTGCGGGGCGGCGGCGGGCTGGAATCCGGAGGGCGTCGCGGTGGTCACGGGATCCATCATGCGGATGTACCTATGAACCGACCATGAGGCGGCCATGCGCGGGCTTCGTCGGACAGTGCGAGGGTGGGCCTCAGAACGGGAGGGGGCCGCCGCTCCGGAGGCCCGCCGCGACGAGACCCGCGACGGCGATGGCCAGGACGATGCCGCCGATGATCCAGGGTGCGACGTCGACGTCGGCCGGCGACGGATCGCGCCCGAGTCGTTCGCGCTCCTCCACCCACAGCGTGACGGCCCGGATGACGCACGCGACCGCGAGCAGCGCGAGGGTCAGGACCACCGTCCAGCGGGCCAGGGCGGTGACGCTCGCGCCGAAGAGCGCGCCCACCCACACCACGATGACGCCGAGGACGAGGAGGGCCCCGCTGATGAACCAGAGCGCATCGGAGACGTGCTCGACCACGTCGGAAGCACGGTGCGCGCGGGGTGTGCGGTCCGCGCGAGGACGAGGCAGCCCCGCCCGGGTGCGCGCCGCCTTCCGCTCCCATCGGGTCGTGCGCGCGGGGTCGGCGAAGTGCGCGCGGTACCGCTCGATCTCGGGGAGCAGCGCGGCGATCTCGCTCCGCTCCGCGTCCTCGATCGCCTCCGCGGGCAGCGCCAGGAATTCCGGGATCTCGTGGTCGACGATCCCGGAGTGCGCGATCATGCGCGCGAGGCGGTCGCGCTCCACCTCCGTGGTCCAGCCGGGGGACGCGATGCCCCAGCGGCCGGCCTGGTCGGGCGCGATGAGCTCGCGGTACAGATCCGCGAGGGCGAGCCGGGCGCCGGTGTCGTGGGGCTCGTCCCGGAGGTGCTCCTTGAGGACGGCGAGGGCCTCGGCCCGCTCGCCCTCGTCCCACAGGAGGCGGGCGCGGGTCGGGGCGTCGGGATCGTCGGGCACCGCGTGATGCTGGCAGGTCGACGCACCAGGCGAGCGGGCAGCGCACGGGCGGCACCATCGGGAGCGTCGGGGCCGTGCACGCGGCCCCGCACGACGACGGGCCCGGCGCGTGGTGCGCCGGGCCCGGATCATGCAGAGGTGCGCGGGGCTAGTGCTTCTCGTCCGTCGCGCGCGTGACGGTCTCGCCGTCCACGCTCGCGCGATCCTTCTTCTGCTTGTCGCCGCGGGTCTTCGCGAGGCTCGCGACCGTGGCGACCGTGATGGTCGCGCCGATGAAGAGGAGCGAGAACCAGATCGGGATCTCGGGCGCCCACAGCATCGGCTCGCCGCCGTTGATGAAGGGCAGCTCGTTGACGTGCATCGCGTGCAGCACCAGCTTGAGGCCGATGAACGCGAGGATCACCGCGAGGCCCTGCGACAGGTACACGAGGCGCTCGAGCAGGCCGCCGATGAGGAAGTACAGCTGGCGGAGGCCCATCAGCGCGAAGGCGTTCGCGGTGAACACGATGTAGGCCTCGTTCGTGAGGCCGTAGATGGCGGGGATCGAGTCGAGCGCGAACACCAGGTCGACGAAGCCGATCGCGATGACGCAGAGCAGCAGCGGGGTGACGAAGCGCTTGCCGTCGATCTTCGTGGTGAAGCGGTCGCCGACGAAGTCGTCGTGGACGGGCAGGATCCGGCGGGCGATGCGCACGAACAGGTTGTCCGCCGCGTTGCCGCCGTGGTCGCCCTTGATCTGCTGGTACGCGAGCACGAACAGCAGCGCGCCGAAGATGTAGAAGACCCAGGAGAAGTTCTCGATGAGGGCGGCGCCGAGCGCGATGAAGCCGGCGCGCATGATCAGGGCGATGACGATGCCGATCATCAGCACCTTCTGCTGGTACTTCCGCGGCACGGCGAACCCGGTCATGATCAGCAGGAACACGAACAGGTTGTCGATCGACAGGGCCTTCTCGGTGAGGTAGCCGGCGAAGTACTCGCCGCCGTAGCCCCAGCCGCTGGTGACGCCGATGCCGACGCCGAAGATCAGGGCGAGGCCGATGTAGAAGGCCGACCAGCGGGCGGACTCGCCGATGGTGGGCTCGTGCGGCTTGCGCACGTGGGTGAAGAACTCGTAGACGAAGAACGCGATGGTGACCGCGATCGTGATGAGCCAGGTGGTCGTGGTGATGTTCACGGGGGTCTCCGGTGATGAGGCCGACGGGAATCGGAACGGCTAGGTGGCGCGCGGACGCCTCCATGATCCCATGCAGGGTCTCCCCATACCGGGGAAATGCCTGCGCCTACGCTCCGCGGATCGCGCGCCCGGGCCGCCCGACCCCGGGTCAGGTCAGGCTCGGCGCCTCGAACGGGTAGGCGACGTACGCGAACCGGCGCGAGTCGGGCGCCCAGCTGGTGACGTTGATGGTGCCCTGGCCGCCGGGGAACGCCGCGAGGTCGCGCGTGCGGTGGCTCTGCCGGTCGATGACGCGGAGGATCACGTCGCGGTCGGCCGGGTGGCCGAGCGTGCCGGGCGGGAAGGACAGGTAGACGATGTGCTCGCCGTCGGGCGACGGGTGCGGGAACCAGTTGACGCGCTCGTCGGAGGTGAACTGGTGGGTGTCGGAGCCGTCGGTGCGCATCGTGAACAGCTGCGCGTGGCCCGGGAGGTCGGATCCGCGCTCGGAGTTGAAGTAGAGCCAGCCGCCGTCGGGCGAGAACTCGGCGCCGTCGTCGGGGAAGCCGTCGTCGGTGAGCTGGGTGGTGGGGCCGCCGTCGACGGGCACGAGGTGGATGTTCGTGGTCCACTCGCCGCGCGCGTCGAGCTGGCCGCCGATGACGCTGAGCGTCGTGCCGTCGGGCGAGACGCCGTGCAGGTAGTTCTTGAAGCCGAGCTCCGGATCCCGGTCGGCCGTGATGCGCCGGCCCTCGCCGCCCGCGCCGTCGTTCCAGAGGACGCTGTAGAGATGGCCGTCGCGGCCGGAGACGTAGACGTGCGCGCCGTCGGGCGAGAAGACGTGGTCGTTGTTGATGGGCGGCACGCCGCCGAGGTCGACCGCGTGGAAGTCGACCGCGGGTTCGGGGAGGTCCGGATCCGGATCCTCGGCCGACGGTGCGGGCAGCCGCCACAGCCCGCCCTCGGCGTTCACGACGAGCCAGCGGCCGTCGGGCGTCCAGTTCGGCGCCTCGATGTGCAGCACGGCCGATTCGGCGACCATGCGCTCGGCGCCCGTCTCCACGTCGACGACGAGGAGGCGGGCCAGCTGGCCGTCGCGCAGCGTCACGCGGTGGATCCGGTGGTGCCGTCGGCGGGTGCGGCGCCCGGTGCGTCGTCGCGGTTGGCCGCGAACGCCGAGTCGAAGAGGCTGTCCGGCGTCGGCCAGAGGAGGGAGCGCACCTGCGCGAGGGCGTCGGGGGCTCCGTGCAGGCGGTCCATCCCCGCATCCTCCCACTCGACCGAGACGGGACCGTCGTAGCCGATGCTCCGGAGCGCCCGGAAGGCGCGCTCGAAGGGCACGTCGCCGTGGCCGACCGAGACGAAGTCCCAGCCCCGGCGCGGGTTCCCCCACGGGAGGTGGGAGCCGAGCCGGCCCCCGCGGCCGTCCGACGTGACCCGGGTGTCCTTGGCGTGCACGTGGTAGATCCGGTCGGCGAAGTCGAGGAGGAAGCCGACCGGGTCGATGCCCTGCCACATCATGTGGCTCGGGTCCCAGTTGAGGCCGAAGCCGGGGCGGTGCCCGATGGCCTCGAGCGTGCGACGGGTGGTCCAGTAGTCGTAGGCGATCTCGCTCGGGTGCACCTCCAGCGCGTACCGGACGCCCTCGTCGTCGAACACGTCGATGATCGGGTTCCAGCGGTCGGCGAAGTCCTGGTAGCCGGCGTCGATGACCGACTCGGGCACGGGCGGGAACATCGCGACGTACGGCCAGGTGCGGGATCCGGTGAAGCCCGTCACGCGCGTGACCCCGAGCCCGGCGGCCGCCTTCGCCGTGAGCTTCAGCTCCTCCGCCGCGCGCTGCCGCACGCCCTCGGCCTGGCCGTCGCCCCACACCTTGGAGCGGAGGATCGCCTGGTGCCGGAAGTCGATGGGGTCGTCGCACACGGCCTGGCCGGTGAGGTGCTGCGAGAGCGCGTGCACCTGGAGGCCGTGGCGCTCGAGGATCTCCAGGCGGCCGCGGAGGTACGCCGGGTCCTCGGCCGCACGCCACACGTCGAGGTGCTCGGCGGAGCACGCGATCTCGAGGGCGTCGAAGCCCCAGCCGCTCGCGAGCCGGGCGACCTCCTCCAGCGGCAGGTCGGCCCACTGGCCGGTGAAGAGCGCTACGGGGGTGGTGATCTGGGGCATGGTTCCCTCTCGTCGACGGTGACGGTGACGGTGCTGGTGCTGGTGCGGTGGCGCGGCCCGGTGACGGCGCGCGGGATCCACGCTACACACCGGGCCGCGCCCGCTCCCGGGGCGCCGTCAGCGAAAGTTCGCCGACTGGGTGCGCTGGTAGCCCGCGAGCGTGATGCCGCCGAGCAGCACCGCCCACGCCGCGAGGAGGATCAGCGGGATCCCCATCGCCGCCGTGTCCTGCCGGGCGGCGGCGCTCGTCAGCGTGCTCCACGCGCCGGTCGGCAGCAGCACCGTGAGCGACGCCCACGGCGTGCCGCTCGTGTCGCCGCCCGTGAACAGGCCGCCCGCGAACGACAGCGGCAGGTACACGAGGTTGGCGAGGCCGAGCGCGCCGCGGGCCGGGAACCAGTAGCCCATCGCGAGGCCGAGCAGCGCCATCGGCACGGCGCCGGCGAGCACGGCGAGCGCGACGGCGCCGAGGGTGGGCGCATCCACCCGGACGCCGCCCACGAGGATCCCGACCGCGACCACCGGGATCACGAAGACGACGCCGAAGACGCACGCGACCGTGAGCTTGGCGGCCAGCCGGATCCACGCGGGCACCGGCGCCGTGAACAGCCATCGCTCCCACGGCGACTCCCGGGCCGAGGCGACGCCGACGCCGAACTGGAACGTCACCGTGCCGAGCACCGAGAACAGCACGTAGCCGAGCAGGACGCTGAGCCGCGCGCTCGGCGGGCCGCCCTGCGGCAGGCCGACGACCGCGTAGATGAGCACGGGGTAGGCGAGGAGCGGCAGCACGAACGCCGGCATGCGCGCGTTCTGCGCGAGCTCGCTCACGACGTGGGCGCGGTAGATGGGGAACCGACGGGCGGCGGCGGGGCGGGACGTCGTCGTCATCGGGTGCCTCCCATCGCATTGGCGGCGCGCGACGGATCCGCGGGGATCGCCTCCGCGCCGCCCGCCAACACGCGCTCCACGATCTCCCCGAGGCCCGGCTCCACCACCGTGAGGCGGGGCTGCGGCACGGCGGCGAGCACGAGCCCGGCGACGACGTCGGAGCGGTCGGTGTCGATGACCCACCGGATCCGTTCGAGGCCGCGCGGCTCCTCCCCCGCCTCGGGCACCGCGCCGGAGGAGAGCAGGCGCCGCGCCTCAGCCGCGGTCGCGTCGAAGCCGATCCGCCGCACGCCGGCCAGACCGCGGAAGTCGGCGGCGGTCCAGTGGCCGACGACCCGCCCGTGGTCGAGGCAGACGACGGTGTCGGCGAGCGCCGCGACCTCCTCCATGTCGTGCGACGCGAGGAGCACGGTGCGCCCGGAGTCGCGGACCGCGGCGATGGCGTCGCGCACGGCGGCTCGGCCGGGGATGTCGAGCGCCGCGGAGGGCTCGTCGAGCACCACGACGGGCGTCCCCGCACCCACCACGCACGCGAGCGCGACCCGCCGCCGCTCGCCGCCGCTCAGCCCGCCGGTCTGGCGCGAGGCGAGACGGTCGAGGTCGAACCGGTCGATGGCCGCGGCCGGCGTGAGCGCGGCGGCGTGCGGCACGAGCGCGAGCGCCAGCACCTCGCGGACCGTCAGGTACTCGGGGAACGCGAGCGCCTGCGGCATGACGGCCACGAGCGCCGCCGTGGGCCCGCCGCGCCGCACGTCGTGGCCGAGCACGCGCGCCCGACCCGCGTCGGGGCGGCGGGTCGCGGTGAGCACGTCGATGGCCGTGGTCTTGCCGGATCCGTTCGGCCCGAGCAGCGCGTGCACGAGCCCCGGCGCGAGGGAGAAGGACGCGGCGTCGAGCGCGCGCGTCCGGCCGAAGGTGCGGGTGATCCCCTCGAGCTCCACCGCGTCAGTCATGGGATGCCTCCTCCTCGGCGAAGCGCCGCGCGCCCGGCTCCGCGCCGCCGAACGAGATCGCGTAGAGGGACGACTGCGTCACCCCGTCGAGCCCGAGCACCGCGTCGAGCTCGTGGTCCACGAAGCCGACCCAGCCCAGCACCGGCAGCCCCAGCGCGGTCGCGACCAGGAGCGCGTTCTGCCCCACGTGCCCCGCCTCGAGCAGCGTGAGCCGGTAGCCGCGGAGCCCGTACTTGCAGCGCGAGCGCTCGAAGCTGCCCGTGATGACGACGGTGACGGCGGCGGTCTCCGGGATCGGCGCCATGAGCGACGGCGCGGCACGGCGGAAGCGCGCGAGCCGCCCGTCGCGATCGAGCCCGGACACGTCGACGAGCGTCTCCTCCAGCGGGTCGAGCTGGTGGATCCCCGGCTCGAGCCCCACCACCGAGCGCGCGACCACGTGCAGGTCGAGCGGGTACAGCCCGCCGCCCGAGGGCACGAACCGCCCCGGCGTGCCGTCGCCGCGCGGGCCGTAGGCGAGGCGCAGCACCGTGGCGAGCTCGGCCAGCTCGACCGGCCGCCCGAGCGTGCGCGGCTCCGCCGACCGACGCGCCGCCAGCGTCGTGCCCAGCTCGTGCCGCAGCGGGAGCGCGCGCGGGAGGGGCCGGGCCGGGAGCAGCCGCGGCGCGGAGGTGGCCCCGCCCGGACCGGCGTCCGCGACGCCCTGCGCCTCCTTCGCCATCTGGTGCGCGTACCGCACGTCGGTCCAGCCGGGGTGGGTGATCCGCGTGATCTTCGACGCCTCGTGGAAGTCCTCAGCGGGGTCGCCCGCGGGCCGGTCGACGGCGCCCCCGACGCTGAAGATCGGCCCCACGCTCCCGAGGGAGCGCGGGGACGCGGGCGTGCCGGGATCCGCCGCCGCGGACGGACCCGATGGGGCCTCCGCCCGGTCGCGGGCGGCGTCGGTCTCGATGGTGCTCATGGGATCCTCCTGGTGCGGCGGGCGGTGGGACGGCGGCGGGGACGGGCGGGGCAGGCCGTCACGGGAACGGGTGCGGGACGCGGACGAGGTCGGCCGGCCCGTCGATCGCGGGCCCGTCGCGCCACCGCCGATAGAGGCGCGGGTGCCCGAGGAACCGCGCGGCGTGCACCACGTCGAGCGCCACCAGGTCGGGGCTGAGCGCGCGCACCACGTGGAAGCCGGCCGCGCGCACCTCGGGTGCCGTGATGTCCGCGAGCAGCACCTCGATGCCCTCGCGGTCGAGCCCGGCGACGACCTCCGCCCAGCTGGCCGGGCCGCCGACGGCCGCGACCCGCGCGTCCGACGCGTCGAGCGCCGCCGTGAGCGGGCGCGCCGATGGGCGGCAGTGCAGCCGGATGTGGTCCTCGAACTCGACCACGTCGGCCGGGTCGATCGTCGGCTCCGCGAGCAGCCGCAGGCACCAGTTGTGGGTGTGCAGCGCCTCGCGGACCGCGTTGAGGATCGCCCGGTCGAGCCGGAAGTCCGCCGCGCAGCCCACCGCGACGCCGATGCGGTCGCTGCGCATGACCGCGAGGAGGACGGGCACGTCGGCCGCCGCGTCCAGCACGCGCACCGAGAACGACGCCCCGAACCGGCCGCACAGCTCCTCCAGGCGCTCCAGCTCGCGGAGCGTCGCGTCGGTCAGCCGCGGGCTGCCGCGCCAGTCGAAGCCCGGGGGCGTGGATCCGCGCAGCCACATGCGCTGGAACGCGTCGCGCTCGATGAGCTCCAGCACCGCGCGGCCCGCGGCGAACCCGAAGTGCGGCCCCGCCGCGACGCCGGACGAGGTGGCCGGCTCCACGTGCGGCTCCCGGTGCCCGTCCGCGCGGTGCGGGTCGTCGAACACCACGAGCTGCGCCAGCACGTGGACGGTCGTGCCCCGGTGCAGCGACCGCGCCGGCATCCAGGTGAGGAGGTCGCCCGGCTGGGCGCGCTCGTAGTGGAAGGCCGGATCCTCGCGCTGCGTCGGATGGAAGCGCTGGAAGGCGTCCGGCCCCACCTGACGGGCGTCGGCCCCGAGGGGCGCGCGGAATCCGCCGGGCGCGCCCGCGAGCGACATGCGCTCGACGGCCTCGCCGATGCAGGAGCGGCGCGCCTCCATCCGGGACCCGCCCGGCCCCATGCTGAAGCGCTCGGTCTCCGTGCCGGTGAGGAACCCCGTGTCCGCGGAGCGGCCCGAGTAGAGCGCGTCCGGGATGGCGTCGGGCGTGAAGGCCATGGGGTGCGCGTGCTCCACGAGTCCCGTGTACGGGCTGACGACGCCCGCGCCGCCGCGGCTCATGCCCGCCACGGCGAGGCCACGCCGCCGTAGGGGCGCGGGCCGCACGTGCCGCAGCGCGCGACGCGGAACACGGCGTGCGCCTCCGCCTCCATGACCTTCGGCTCGATCACGAGCACGGTGCTGGCGACGAGCCAGTCGTGCGCGTGGATCCACCGGGCGGCGTAGCGCGCGGCGAACCCGGCCGTGATGGCGTCGAGGCTCGGGTCGCGCGGCACGACGGCGACCGCGTCGGCCGCCGCGGCGTGATCCGCGGCGAACGGCGTGGTCGACGCCCAGCGCAGCGCGACGCATTCGAGGCACGGCCCCTCGCCGGGCACGACGACCGGCCCGACGAGCTGGAACCGGCCGTCGAACGGGTGCACGGGGAGCCACGGGCGCCCGGCGACGTGCATGCGCGCCCCGACGTCACGGAGGACATGCCGGGTGCCCACCGCGATGACCAGGTCGGCGTCGTCCTCGTCGCCGAGCTCGGCGGAGGGGAGCGCCTCCGCGAGGCCCGTGAGCAGCGACGGGATCATGTCGCCCACGAGCGCCACCCGCGCGGGCGAGGCGGGATCCCGCACGGGACCGAGCCCGGTGCGGTCGCCGCCGTTGCGCCGCGCCTCGTCGAGCACGTGCGCCAGCTCGTCGGGGACGGATCCCGCGGAGCCGGTCGGCGCCCCGACCACGACGTCGCGCAGCACGAGCTCGTCGACCAGGTGCGCCACGGCGGGGGCGTGCGCGGCGAACGCCCGGTCGAGGTCCGCGCGGGTGAAGGGACGGGAGAGGAGGCGCGACACCGCGGAGACGGCGTCGCCCGAGGGCAGCTGCGGGGAGACCAGCTCGCGACCGCCGAGGAGGTGGAGGGTGTCCTCCACCTCCCCGACGGCGTAGCGGGGACTCACCGAGTACGTGGTCGACGAATCCATGCGGGGGCGATCAGCGCTGCTGCTGCCGGCCGTTGCCGCTCGACGAGCACGTCGTGCTGCAGCACAGGGTGACGTCGCCCATCACGATCTCCTCCTCCGCGCCGCGGTGCGTGATGGTGAAGCCGAAGGCCTCCGCCAGCAGCGCGTCCGACGTCGCGTCGCCTCCGGCCGCGGGGGCGACCTCGGGCGCGGTGGTGGGCAGCGCCGCAGGCGCCGCCGTCTCCATGAGCAGTGACATTGCCGTTCCTTCCTCTGGGTGGGTGGGACGACGTCTTTCTAGCACGATCTTCCGTGCCCTGGGCGGATGCGCATCACCTGTTGACATCGTCTCCTCGGGACGGCACGATCCGCCCGCGTCGAGGCGGCCCGTGCCGGATCCGGCGCGTACCCTGGAGCCCGTGACGGACGAGATGCTGGCCTTCCCCTGGGAGGACGACCTCGCCCCCGCTGCCCCCGCGCCGCCTCCTCCCCCGCCGCACCTGACGCGCATCCTCGCCCACTCGTCGGATCGCGTCGCCTGGCTCCGCGCCCGCAGCTTCGGCATCACCGCGACCGACGTCGCGCGCCTCGCGACCGACGCGTCGCTGCAGGCCGTCGCGCTCGAGAAGCTCTACGGATCCGGCTTCGGCGGCAACCGCTACACCGACCACGGCCGGGAGCGCGAGCCCGAGATCGCCCGCTGGGTCGAGGCCGAGCACGGCATCGTCCCGAGCGCGCACCTGTTCCACGCGGAGGGCCAGCGACGGCACCTCGCGACCCCCGACGGCGTGGGCCTGCGGGCCGACGGACGGCTCGAGCTCGCGGAGATCAAGACGACCGCCAAGCCGTGGCGGAGCATCCCGCGCAACTACCTGCGGCAGATCTGGTGGCAGCAGTACGTGCTCGGTGCCGACCGCTCGCTCATCGTCTGGGAGCAGCACGTGGACTTCGTGCCCGTGCACGACATCCCGAAGTGGAAGTGGATCGACCGCGACGAGGCGGAGATCGCCGCGCTGGTGGCGCGGGCGAACGACCTCATCGCGCTCATCGTGCGGATGGCGAACGCGCCGGCGGGAGCCCGCGGCCTGGCCTGAGCCGCGCTGCCCGCACCGCCTGGCCCGGTGCGCGGCCCATCGCCGTCGGCGAGTGCCCTCGGCATTCTTCTCGCCCGGGGAACACCGCGGAAACACGCCCGACTCACGCGGCGACTTCACTGGACGAGCGGGGGCGCGGTGGGATCCACCACGCCGCCGCGTTCCGAGGAGGGGTCGCACGATGAGCCAGGTCATCCAGTCCAGAGCCGGCGTCGCCGCGGAGGCCGAGCGGGATCGGGCGGCCGCCGCCATCGCCCTCGCGCCGCGCGGGGAGACCATGCGCGCGGTCGTCGTCACGGAGACCGGCGGACCCGAGGTCCTGCACGTCGCCGACGTGCCGGTGCCGCACCGCCTCGACTCGGAGGTGCTCGTGAAGGTCGTCGCCGCGGGCGTGAACCCCATCGACCTGCGGCTCCGCGCGGGCGAGCCCGGCGGCCCGACGCTCGGCAGCCTGCCCGCGGTGCTCGGCCGCGACTTCAGCGGCGTCGTCGTCGAGTCGCCCTACGAGGACCACGCGCTGCACCCGGGCGACGAGGTGTTCGGCCTCGCTATGGTGCCGCGGATGCCCGGCAGCTACGCCCCCTACATCGCCGTCCCCAGCGTGAGCCTCGCCCGGAAGCCCGCCCGGCTCTCGCACGTCGAGGCCGCGGCGACGCCCGTCAGCGCCCTCACCGCGTGGGGCATGGTCGTCGACATCGGCCGGGCGCACGAGGGCCAGGTCGTCCTGGTGCACGCGGGCGCGGGCGGCGTCGGCCACTTCGCGGTGCAGTTCGCGCGGCACTTCGGCGCCCGGGTGGTCGCGACAGGCTCGCCCCGCAACGTCGACTGGCTGGCGGAGCTCGGCGCCGACGAGGTCATCGACCGCTCGCAGGTGCGCTTCGAGGACGTGCTCGCCGACGTGGACGTCGTGATCGACCTGGTCGGCAACTGCACCGACGACACCGGCACCCGCTCGCTGCAGGTCCTCCGGCGGGGCGGCCTCCTGGTCAGCGCGCCCGTCCGCGGCTGGCCGACCCTCGTGCAGGACGCGGCCGCGGTCGGCGTGCGCGCCACCCACTACGAGGTCGCGCCCGACGGGCAGAAGCTCGCGGTGATCTCGCGGCTGCTGGAGTCGGGCGACATCAAGGTCTACGTCGACGAGGTCTTCGACCTGGAGGACGCCGCCGAGGCGCACCGTCACATGGAGAGCGGCCACGCCCGCGGCAAGGTCGTGCTCAACGTGGCGCGGGGCTGATCCCGCTCACTCCCCGGCGGGCGCCGCCAGCGCCTGCTCCATCACGTGATCCGTCTCCACCGCATCCGAGAGCCGGAACGACCGGGTCCCCACGATGCGGAAGCCGCTGCGCTCGTAGAAGCGGATGGCGCGCGCGTTGTGCTCGTTGACGCCGAGCCAGATCCCGGCCTCGGCGTCCCGCCCCCGCTCCCCTGCCAGCTCGCGGGCGACCCGCAGCGTCTCGGCCATGAGCGGCCGCGCGACACCCGCACCGTGCGACCCCTGCTCGACGTACACCTTGCTCAGCTCGACCTCCGGCCGCAGCCGGAGCGCTCCCGCCACGTCGGCGTCCGCAGGCGGCGCCGCGACGACCATCGTGTAGCCGACCGCCCGGCCCGCGACCTCCGCGAGCACGACCCGGTGCGCGGGATCCGCGAGGTGCGCCCGGAAGCGCGCTGGCGACAGGACGGTGCGGATGTGCTCCACGATCGCCTCGGCCGTGGTCGTCGGCGGGCACGCGAGCGCGAAGGTGCGGGCGGCGAGGGCGGCCACCTCCTCCGCGTCACCGGGCGAGGCGACACGGAAGGACGGGACGGCGGGGACGGGGGCGACGGCGGGATCCGGGATGCTCACCCTGACGAGCCTAGGCAGCCGCGCGACCCGGGGACGACGGAAGGGCCCGCCGAGGCGGGCCCTTCCTGTGCTGCTGGTCGTGCGTGCGCTTCCGCGCGGCGGTGCTAGATGGAGTTGACGTCCACCGGGATCCCGGGGCCGAAGGTCGTGGAGACCGTGGCCTTCTGCACGTAGCGGCCCTTCGAGGAGGACGGCTTGAGGCGGACGATCTCCTCGAGCGCGGCGCCGACGTTCTCCGAGAGCTGCTCGGGCGAGAAGCTCGCCTTGCCGACCACGAAGTGCACGTTCGCGTGCTTGTCGACGCGGAACTCGATCTTGCCGCCCTTGATGTCGGACACCGCGCGCGCGACGTCCGGGGTGACCGTGCCGGTCTTCGGGTTGGGCATGAGGCCGCGCGGGCCGAGCACCTTGCCGAGACGACCGACCTTGCCCATGAGCTCGGGCGTCGAGACGGCGGAGTCGAACGACGTGTAGCCGCCCGCCACCTTCTCGATGAGCTCGTCGCCGCCGACCTCGTCGGCGCCTGCGGCGATGGCCGCCTCGGCCGCGGGGCCCGTCGCGAAGACGATGACGCGAGCAGTCTTGCCGGTACCGTGAGGAAGGATGACGGTGCCGCGGACCATCTGGTCTGCCTTGCGGGGGTCGACGCCGAGCTTGAGCGCGACCTCGACGGTGCTGTCGAACTTGCGGGAACCGGTCTCGCGCGCGAGCTCGACGGCCTCCGAGGCGGTGTACGCCTTGGCGGGATCGATCTTCTCGGCTGCGGCCCGGTAGGCCTTTGACTTCGCCATTCGTGTCTCCTGATTCGAGAGTGCGGTTGATGTGAGCCTGGCCGGCTCTCCCGCGTGATGCTGGAGCGGATCCCGGACGGGACCCGCGGGGTGGTAGAGGCTAGGCCTCGACCGTGATGCCCATGGAGCGGGCGGTGCCGGCGATGATCTTCGCCGCGGCGTCGATGTCGTTGGCGTTGAGGTCGGCCTGCTTCTGCTCGGCGATCTCGCGGACCTGGTCCATCGTGAGCTTCGCGACCTTGACCGTGTGCGGCGTGCCCGAGCCCTTGGCGACTCCGGCGGCCTTCTTGATGAGCTCCGCGGCCGGGGGCGTCTTGAGGATGAACGTGAACGTCCGGTCCTCGTAGACGGTGATCTCGACGGGGATGACGTTCCCGCGCTGAGCCTCGGTCTGGGCGTTGTACGCCTTGCAGAACTCCATGATGTTGACGCCGTGCTGTCCCAGCGCCGGCCCGATGGGCGGTGCGGGGTTGGCGGCGCCGGCCTTGATCTGCAGCTTGATCAGACCCGTGACCTTCTTCTTCGGTGCCATTTCTCTTCCTTCTTCTTGATTGCTAGATCGAGCGGGCCGCGCGGCCCGACCGCCTAGAGCTTGGTGACCTGGTCGAAGCTGAGCTCGACCGGGGTCTCGCGCTCGAACAGGGAGACGAGCACCGTGAGCTTGCCGCTCTCGGGCTTGATCTCGCTGATGGAGCCGGGGAGGCCCGCGAACGAGCCCTCCTTGATCGTGATCGTCTCGCCGATCTCGAAGTCGACCTCGGCGGCGACGACGCGCTGCGCCTGGCCGCCCTTGGTGGGCTGGCCCTTGACCTGCGCCACCTCCTTGATCTCGACGAGGCTCTTCAGCATGGAGAAGGCCTCCTCGAAGCGGAGGGGCGTGGGGTTGTGGGCGTTGCCCACGAAGCCCGTGACGCCGGGGGTGTGGCGGACGACCGACCAGCTGTCCTCGTTGAGGCTCATGCGCACGAGCACGTAGCCCGGGATGCGCACCCGGTTGACCATCTTGCGCTGGCCGTTCTTGATCTCGACGACGTCCTCCATCGGGACCTCGATCTGGTAGATGTCGTCCTCCATGTTGAGCGACACCATGCGGTTCTCGATGTTGCTCTTCACGCGGCGCTCGAAGCCCGCGTAGGAGTGGATGACGTACCACTTGCCCGGCTTGGATCGGAGCTCCTTGCGGAAGTCCTCATAGGGGTCGACCTCGGCGTCGTCCTCGGACGCGGCCTCGTCGGGGACGAGGTCGGCCTCGGCCTCGGCGATGTCCTCCGCCGTGGCGGGCGCGACGTCGGCGGGCTCGAGGGCCTCCTCGGCCGCCTCCTCCTCCGCCTCGTCGTCGGTCGCCTCGACGGCGGCCTCGGCCTCGTCGGCGGAGTCGACGTCGAGCGCGTCCTCGACGATGGCGTCGGCCTCGGGGTCCGCGACGGACTCCATCGCGTCGAGCGCCGCCGTCAGGTCGGTCTCGACCGAGTCGGACTCGACGTGCAGGGCGGTGTGCTCCGCCGCGTCCGAGCTCTCCTCGGAGGACTCGATGGCGTGGCCCTCCTGGACCTCGTCCACCTCGGAGGACTGCTCCGCCGCGGGGGCGAGGTCGACGTCGTCGCGCTTGCTCTCAGCCAATGGATCTACTTCCCTCGTTCTTCGTCGTGCGTTGCCGTTCTGTGCCGTGCTGCTCCCGGGCGCCGGGCCGCGCGGATGCGGGACCCGCGGGTGTCCGCGCCGCTGCCGTGCTCCGCGCGCGTGGACCCGTGGTCCGCGCCGCTCGCCCTCCCGGGCCGTGCCGCCTCCGCGTGGAGGCCCTGGTGCTAGGCGCCGTTGCCGAACACCACGATGGCGAGGTACCCGAACAGCTGGTCGAGGAGCGAGACGATCACCATCATGACGATGACGAAGGCCAGCACCACTCCCGTGAACGTCAGCAGCTCCTTGCGGGTGGGGGTGACCACCTTCTTGAGTTCCTGCACGACCTGCTTGATGAAGAGCACCAGCCGGGCGAAGGGGTTGCGTCGCGCATCCCGCTGCTCGCGAGCCTGCGCGACGATCTCCTCGCTCGGCTCGTCGACGATCTTCCGCGCCACGCGTGGGTCCCTTCCTGCATTGCTCGGCTTCCGCCCGGAGTTCGGGCGAGCCGCGATGTCACGCGCCCGGGGACCCGTTCCATCTAGCAGGGCGGACAGGACTCGAACCTGCAACCTGCGGTTTTGGAGACCGCTGCTCTACCAATTGAGCCACCACCCTCTGCGTCGACACCCGCCTGCCCTCATGCGCCACGACCGTGCGAGCACGGACGGAACAAGGCGCGGAAGAGCTTGGCGGAGATACCGACCCGGACGAGTGTACCAGCATCCGCGGGCGCACGGTCGGGCGGCGGCCAGGCGGGCGTCGCCACCCGCGTGGCGGCGGGCGCGCATCCCTATGCTCACATGCATGGCCGAACCGCAGAGCACCGTCCCCCTCAGCCGCGTCTCCACCCGCATCGGATCCATCGCCGAGTCCGCGACCCTCAAGGTCGACGGCAAGGCCAAGGCCCTGCAGGCCGCCGGACGCCCCGTCATCAGCTTCGCGGCAGGCGAGCCCGACTTCCCGACGCCCGACTACGTGGTCGAGGCCGCGGTCGAGGCCGCGCGGGATCCCCGCAACCACCGCTACACCGCGGCCGCCGGCCTCCCCGACCTCCGCGAGGCGATAGCCGACAAGACCCGCGCCTCCTCCGGCCTCGACGTGGGCATCGACCGGATCATCGTCACCAACGGCGGCAAGCAGGCCGTCTACCAGGCGTTCCAGACGCTGCTCGACCCGGGCGACGAGGTCCTCGTGCCCACGCCCTACTGGACCACCTACCCCGAGGCCATCCGCCTCGCGGGCGGCGTTCCGGTCGACGTCTTCGCGGGCGCCGACCAGGGCTACCTCGTGACCGTCGAGCAGCTCGAGGCCGCGTGGACGCCGCGCACCAAGGTGCTGCTGTTCGTCTCGCCCTCGAACCCCACGGGCGCCGTCTACTCGCGCGAGCAGACCCGCGAGATCGGCGAGTGGGCCGACTCCAAGGGACTCTGGGTCATCAGCGACGAGATCTACCAGGACCTGGTCTACGACGGGGCCGAGGCCGCGAGCATCGTCGACGTCGTGCCGGCCCTGGCGGACCGCACGATCCTCGTCAACGGCGTCGCCAAGACGTACGCCATGACGGGCTGGCGCGTGGGGTGGATGGTCGGCCCGGCCGACGCCATCAAGGCCGCGGGCAACCTGCAATCGCACCTCTCCTCGAACGCCTCGAACGTCTCGCAGCGCGCGGCCATCGCGGCGCTCCGGGGCCCCCGCGACACGGTCGACCGGATGCGCGAGGCCTTCGACCGCCGCCGCCGCACGATCGTCGCCGAGCTCGACGCCGTCCCCGGCTTCGTCACGCCCACACCGCAGGGCGCGTTCTACGTCTACCCCGACGTGACGGGCCTCTTCGGCCGCGACATCGACGGCGTGACGCCGACCACCTCGCTCGAGGTCGCCGACGTGCTGCTCGAGAAGGCGGAGATCGCCGCCGTCCCCGGCGAGGCGTTCGGCCCGAGCGGGTTCCTGCGCTTCAGCTACGCGCTCGGCGACGAGGCGCTGCTCGAGGGCGTGCGCCGGATCCGCGACCTGCTGGCCTGATCCGCCGCCCGGCCCCCGCGGGTCGGCCCGCCCCTAGAGGGCGAGGCCGACCAGCACGGGCTCGGGCTGCAGGATCACGCCGTGCTCGCCCATCACGCGGCCCTGCACGTAGCGCGCGAGGGCGGCGACGTGCTCAGCGGTCGCGGTGCCGCGGTTGGTGAGCGCGAGCGTGTGCTTGGAGGAGACGGCCGCACCGGATCCCGGCAGCCGGAACCCGCGCTGCACCCCCGAGTGCTCGATCAGCCACGCGGCGCTGAGCTTCACGCCGGCCGGCTCGCGTCGACGGCGAGCAGCGGCCTCGCGCTCGATGGCCTCGGCCACCTCCCACTGGTCGCCGAGCGGCACGACGAGGTCCTGGGGCGGATCCTCCTGCGGCCAGCGCGGGGCGTCGGCCGGCAGCGTGCGGGCGAACGCGGCGCTGACGATGGGGTTCGTGAAGAACGAGCCCGCGCTCCACGTGTCGTGATCGGCGTCGTCGAGCACCATGCCCTTGGACGCGCGGAGCGCCAGCACGGTCTCGCGGACGCGGGCGACGGGCACGCGGTCGCCGACCTCCACGCCGAGCGCGCCGGCGAGCTGCGGGTACGCGACGGGCAGGCCGAGCGCGTCGGGGCCGTCTCCCCGGGTGAGCGCGAAGTCCACCGCGAGCACGACGCCCGCGCGTCCGCGCTTCAGCGCGGAGGTGCGGTAGCCGAGGCCGAGGTCGGCGGCGCTGAGGCGCTCCACCTCGCCGGTCTCGTAGTCGAGGAAGTCGATGCGCTCCAGGACGTCGGCCACCTCCTGGCCGTACGCGCCGATGTTCTGCACGGGCGAGGCGCCGGTGGATCCGGGGATCCCTGAGAGCGCCTCGAGCCCCGCGAGCCCGTCGGCCACGGTGCGCGCGACGAGCGCGTCCCACGGCTCGCCGGCCTCGACGCGCACGAGCACGGTGCCGTCGGCCCGCTCGTCGCCCACCTCGACGCCGCGGGTCGCGATGCGGATGACGGTGCCCTCCACGCCCTCGTCCGAGATGAGGGAGTTGGATCCGCCGCCGAGGACCATCCAGTCCTCGCCCACGGCCCACAGGCCGAGGAGCGTGTCGACGAGCTCATCGCGCTCGCTCACGGTGACGAGCTCCTCGGCCGGACCGCCGACGCGCAGGGTGGTGAGGTCGGCGAGCGGGGCGTCGCGGTGGGTCTGGATCGTCACGGGGGCCCTACGCCAGCCGGACCTGCGCCTGGGCGCGGCCGAGGACGGTCTTCCCGTCGACGGAGACGGCGATGTCGATGCGCGCGGTGCCGGCATCGGCGTCGATCGCGCCCACCTTGGCGATGATCGAGAGGTCCTGGCCGTCGGCGGGATCCACGACCACGGGCCGCGTGAAGCGCACGCCGTAGGACACGATGCGCGAGGGATCGCCCACCCAGTCGGCCACGGGCTGCACGGCCTGGCCCATCGTCAGCATGCCGTGGGCGAGGACGCCCGGCAGCCCGACCGACGCGGCCACGTCGTCGCGGTAGTGGATGGGGTTGAAGTCGCCCGACGCGCCCGCGTAGCGGACGAGGGAGTCGCGGGTGAGGTGCAGCGATCGCTCCGCCACGACGTCACCCACGGCGAGGTCGGCGAGCACGGGCACGGCGCTCACGCGTCGTCCCCGCGGACGACGAGGGTGGAGACGGCCGTGACGACGTGCGCGCCGGATCCGTCGACCATGGCGGACTCGGCGGTCACCATCGCGTTGCCGCCGAGGGTGGCCACCTTGGTGACGGTGAGCGTCGCGGTCAGCTCGTCGCCCGCGACCACCGGCCGGGAGTACGTGAACGCCTGCTCGCCGTGGACCACGCGACTGAAGTCGATGCCGGCGTCGGGCTCGGCGAGCAGCTGCGCGAGCGTCGCCTCCTGGACGACGACGGGGAACGTGCTCGGCGCGACCACGTCGGCGTGGCCGGCGGCGCGCGCGGCCTCGGGGTCGAGGTGGACGGGGTGGGTGGCGCCGACGGCGCGGGCGAATTCGCGCACCTTCTCGCGTCCCACCAGGTACGGGGCGGCGGCGGGGAGCACGCGACCCTGGAGGTCTGGATTCACTGGCACCGGACGATCCTACGCGGCGGGCGTCCGCGCCCGCGGGTACGCGAGAGCCCCAGCCCCCACTTCTCGTGGGGACCGGGGCCCGGGTCGCGATTCCGCTGCCGCGGCGTCAGCTGCCTACTGGCAGGAGTCGCACTGCAGGAGCTCCATGGGGTCGACGGGGATCGCGTAGCCGCCGACGGTGTCGTTGTTGTCGTAGTCCATGGGTGCCTCCCGTTGTGTCTGGTCGGGAACCGCCGGTGCGGCTCCTCAGGTCTCGTGGCTCTCGCCCCGATGGCCTCCGGATCCGCGTCTTCGCGAGGATCCGGGTTGCTCGGCCACCCGGTGGGCGGTGAGGTTCTCCACTATATAACCCGAACTACAGACCTGTCATTCCACTACATCTAGTGTTTCGGCGTGTCGCGACGCCTTCCGCGTCGTCATGCGGATCCGGACAGCCGGAGCGGATCCGACGGCCGTGCCGGCCCGGCGTGTCGCCCCCGCCGAGGGCAGCTGCGGGCCGTCCGGCGAGCGGCGCCCGCACGCACGAGGGCCGCCGCGAACGCGTCGCGGCGGCCCTCGTGCGCTCGGTGCGCGGGATGCGGATCAGGCGCCGCCCTCGCGCGCCTCCTTCTCCTCCTCCGACTCGCTGGCGGTGTAGTCGCCGCCGGCGGGCGCCTCGCGGCGCTCCTCGTCGTGCGCGTCGGGGACGGGGTTGCCCTGGGTCTTGTAGAGCACGTCGTCGTGGTCGGTGGGGTCCGTGGAGTCGTGGTGGGTCATGCCCGGAGGCTACGCCGTGGCGGGGGAAGCCGGAAGGCCGGGCGCCGCGGGAGGACACGCGGCAGACCCTGCCGACTCATGCCCCGCGTGCGGAGGCAGAGCAGAGGAAAGGCCCCGGAACCTGGCGAGAGGTGTCCGGGGCCTATCGAGGAGGACGGACCCCGAGGGATCCGCGCTTCCGTAGCGGGAGCGGGACTTGAACCCGCGACACCACGATTATGAGCCGTGTGCTCTAACCACCTGAGCTACCCCGCCACGATCCCCGTGGCCGCCGCGATGGGAGACCCGGGATCGAGCCCCCAGTGAGGATTGAACTCACTACCTCTTCCTTACCAAGGAAGTGCTCTACCAATGAGCTATGGGGGCGTGCCCGGGCGCGTCGGAGACGCGCTGGAACCCTACGACGATAGCAGGTCCGGGACCGCCCACGAGACGCGTGACGGCCCGGACCGGGCACGGCCGGGCGGCCTCCGGGATCAGACCGCGGAGAGGTCCCGGATCTCGTCGGCCGTCAGCTCGAGCTCCACGGAGGCGAGGAGGTCGGGCAGCTGGGTGAGATCGCGCGCGCTGGCGATGGGCGCGGTGACCGACGGCTGCGCCCGGAGCCAGGCGAGCGAGACCGTCGTGACGGAGACGCCGTGGGCCTCGGCGACCCGGTCGAGCACCTCGAGGAGGGCGCGGCCGTGGTCGTCGTAGTACTTCGAGGCGGCTCCGGCGCGGGGGCTGTCCACCTCGGCGCCGCGGTACTTGCCCGTGAGGAAGCCGCTGGCGAGGCTCGAGTAGGGGGGCGGAGGCGATGCCCTCGCGGACGAGCAAGTCGGCGAGCGCGCCCTCGTAGTCGTCGCGGGCGACGAGGTTGTAGCGGTTCTGGAGGACCTCGAAGCGGGCGACGCCCTCACGCGCGGAGACGTCGAGCGCGGCCTGCAGGCGCTCGGCCGTGAAGTTGGAGGCGCCGATCGCGCGCACCTTGCCCTCGGCGACGAGCTCGGCGAGCGCAGTCACGGTCTCCTCGATCGGGGTGTCCTGGTCGTCGACGTGCGCGTAGTAGAGGTCGATCGCGTCGACGCCGAGCCGGCGGAGGCTCGCCTCGACGCCGCGGCGGACGCTGTCGCGCGAGGTGCCCTTCGCGGCCTCGTGGGCACCGACCTTGGTGGCGATGACGAGGTC
This sequence comes from Clavibacter michiganensis subsp. insidiosus, assembly GCF_002240565.1. Taxonomy (GTDB): domain Bacteria; phylum Actinomycetota; class Actinomycetes; order Actinomycetales; family Microbacteriaceae; genus Clavibacter; species Clavibacter insidiosus. The sequence goes on along the minus strand of NZ_MZMO01000001.1, from coordinate 422,758 downwards.
GTCGGGGCGGCCGCGTGCGGCGAGCCAGCGGCCGATGATCTCCTCGGACTCGCCGCCGGAGTTGCCGGGCTTCCACGCGGAGTAGACGTCGGCGGTGTCGATGAAGTTGCCGCCCGCGGCGACGTAGGCGTCGAGGAGCTGGAACGAGGTGGCCTCGTCGGCGGTCCAGCCGAAGACGTTGCCGCCGAAGGACAGGGGCAGCACCTCCAGGCCGCTGGATCCGAGGGGCACGCGTGCGGGGTTCGACATGGCTGATCTCCTTCGTCCGGTGATGAGGGCGGTGGCCGCCCCCAGGGTCAAGGCGGCCCGCGCCCCCGGGTATTCCGCCGCTCCTCGGCGTCGGGAGCGCTCCCTGCCCGTCGCCTAGGCTCGTCGCATGACTTCGCCTGCCCCCACAGCCCTGTCCACGGCTGCCCGGGACGACACCTCGGCCCACCCCGACAGCACCCCGCAGCACGGCACCGGATCCGAGTGGTGGCGCACCGCCGTCATCTACCAGATCTACCCGCGCTCGTTCGCCGACTCCGACGGCGACGGCATCGGCGACCTGCCCGGCATCACCGAGCGGCTCCCCGCGCTCCGCGAGCTCGGGGTCGACGCCGTCTGGCTCTCCCCCTTCTACCTCTCGCCGCAGAACGACGCGGGCTACGACGTCGCCGACTACTGCGCGGTGGATCCGCTGTTCGGCACGCTCGACGACTTCGAGCGGATGCAGCGTCGCGCGCACGAGCTCGGCCTCCGGGTGATCGTCGACATCGTCCCGAACCACACGTCCTCCGCGCATCGCTGGTTCGAGGAGGCGCTCGCCGCCCCCGCCGGCAGCGAGGAGCGCGCCCGCTACATCTTCCGCGACGGGAAGGGCGCCGACGGCGAGCTGCCCCCGAACAACTGGGAGTCGATCTTCGGCGGCCCGGCGTGGACCCGGCTCACCGAGCCCGACGGCACGCCCGGCCAGTGGTACCTCCACCTGTTCGACTCGTCGCAGCCCGACCTCGACTGGACGAACCCGTGGGTGCACGAGCGCTTCCGCGAGATCCTCCGCTTCTGGCTCGACCGCGGGGTCGACGGCTTCCGCGTGGACGTCGCGCACGGCATGGTCAAGGCGCCCGGCCTCCCCGACTACACCCCGCCCGAGGGCCAGGGCAGCATGGGCGGCGCCGGCGGCGTCGACGACCAGCCCGCTCCCCCGCCGCCGTACTTCGCGCAGGAGGGAGTGCACGAGATCTACCGCAACTGGCGCGAGATCTTCGACTCGTACGACGGCGACCGCGCCATGGTCGCCGAGGCGTGGGTCGAGCCGCTCGCGAAGCTGGCCGACTGGGTGCGCCCGGACGAGATGCACCAGGCCTTCAACTTCAGCTACCTCGAGACGCCGTGGGATGCCGCGGCGCTCCGCCGGACGATCGACGCGTCGCTCGCGACCTTCTCCTCCGTGGGCGCGCCGAGCACGTGGGTCCTCTCGAACCACGACGTGGTGCGGCACGCGAGCCGGCTCGCGCTCTCGGGCGAGAACCCGCAGGGCGTGGGCATCGGGCCGGAGTCGACCGTGACGGTCGACGAGGAGCTCGGCCTCCGTCGCGCCCGCGCCGCGAGCGCGCTCATGCTCGCGCTGCCCGGCAGCGCGTACGTCTACCAGGGCGAGGAGCTCGGGCTGCCCGAGGACATCCGCCTGCCCGACGAGGCGCGGCAGGATCCGACGTTCCACCGCACCGCGGGCGAGCGCTACGGCCGCGACGGCTGCCGCGTGCCGATCCCGTGGGAGGCGGGCAAGCCGTCGTACGGCTTCAGCGACGGCGACGCCAGCTGGCTGCCGCAGCCCGACGACTGGGACGGGTTCGCGCGCGACGCCGAGCAGGCGGATCCCGCGTCGACCCTCTCCCTCTACACGGAGGCGCTGCTGCTGCGCCGGGAGCACGGGCTCGCGCTGGGCGCGCTGGAGTGGATCGACGCGGAGGGCGACGACGTGATCGCGTTCCAGAGCGCGGGCGTCATGGTCATCGCCAACCTCGGGCAGGCCGCCGTGCCGCTGCCCGAGGGCCGCGTGCTGCTCGCGAGCCGGCCGCTCGACGGCGACGCCGTGCCGTCCGACACCACCGTGTGGCTGATCCGGGACTGACCCGTCCCGGCACTAGTTCGCGTGCTCCTGGAGCCAGGCGAAGGGATCCACCGCGGTGCCGTCGGCGACGCGGATCTCGAGGTGGAGGTGCGGACCGGTGGATGCGCCCGTGTTGCCGACCTGGCCGATCTGCTGGCCGACCTTGACGGGGTCCCCGGCCTTCACGCGCAGGGATCCGGGCAGCTGGTGGCCGTAGACGCTCGTGATGAGCTGCCCGTCGATCACGTGGTCGATGACGAGGTGGACGCCGAGGCCGGTGTCGCTGTTGACGGCCTCGCGCACGACGCCGTCGGCGATGGCCTGGATGGGCGCGCCGAGGCCGGGAGCGAAGTCGACGCCCTGGTGGTTGCTCGAGCAGCCGTTGGAGCAGGGCGCGATGCGCTTGCCGAAGACGCCGCTGATGGGCACGCCCGAGGCGAAGGGCCACTGGATGGTGCCGTTGATGTCGTTCGTGAAGGCGCCGGCGCCCTTCGACGTCTGCGCCAGCATGATCTGCTGCGGCGTCGTGGCCGTGAAGGCGTCGTCCGTGCCGCCGACGACGGTCGCCTCGGGCGCCGCGGAGAGCGCGACGCTCTGGCTGGGGACGGAGGTGGCCGGGGCGTCCGTGACGACGTTCGCCTGCGCCATGTCCTGGCCGGTGAGGAACGCGGAGGACGGCAGCGAGGTCGCGATGGTGACCGTCGCGACGAACGCCATGGTGAGGAGCGTGAGCCCGCGCGACGCGTTCGCGCGACGTCGGCCGGCGGCGGCCTCGGGCGCCGGGGCGAGCGCGGGCCGCGAGGAGACGGGGACGCGGCGTCCGCGGATGCGCGCGTGCGGGGCGGCCGCGGGGACGCTCGCGCGCTTCGCGGGCACGTACGAGGAGCGGCGCGACTCGGGCGCGGCGGCGGACGCGGCGCGGAGGCGACGGGCGCGGTTCGCGAGGGGGACGGAGTCCGCGGCGCTCGCGGCGGCGGGCTCGGCCTGCTCGGGGAGGTGCGTGCGGGGGGCGGCGGGGGCCTCGACCGGGATGTGGAGGACCCGGGGCGCGGGGGCGGCCGGCGCATCGGAGGCGATCCGCGCGTCGGGCGCGATCGGCGCGGGCAGGTCCGTCGCGACGGCGGGCTCCTCGACCGGCTGCTCGACCGCCGGGGCAGCGGGAGCGGCGGCCTCGATGGCCTGCGCGTCCCCCCGGGGCGCGGATCCGCCCGATGCCGCCTCGGCCGCCCGGCGCTCGGCCTCGCGTCGCTCGCGTCGCGTCGGGTACACGGTCCCTGCGGTCTCGTCGGGGGTCAGCACGAGGGCCGCCGGTCGGAGGTCTGGGGGGCACGCGAGGCGTGGAGGACGGACAGGATCGTGGGACTCCTAGTGCGAGGGACAGGTGCTGCGCGGTGCCGGCCGACAGCGGTCGGGGCGTGCGCGTGCGACCGGAACCAGCCCGGTCGTCATGTAACGGATCGGTAAAGGCTAACCGGCGGAAGGGATTCGCGCCACCCGGGGGATGCGGACGGGGGCCCTCAGGGGCTATGCACGCGGGCGCTCCAGCCGCTCCTCGAGGGCGCGCGCGAGCTCCGGATCCGCCGCGATGAGCAGCTCGTCGGACGCCGGTCCGCCGCCGATCCCGGTCACGCGCGCACCCGCCTCCGCGGCGATGAGGGCGCCGGCCGCGTGGTCCCACGGCTTGAGTCCGCGCTCGAAGTAGGCGTCGGTGCGGCCCGCCGCCACGTTGCAGAGGTCGAGCGACGCGGCGCCGATGCGGCGGATGTCGCGCACCTCGCCGAGCAGGTCGGTGATCACCCGGCCCTGCCGCATGCGCGTCTCGGCGCCGTAGGAGAAGCCCGTGCCGACGAGGGCGAGGGAGAGCGGCACGCCGGAGTTCACGGCGAGCGGGCGGCCGTCGAGCGCGGATCCGCCGCCCGCCGTGGCCGTGTAGACCTCGCCCAGGGTGGGATTCACGACGCAGCCGGCGCGCGCGGTCCAGGTGAGCGGATCCGCCTCGCCCTCGACCACGGCGATGCTCACGGCCCATGCGGGGATGCCGTAGAGGAAGTTGACGGTGCCGTCGATGGGGTCGACCACCCAAGTGAGGCCGGACGTGCCCGCCGTGCCCTCGGACTCCTCGCCGAGGAAGCCGTCGTCGGGGCGGACGTCCTCGAGCGCTCGGCGGATGAGGTCCTCGGTCTCGCGGTCCGTGTGCGTGACGATGTCCTCGGGGCTCGACTTCGACGCGGCGACCTCGACGCCCTCCCGGCGACGGCGGAGCGCGAGCTCCCCGGCGCGGACGGCGATGTCGCGGGCGATGGTCAGGAGCGCGGTGTCACCGGGGGTCGTCATGCGTCCAGCCTGCCAGAGGGGGTGCGGCCGGCCGGCGCGGGGCGCTCAGGCGGGCGACGCCGCGGCGCGCGCGTCATCGGCCGACGCGACGGCCTCGCGGAGGCGCCCGCGCTCGATCCGGCGCGCGTTCCACAGCAGGCCGACGCCCACCACCATCAGGCCGCCCGCGGCGAGCAGCGCCCACGCGCCGCCGACGTACGTCGTGATGAGGGCGGCGACGAGCGCGCCGAGCCCCATGCACACGATCGCGCCGATGCGGCGGGCCCACGCGGCGCCCGTGCCCCCGGCCACCCGGCTGTCGGAGGAGAGGTTCACCATCGTCATGGTCACGACGACGGTGGAGAGGTCGCGCAGGCCGATGCTCTTCACGGCCGCGGCCTGCGCGCCGAGCAGCAGCGCGAGGAAGCCGGTGATGGCCACCATGATCCCGGTCTCGAGGGTGCCGACCGCGAGCCACACCACGGCCAGCGCGAGCGTGACCAGGGTGCCCGTGACGAGGATCCAGACGGAGGAGCGCGGCAGGTGCACGTCGGTGGGCGCGCGCCGGGTGATGCGCGACGCGATGACCGCGCCGAGCATGAAGGCCACGAGCGCCACGAGGTTGTTGAGCACGGGGATGTCGGCGACGCCCACCAGGCCGAAGCCGATGAAGAGCACGTTGCCGGTCATGTTGCCGGTGAAGACGCGGTCGAGCGCGAGGTAGCTGACCCCGTCGATGGCGCCCGTCGCGGTGGTCATCACGAGCAGGGCGGCGATGTAGGAGCCCTCGGGCCAGGGACGGGACACGGGCGCTCCTCGACGGTCGGGCGACGGACCCTCTCACCCTAGGGCGGGTCGGCCGCCGCCGAGGTCAGGCCGGGAGCCCGTCGGGACCGCCCGCCGCCCGGTCGGGAGCCTCCTCCCGGACGAGCGTCCGCTCGATGCGGCGCGCGTTCGCCAGCAGCCCGACCCCGGCCGCCATCAGCGTCCCCGCGACGAGCAGCGCCCACGGGGCGCCGATGCGCGTGGTGATGAGCGCCGAGACCAGCGCGCCCGTCGCCATCGCCGCGATGGCGCCGAAGCGGCGGCGCCACGCGGCCCCCGTGCCGCCGGCGACGCGGCTGTCCGAGGAGAGGTTCACGGCGGTCATCGTCACGACCACGGTGGAGAGGTCGGAGAGGCCGATGCTCCGCACGGCGGCCGCCTGCGCGCCGAGCAGGAGGGAGAAGAGCCCGGTGATCGCGATCATCACGCCCGTGTCGAGCGTGCCGACCGCGGACCAGGCCCCCGCGAGCGCGAAGGTGAGCAGGGTGTTGACGACGAGGATCCACGCCGCCGACCGCGGCAGGCGCAGGTCGGTGGGCGCGCGGCAGGTGATGCGGGACGCGATGACCGCGCCGGCCATGAACGCGAGCAGCGCGACGGCGTTGTTGAGCACGGGGACGCCGGCGACGCCCACCAGGCCGAAGCCGATGAAGATGACGTTGCCGGTCATGTTGCCGGTGAAGACGCGGTCGAGGGCGAGGTAGCTGACGCCGTCGATCGCGCCGGTGGCGGTCGTCAGGACGAGCAGGGCGGCGACGTACGCGCCTTCTGGCCAGTTCCGGGGCATGGGAGATCTCCTCGAGGACGGGACGGATGGCGCCCCACATTAGGGGGCGCCCCTCCGTGCCCCTGGGATCAGGCGCTCTCGTCCCGCGTCGCGCGGGCGGCGGCGGACGCCAGCCGGGACACCTCGTCGTCGTCGAGCACGAGCTGCGCCGCGGGCATCAGCTGCCGGATCTGCCGGGCCGTGCGCGCGCCGACGAGCGCGCTCGCGATCCCGGGCCGGCCGAGCACCCACGCGATGGCGACCTCGGCGACCGTGACGCCGCGCATCCGCGCGATCTCCTCGGCGGCGCGCACCGTCGCGTGCCCGCCCGCCGACATGTACTGCTCGGCGTCGAGCGCCCGGGCCGACGGCACGGCGGGCGCGCCCGGCATGTACTTGCCCGTGAGGAAGCCCTTGGCGAGCACGCTGTGGGCGACGAGGCCGAGGCCCTCGCGCCGGACGAGCGCCTGCAGGCGCCCCTCCGCGTGATCCCGCACCAGCAGGCTGTACTCCTCCTGCACCACGCCGACGGGGACGGCGCCGGATCCGTGCGCCAGCCCGAGCGCCTGCTCGATCCGCTCGGGCCGGAACCCGGAGACGCCGACGAGCCGCGCCTTGCCCTCCTTCACCAGGTCGGACAGCGCGGCGACGGTCTCCTCGAGCGGGGTGCGGGTGTCGTCGAGGTGAGCGTGCACGACGTCGACGTGCGTCGTGCCGAGCCGGCGGAGCGAGGCGTCCACGCCGCGGCGGATCGACTCCGCCGACGTGCCCGGGGCGTCGCGGCTCTTGCCGACCTTCGTGCCGACGACCACCTCGTCCCGGCAGCCGCGCGCGGCCAGCCAGCCGCCGATGATCGCCTCGGACTCGCCGCCCGCGTGGCCGGGCACCCACTGCGAGTACGAGGACGCGGTGTCGACGAAGGTGCCGCCCTCCTCGCGGTAGGCGTCGAGGATCGCCCACGCCGCCTCGCGGTCGGCGGTCCAGCCGAAGCCGCTCGTGCCGAGGCCGAGCGTGGAGACGACGACGCCGGACGTGCCGAGGGCGCGCGTGCGGGGGCCGGGTGCGGCGGGGAACATCGGTGGTGGATCCAGGTCGTCGGGCGCGCGGGCGACTCTGCCTGCGCGGGCGGGCCCCGACGGATGCGTCGAGGCAGACGAACGGCCCCGCGCGAGCGGGGCCGTCCAGTGCGGTGGCGAGTGAGGGATTCGAACCCCCGAAGGCTGAGCCGTCTGATTTACAGTCAGATCCCTTTGGCCGCTAGGGTAACTCGCCATGCGCACCCGACCTGTGTGATCACGGACCGGAGACGCTCGTCGATGATAGCGGGCGCCGGGCCGCGAACCGAAATCGTCGGATCCCTCGCCGCGGGCCCGCGCCCGGCCGTCCCTTAACATGGTCGGCATGGCAGATTCCTCGTTCGACGTCGTCAGCAAGGTCGACCGCATGGAGGCGGACAACGCCGTCCACCAGACCCAGAAGGAGGTGGAGCAGCGCTACGACTTCAAGAACGTGGGCGCCTCCATCGAGTGGAGCGGCGACACCATCCTCATGAAGGCCTCGAGCGAGGAGCGCGTGAAGGCGATCCTCGACGTGCTGCAGACGAAGATGATCAAGCGCGGCATCGGCCTCAAGAGCCTCGAGGAGGGCGAGCCCTTCGCCTCGGGCAAGGAGTACCGCATCGAGGTCACCCTCAAGCAGGGCATCGACCAGGCCAACGCGAAGAAGATCGGCAAGATCATCCGCGACGAGGGCCCCAAGAGCATCAAGAGCCGCGTCGAGGGCGACGAGCTCCGCGTCTCCAGCAAGAGCCGCGACGACCTGCAGCAGACCATCGCGCTGCTCAAGGGCGCCGACGTGGATCTCGACCTGCAGTTCGTCAACTTCCGCTGATCCGTCCGGGCGCGTGCCCCGCCTGTCCGGCGGGCACCGCGTCCCCCGGACGGCCCGGTCGCGGCGGTTAGACTGCGCCTGATGGACCCCTCGATGACCACCCTCGTCCTCGCGGGGCTCGCGGTCGTCGTCGACTTCATCGTGCGCGTGGTGGCCCTGCTGGTCATCCCCCGCAACCGCCGGCCGTCCACCGCGATGGCGTGGCTGATGGCGATCTTCTTCCTGCCGTACATCGGCATCCTCCTGTTCCTCCTCATCGGCTCGACCCGGCTGCCGAAGCGGCGCCGCGAGAAGCAGCAGGAGATCAACCGGTTCATCATCGAGTCGACCGAGGGCATCGAGCGCGTCACGCGCGAGCACTCGTGGCCGTCGTGGCTCGACTCGGTCGTGGAGCTGAACCGCACGCTCGGCTCCATGCCGCTCGTGGGCGGCAACAGGGCCAAGCTCTACAGCCACTACGACGAGTCGATCGCGGCGATGACCGCGGAGGTCGAGAAGGCGACGCGCTACGTGCACGTCGAGTTCTACATCCTCGCGTGGGACGTCACGAGCGCCCCCTTCTTCGACGCGCTCGAGCGGGCGGTGCAGCGCGGCGTGACGGTGCGCGTGCTGCTCGACCACATCGCGTCGCTGCGGGCGCCCGGCTACCGGCGGACGACGCGCAAGCTCACGGCGATCGGCGCGGACTGGCAGCTCATGCTCCCCGTGCAGCCGCTGCGCGGGCGCTACCAGCGGCCGGACCTCCGCAACCACCGCAAGGTGCTCGTGGTCGACGGCCGCGTGGGCTTCATGGGATCCCAGAACATGGTGCACCGCAGCTACAACAAGGTCGTCAATCGCAAGCGCGGCCTCAAGTGGCAGGACCTCATGACCCGGCTCGAGGGCCCCATCGTGAGCGGCCTCAACGCGATCTTCATCACCGACTGGTACGCGGAGACCGACCAACTGCTCGTGCGCGAGACCGAGCCCATCGAGATCGCGGCCTCGGACGACGACGAGGAGCTCGACTGCCAGGTCGTGCCGTCCGGACCCGGGTTCCCCGGCGAGAACAACCTCCGGCTGTTCAACGCGCTGCTCTACTACGCGCAGGAGCGGATTGTGATCACGTCGCCGTACTTCGTGCCCGACGACTCGATGCGGTACGCGATCACGACGGCGGTGCAGCGCGGGCTCTCGGTGGAGCTGTTCGTCAGCGAGATCGGCGACCAGCCCGTCGTGTACCACGCGCAGCGCTCCTACTACGAGGAGCTGCTCAATGCGGGCGTGCGGATCTGGATGTACCGGGCCCCGTACATCCTGCACAGCAAGCACTTCACGATCGACGACGACGTGGCCGTCATCGGCTCGAGCAACATGGACATGCGGTCGTTCAGCCTCAACATGGAGGTGTCGCTGATGGTGCGCGGCCCCGGGTTCGTGCGGGAGATGCGGCGGGTCGAGGACGGCTACCGGAAGCGCAGCCGCGAGCTGACCCTCGAGGAGTGGAGCCGGCGCACCCGCACCAGCACGGTGCTCGACAACCTCGCGCGCCTGACCTCGGGCGTGCAGTAGTCGCGCGGACCCCGCGGGGGACGCGGATCAGTCGCGGTCGTCGGCCGGGTCCTGCTCCTGCTCCTGGGCGGTGGCGCGGTCGAGCACGTCCTGCAGCAGGTCACGGAGCGGCGAGTCGCCCTCGTCCTCGCCCGCGATGTCACGGCGGACCTGGTCGCCGACGCGCCAGATGACCGGGAGCATGTCGCGCCCGGCGTCCGTGAGCCCGACGGAGAGGCGACGCTCGTCCGTGGTGTCGCGGAAGCGCGTGACGTAGCCGAACACCTCGAGGCGCTTGAGCAGCGGCGAGAGCGTGCCGGGGGTCAGATGCAGCTTCTCGGCGAGGTCGACGACGGCCTGCGGCTCCTCCTCATCGAGGGCCAGCAGCACGAGGTACTGCGGATGCGTGAGGTTGAGGGGCTGGAGCAGCGGCCGATAGAGCGACACCACCGCCCGCGACGCCGCGGCCAGGAGCACGCCGGTCTCGTCCTGCAGCAGTGTGAGCGATCTCTGTGCCATTTCATTTCCTCTGGCTCGTCAGTACGTCGATGCCGGGGTCTTGGACACTTCCTCCACCGTACGCCTGTCGGCGCGCGGAGGCCGCGGCGTACAGGCAACCATCGGCCGGGGCGTCCGCAGGCTCAGGTGAGCGTACTGGGAGCGGACGCGACGAGGAGAGCGCCCAGCACGAGCCACGGGCCGAAGGGGACGGCGGTCGACGCCCGCGCACGGCCTCCCACGAGGAGGGCCGTCGCCGCGACGCCGCCGAGGAGCGTGCTCGCGGCGATGGCCAGCGCGACCTGCGCGGGCCCGAGCTGCCCGAGGGCGAGGCCGATGACGCCCGCGAGCTTGACGTCGCCGGTGCCGAGGCCGCCGCCGGTCGCGGCCTGGAGGAGCGCGAGCACGAGGACGGCGCCGGCACCGCACGCCGCGGCCTGCAGCAGGAGGGGGGATCCGCCGGAGACCAGCGCGAGGGCCGCGGCCGCGACGGCCGCGGGAGCGGTGGCGCGGTCGGGCAGGCGGTGCGCGGCGAGGTCGGCGAGCACGAGCGCCGGGCCGACAGCCACGAGCAGCAGCGCCAGCGGGATCCGCGCGGGCGGCGTCTCGGCGACGACGAGCGCCGCGAGGATCGCCGTGACCAGGGCGGCGACGACCGCGGCGGCGCGGCCGAGGCCGGGGAGCGGATCCAGCGGGCGCGCGTCGAGGCCGTCGGGGCGGCGGCCCCCGGCGAGGGCGACGCGGGCGAGCGCGGGGGACACGGCGCCGACGGCGGCTCCGGCGAGCCCGGCCGCGACGACGAGGGCGGGCGAGGCGGCGGGGATCACGCGGCGACCCTAGGGGCTGCGATGCGCCGACCGCGCGGACGGGCGCGCGGCTGGGGACGGACGACGGACGGGCGCCCGCGGGAGGACCGCGGGTGCCCGTCGGCGTCGATCGGGGGTGCGGGTCAGCGCGTGCGGATCACACGGACTGCCGCGGGCGCGACGCCTCGAGCATCTCGTCGCGCTCGACCACCTTGATGCGGGCGCGGCCGTGCGGCCGGCCCAGGGCGATCTCGTGCTCGTCGAGCGCGTGCCAGCCGGCGAGGTCGGTGTACTCGACGCCGCGCTCGGCGAGGAGGTCGACGATCGCCTGCTCCTCGGGCGCCTCGGGGGTCCACCAGTCGCCCTGGTCGTTGAGCACGTGCGAGACGGTCTCCATGGCGTCGGACTTGGTGTGCCCGATGAGGCCGATGGGCCCGCGCTTGATCCAGCCCGTGGCGTAGACGCCGGGGATGCGGGTGTTGTCCGTGTCGAGGACCTGGCCCTCGTGGTTCGGGATGACGCCGCGGCGCTCGTCGAACGGGATCCCGTCGACGGGCGAGCCGAAGTAGCCGACCGCGCGGTAGATCGCCTGCACGGGGACGTCGCGGTACTCGCCCGTGCCCTCGACGCCGCCGAGGCCGTCCGGACGCGTGCGCTCGATGCGCAGGCCCGCGACGCGGGGCTCGGCGTCGTCGGAGGCGAGCACCTCCGCGGGGCGCGAGTAGAAGTGCAGGTGCAGGCGGCGGGACGCGGATCCGCTCTCGCGCGTGCGCCACTTCTCCAGCACGCGGCTGATGACCATGACCTGCTTGTTGGTCTTCGCGGCCTCCTCGGCGGCGGGATCCACTCCGAAGTCCTCGTCGTAGACGATGACGTCGACGTCGGGCACCTCGCCGAGCTCGCGGAGCTCGAGCGGCGTGAACTTCACCTGCGCGGGGCCACGGCGGCCGAAGACGTGGACGTCGGTGACGGGCGAGTGCTTGAGCCCCGTGTAGACGTTGTCCGGGATCTCGGTGGGCAGCAGGTCGTCGGCGTGCTTGGCGAGCATGCGCGCCACGTCGAGCGCCACGTTGCCGTTGCCGATGACGGCGACCTCGCGGGCGTCGAGCGGCCAGTCGCGCGGGAAGTCGGGGTGGCCGTCGAACCAGTTGACGAAGTCGGCCGCGCCGTAGGAGCCCGGCAGGTCGATGCCGGGGATGTCGAGCTCGGCGTCGCGGATCGCGCCCGTGGAGAAGATGACCGCGTTGTAGTGCTTCTGCAGGTCCTCCAGCGTGATGTCGCGGCCGTAGTCGACGTTGCCGAAGATGCGGATGTCGCCGCGGTCGAGCACGTCGCGCAGCGCGCCGATGATGCCCTTGATGCGCGGGTGGTCGGGCGCGACGCCGTACCGGACGAGGCCGTACGGCGCGGGGAGGCGCTCGAACAGGTCGATGGAGACGTCGAACTGCTTCTCGGCCTTCAGGATGATGTCGGCCGCGTAGATGCCCGCGGGCCCTGCGCCCACGATGGCCAGCCTGAGCTTGGTCACTGGTGTCTCCGGTTCGTCGTCGTCCCCGTGCCGGCCGTCGGGGGCGTGGTGGTGCGGATCCCCGCGAGAGCCGGCGGGGACGAGCGGCAGCTAGCGCGTGCGCTCGACGATGGTGTCGGCGAAGCGCGTGAGCGCCTTCTTGACCGGGCCCTCGGGGAGCGGCGCGAGCGCGTCGACCGCCTCGGCGGCCCAGCGGTGGGCCTCCGCGATGGTGCGGGCCGTGACCTCGTGGTCGCGGAGCTCGGCGATGGCCGCGGTGAGGTCGGCCTCCGACTCGGGCGTCTCCTCGTGCTCGACGTCGCGCTGGATCCGCGCGAGCAGCGACGCCGCGGCGGCGTCCGTCTCCGCGAGGCGGCGCAGGTAGAGGAGGGGGAGGGTGGCGACGCCCGCGCGGAGGTCGGTGCCAGCGAGCTTGCCGGTCTCCTCGGGCTGGTCGGCGAGGTCGAGCACGTCGTCGACGAGCTGGAAGGCCACGCCCGTGCGCTCGCCGAACGCCAGCACGGCCGACTCGAGCTCGGGATCCGCGCCGGAGTAGATGACGCCCATCTGCGCGGCGCACGCGATGAGGGAGCCGGTCTTGTCGGCGAGGACGTCGAGGTAGTGCTCGATGGGATCCTGCTCGTCGCGCGGGCCGATGGTCTCGTGCAGCTGGCCGAGCACGAGGCGCTCGAAGGTCGCGGCCTGCAGGCGGATGGCGCGCGGGCCGAGGTCGGCGACGATCTTGCTGGCGCGGGCGAAGAGGAGGTCGCCCGCGAGGATCGCGATGGAGTTGCCCCACACGGCCTGCGCGCTCGGGACGCCGCGGCGCATGTCCGCCTCGTCCATGACGTCGTCGTGGTACAGCGACGCGAGGTGCGTGATCTCGATGGCGACGGCCGCGTCGACCACCTGCTGCGTGTTGCCCTCGCCGAGCTGCGCGATGAGGAGGGCGAGCATCGGGCGCACGCGCTTGCCGCCCGCGTCGAGCAGGTAGCGGGTGGTGACGTCGGCCACGTCGTCGGCGAACCGGACCTCGCGGAGCAGCTGCTCCTCGACGAGCGCGAGCCCGTCGTCGATGCTGCGCGCCATGCGGCGGTCGCCGGAGGACGAGAAGAGGCGCTCGGTGAGGCTGGCGTGCGAGGCGACGGAGCTGCCGCGGCGGGCGAGCGGGATGCTCGGACTCATGTTCGGCGTCCTTGTCTGTGGGTTCACGCGCGGTCAGGACGCGGCGGGACGGGGAGCGGCGTGGCGGCCGGCGGGCTTGACGCCGCGGTGCAGCGCCACGATCCCCGCGGTGAGGTCGCGGTGCTCGACCGAGGCGAATCCCGCCTCGCGGAGCCAGGAGCTCAGCGTCGCCTGGTCGGGCCAGGCCTGGATCGACTCGTTGAGGTACTCGTACGCGCTGGCGTTGGAGCTCACGAGCCTCACGAGCGACGGCGCGACGGCCTTCATGTAGAGGTCGTAGCCGCGGCGCACCAGCGGCACGGGCGGCGTGCTGAACTCGCAGATGACGATGCGGCCGCCGGGCTTGAGCACGCGGAGCAGCTCGTCGAGGCCCTTCCGCGGCTCGACGACGTTGCGCAGGCCGAAGGAGATGGTGACGGCGTCGAAGGAGTCGTCGTCGAAGGGGAGGTCGGTGGCGTCGGCGTGCACGAACTCGATGCGCGGGTCGCCGGCGTGACGGCGGCGGCCGACCTCGAGCATGCCCTCGGAGAAGTCGGCGGCGACCACGTGGGCGCCGGACGCGGCGAGCGCGGCGCTCGAGGTGCCCGTGCCCGCGGCGAGGTCGAGGATCCGCTCCCCGGCGACCGGCGCGACGGCGCGCGTGGTGGCGAGGCGCCACAGCTGGTCGTTCCCTACCGAGAGGAGGGTGTTCGTGCGGTCGTAGGCGCTCGAGACCTCGTCGAACATGGCCGACACCTGGCCGGGCTTCTTGCTGAGGTCTGCTCGCATCACGCCATCAGTCTATTCGGGCGCGCTGGGCACGCGGTGGGCGGCGGCCGGATGCCCAGGGGCCCATCAGAGGACGGGGGCGACGGGCGGCGGCGGGCGGGCATCGGGGGCGCCCGGGCTCCCGGGGAGGCCCGGATCCCCGGCGGTAGGCTGGCATCCGTGACCGCATCCCGCGTCCGAGCGCTCCTCGTCGACACCACCCCCGTCGACTCCATCGCCCGGCTCGTCCCCCTCCTCGACGCCCGGCACCCGCTCGTGTGGCTGCGGCACGGATCCGGGATGGGCGGCATCGGCGAGGCCCTCCGGCTCGAGTTCCGCGGGCCCGACCGCGTGCGCGACGCCGCCGCCGCCTGGCGCGAGGTGGCCGCGGCCGCGGTCGTGACGGATCCGCTCGGGATCCCCGGCACCGGCCTCATCGCGTTCGGCGCCTTCGCCTTCGCCGACGACTCGGCGGCCGCGAGCGTGCTCGTCGTGCCGCGCGTCGTGGTCGGGCGGCGGGACGGGGTGTCGTGGGTCACGCGGATCCGGCTCGCCGACCAGGAGGACGGCGACGTCGCCTCCCCGCTCGACGCCCTCGCCGCCGGCTCCCTCCCCGTGCCCGAGCGCTCCGGCGCCGAGTACCGCCTGCACCTGCGCCCCGGATCCATGGGCCCCGACGACTACGAGCGGGCCGTCGCGAGCGCCGTCGCGACCATCGGCACGGGCGAGGCGCAGAAGGTCGTGCTCGCGCGCGACCTCGTGGGCCGCCTCCCCCTCGGCGGCGACCTGCGCCTCGCCCTCAGCCGCTTCGCGCTCGGCTACCCGGACTGCTGGACCTACGCGGTCGACGGCCTCATCGGCGCGAGCCCCGAGACGCTCGTGCGCGTCGGCGGCGGCACGGTCGGCGCCCGCGTGCTCGCCGGCACAGTGTCGCGCGGCGCGGACGCGCGGGCCGACGCCGCCGCGGCCGCCGGCCTCGCCGCGAGCCCCAAGGACAACGAGGAGCACGCGTTCGCGCGCGACAGCGTGCTCGATGCCCTCCGCCCGCACAGCCGCGACCTCGCCACGACCGACGCGCCGTTCACGCTCAAGCTGCCGAACCTGTGGCACCTGGCGAGCGACGTCACCGGCACGCTGGGCGACGGATCCTCGTCGCTCGACCTCGTGGGCGCGCTGCACCCGACGGCCGCGGTCGCCGGGCACCCGACGGCCGCCTCGCTGGAGCTCATCGCCGAGCTCGAGCCCTTCGACCGCGGGCGCTACGCCGGCCCGGTGGGCTGGGTCGCGGCCGACGGCGACGGCGAGTGGGCCATCGCGCTGCGGGGCGCCCAGGTGGATCCGTCGGGCGCCATCGTCGCGCACGCGGGCGCCGGCATCGTCGCGGGATCCGAGCCCGAGCGCGAGCGCGCCGAGACGGCGATGAAGTTCCGACCGGTCGTGGAGGCGCTGGGCTAGGTCGGCTCCGCCGCCGCGGGCGCCGCCGTCGCGTGTCGGCGCAGGAGCGCGGGCGCCGCGATGCCCGCGACGACCAGCGCCGCGAGCCCGCCGACGACGATCCCGGCGAGCGGGCCCGCCGCGTCCACCACCGCCCCGACCGCGGCCGCCGCGAGCGCGACCCCCGTGTTGACGGCCGTGTTCACCCAGGCGGACCCCTCGGTGCGCACCGACGGCTCGGTCTGGGCGTCCGCGAGGAGGTAGCCCGACACCATCGCGGGGGCGAGGAACAGGCCGACCGGCACGAGCGCGGCGCCGAGCAGGAGGAGGGCGCGCGCGTCCGGCGCGGCGGGGACCCGGGCCGCGACCACGGCGAGCAGGGCCGTCGCGGCGAGCATCGCGGCGACGAGGACGACCAGGCGGATCCGCGCCGGCGCCCGCCACGCGCGCGACCCGTACGCGAGGCCGCCGACCGCGCTGCCCGCGGCGAAGGCGGCGAGCAGCGGGCCCGCGAGCGCCGTGCTGCCGGCGCGCTCGGCCAGCGCGGCGACGGCGACCTCGACGGATCCGAGCACCGCGCCGACCCCGAGCAGCGTCACGAGCAGGGGGATCACGAGCGGCTGGCGGAGCGGATCCGCTGGCCGGCGGCGGCTCGACCCCGGCACCCCCTCCGCCGTCGGGATCACCGACGCGGGCGGCCGAGCGCCCTGCGCCCGGGACAGCCGCGACGACGTCATGCCCAGCGTGCCCAGCACGCTCGCGGCGGCGGACGCGAGCACGGCGACCTCGGGATCCGCGACCGCGACGAGCGCCGCCACGAGGAGCGGGCCGACGGTGAAGACGACCTCCTCCCCCACGGCGTCGAGGCTGTAGGCGCGCGTCCGCATCCGCGCGTCGGGCACGAGCGCGGCCGTCACGACGACGACCGCGACCGGCGCGCCGACGCGGACGACCGCGAGCACCCCGACGAGCCCGAGGGCGTGGGCGGCCGCGAGCGCCACGAGCACGGGACGCTGGCCGCGGGCGTCCACGAGCCGGGCGCGGACCGGTGAGGCGAGGACGTTGGCGAGGCCGAACGCGCCGGTCGCGAGGCCGGCGGCGGCGAAGGACCCGGTGCGCGCCTGGACGAGGAGCAGCAGCGCGAGCGCGACCATCGCGAACGAGAGGCGGCCGAGCATCGCGGGGAGGAAGACGCGGAGCGCACCCGGCAGCGCGAGGACGGCGAGGTAGCCGGTGCGGGCGGGAGGCGGCGTGCGGGTCGCGGTCACGGGGACGCCGGATCCGCCGGCGCGGGCGCGGCTGCGGGCGCGGGCGCGGGCACCGCCATCGCGAACAGCGCCAGCGTCGCGCTCACCGTCACGTCGTCATCCCCCGGCCGGCGGGCGGAGTCGTCGTGGAGCACGGTGCCGAGCTCGCGGGCGAGCTCCTGAACGCGGATCCACGTGCCGGTCGAGACCGTGAGCTCGGCGTCCGTGATCACCGGCCGCGTGCCATCCGCGTGCCGCGCCGCGCGGCGGGTCAGCTCGGCCGTGAGCGCGGCGGCCAGGGCCGGCATGGCGCCCCCGGTGAGCGCGTCGAGCCGCTCGCCGCTCGCGGGCACGTGTCGGTAGCGCTTGGCCGCTCCCCCGCGGATCCGCTCGACGCCCGCCTCCTCGAGGAGCCCCGCCTCGCGCAGGCGGCGCAGGTGGTAGCTGACGTTCGCCTGCGTCTCGCCGAGCTCGCGCGCGGCCTCGGACGCGCTCACGGGCGACCGGGTGCAGAGCGAGAGGAGGCGCAGGCGCAGCGGGTGGGCGATGACGCGGAGGTCGCGGAGGTCGGTCTCGTCGGCGGGCACGCGGCCATCCCACCACGCCGGGTGCGTAACTGTAAAACGGTTATTTGAGGGTCGGGAGGATGATGCGGCGGCGCCGACCCGCGTGGTCGACTCGGGCGATGACCGCATCCGACCGAACCCTCCCGATCGACGGCCTCGTCAACGCCCGCGACCTCGGCGGCATCCGCCTCCGCGGCGGCGGCACGACCCCGACCGGCGTCCTCGCCCGCTGCGAGGACGCCGACCTCATCACCGACGCCGGATGGGAGCGGCTGCGCGAGCTCGGCTTCCGCACGGTGCTCGACCTCCGCCAGCCAGCGGAGCGCGCTCGGGACACGCATCCGCGGCCCGAGTGGATCCACGTCGCGCACGTCGACCTCGACGGCCTCGACGACCACCCGGACTTCTGGGTGCCCTACTGGGACACCGGCCTCGTCGGCACGCCCCTCTACTACCTGCCGCACCTCGCCGAGCTGCCCGACCGGGCCGGTGCCGCGCTGCGGACGATCGCCCAGGCCCCCGCGGGCGGCGTCCTCTTCCACTGCGGCGCCGGGCGCGACCGCACGGGCCTCATCGCCCTGCTGCTCCTGCTGGCGGTGGGCGCCGAGCCGGACGACATCGTCGACGACTACCTGGAGGCGATCCGCCTGGGCCCCGAGCGATCCGCGAACTCGGGCCAGCCCGACATGGAGCCCGCGATCGAGGCCTTCCTCGCCGAGCGCGGCACCACGAGCGAGGCCGCGTTCCGGGAGGCGATGGCGGGGATCGACCTCGACGGGCTCCTCGCGGCGGTCGGCTTCACCGACGACGAGCGGCGGGCGCTGCGCTCGTGGCGCGGCGCGATCCCGGCGGCGTGAGCGGGAGCGCCCGGACGGACGCGCCTCACGTCGACGACACCGCGATCAGCAGCACCGCCCCGGTCGCGAGCGCGGTCGAGGCGACCCGGCGCGGGCTGAGCCGTTCGCCGAGCGCGAGCCAGGCGACGATCCCCGACATGACGATGCTCGTGCTCCGCAGCGCCGCCACCTCGGCCACGGGCGCGTGCTCGAGCGCCACCAGGCTGAGCACGTAGGAGAGCGGGATGAGCACCCCCACCATCGCCGCGATGACGACGGCCGTGAGCGCGCCCCAGCCGACGCCCGACGGGATCCCGAGGGGCTGGCGGAACAGGGCCACCCCGAGCACCGCCACGAGCACGGGCGCGAGACCGCGCGACCGCGCGACACGGGGTACACGACGTTCACCTCCCCGCGCCGGTAGCCCGCCTGCAGCACCAGGACCACGACGGGACGGACCCCTGGGCGAGCACGACGACGACCGCCACGGGGAGGGCGACCAGCGCGCCGACCGCGGTGCAGAGCCAGACGAAGGCTGTGCCGCCGGCCGCTCCGGCCTTGCTCAGCGCGTTCCAGCCGGTGTGCGCGACGGCGGATCCGAGCGCGAGCGCGACCCCCAGCATCCGTCCCCCGATCGCGGGGGTCCGGGCCCGCGCCCCGACGGTATCGGACGACGCGCGGAGGGGCGCGCCCCGCGGGCAGGCGCTACCGGGCCAGCGGCACCTCGATGAGCAGCGGCGCCTCGGACGCGGTCGTGAGCGCCGCCTCCAGCTCGCCGTGCGTGGACGCGCGCAGGTGCGTCCAGCCGTAGGCCTTCGCGAGGCTGGCGAGATCCACCCGCTGGGGCGTGAACATGACGCGGTCGATGGCGGCGGGCGCGGCCGTGTCCGCGACCTCGAGGCCGTCGAAGATGGTGCCGCCGCCGTCGTTGCCGACGATGACCTGGATCCGCGGGACGCGCTCGCCCGTGCCGATGAGCAGCGAGCCGACGTCGTGCAGGAGCGTGAGGTCGCCGACGAGCACGCGCGTGATCCCCGCGGCCGCGCTCCCGGACCCGGCCTGCGACGCCAGCGCGATGCCGAGGCCGGTGGAGACCGTGCCGTCGATGCCGGCGAGCCCGCGGTTGGCGTGCACGCGCACGCGCTTGCCGGGGAGCGCCCGGTCGGCCTCGCGGATGAGGCGCGACGCCCCGAGCACGAGCCGGTCGTGCGGCCAGGTCGCCTGCCAGAGCGCGCGCACGAGGTGACGGCGCGTGACGTCGGCGCGCACGGCGGCGAGCTCGGCCCGCGCGAAGTCGCGGCGCTCGGCGGGCGTGGTGCCGGAGGGGAGGAGCGGCGCGGACTCCGCGGCGGTCGCCTCGTCGAGGATCGCGCGGCTCGCCTGCACCCACGTGCCGAGCCAGCGGCGGGCGTCGGCGGGATCCGCGGGCTCGCCCACGACGCGCACGGCGGCCGGGTGGGCGGTGACGCGGTGGCGCGGGTCGTAGTCCTCGCCGCCGGTGGATCCGACGACGATCGCCTCGACGTCCTCGCGCCCGATGAGCAGCGGGACCTCGCGGGTGAGCGTGGGGTGGCCGAACACGATGACGCGCTCGACGCGGTCGCCGAAGCCGGGGCGGGCGAGCAGCTCGCGGAAGGAGACGACGAGGTGCGGGCCGAAGTGGGATCCGCTGGAGATCTCGGCCGCGAGCGGCCAGCCCCCGGCGCGCGCGAGCTCCTCGGCGGCCTCGCCCGCGGCGTGCCCGGCGACGACGAGGGTGCGCGGGCCGTGCGGGAGGTCGAGGACGTCGGCGGCGGGCGCGGGTGCGGGTGCGGCGGATGCGGCGGCCTCGTCGGCGGCGGCGCGCGCCTCCGCGACGGCCTCCGTCAGGTCCGGCACCGCGACGGACAGCGGATCCCGGAACGCCACGTTCACGTGCACGGGCGTCCGCTCGTCGCGGGCGCGGCGGTACGCGTCGCGGGCGATCACCGCATCGCGCGCCCGGTCGTCGTCCGTCTCCTCGGGCGCGGCCACGTCGATGCACGCGACCCGGTCGCCGAACATCCCGAGCTGGTGCGTGGTCTGGTTGCTCGCGATGCCGCGGAGTTCCGCCGGGCGGTCGCCCGTGAGGAGCAGCATCGGGACGCCCGAGTGCCAGCCCTCGAGCACGGCGGGGTGGAGGTTCGCGACGGCCGTGCCGGAGGTCGTGATGACGGGCGCGGGGCGGCCGGACTCCACGCCGAGGCCGAGCGCGAGGAACCCGGCGGCGCGCTCGTCGATGCGGACATGCAGGCGCACGCCCTCGACGCGCTCCAGCTCGGCGGCGACGAGCGCGAGGGCCTGGGAGCGGGATCCGGGGCAGAGGACGACGTCGGTGACGCCCTCGGCGACGAGCGCGAGCAGCATCGCGATGGCGCGGTCGGTGGACGGGTTGCCGGTGCGGGGAGCGGCGGCGGACGGCGTGGTGAGGGAGTCGGCGGCGGTCACCGGGTCAGGCGTCCCGGCGACCGGGGGTGCCGCGGTCGTCGTCGGCGTCGGGGCTCGGCCGCGGGGCGGTGCCCGTGCCGCCCGGGGTCGCCGGTCCGTCGCCGTCCGGACCCGTGCCGTCGCTGTCGAGGTCGGCGAGCTCCTGCTCGAGGCGGCGGATGCGCTCCTCCTCGGACCGGGTGCGGCCGAGGCCGGAGAGGAAGTCGGGGTCGTCGTCCGGGCCGAGGCGGCGGCCGGATGCGCGCGCGAGGTCGGTGCGGTCCTTGCCGATGGCGAGCCACAGGATGCCGCCGATGACGGGGACGAGGACGACCACCGCGATCCACGCGGGCTTCGGGAGGCCGCGCATGCGGGTCCGCGGCGTCAGGGAGGTGTCCACGATGACGAAGACCGTGAAGAACACGATCACGACGGCGAGACCGATCAGCAGGCGGGGCATCTCCCGATGGTAGCTCCGCAACCGGGGAGGACGCCGGGCGTCGCGCTGGCGGGACGCGGGCGCCGGCCGCATCCCGGCTGGGCGGCGGCGGCTGCACAGGCGACCGGCCCGTCCAGCCGACCGACCTATGCTGACCCGGTGAGTTCCCGTCGCTACTGGCTCGTCTACACCGTCGTCCGCATCCTCCTGTTCGCCGTCCCGTTCGGGCTGGTCGTCGCCGTGAGCCCGGACTTCTGGCCGCTGGCCGCCGTCATCGGCGCGGTGGTGTCGTTCTGCGGCTCCTACATCTTCCTGAGCAAGCAGCGCCAGGCCATGGCCGCGGATCTCGCGGCCGTCGCCGCCGGGCGCCGCAAGCCCGTGGAGGACGACGATTCCGAGGACGCCGCGGTCGACGCGGCCGAGCGCCGGGCCAGCGCGGCCGGATCCGCCGACCGGACACCGCCATCAGGCCGGTGAGGGGGCGCCCGCCCGCGCCCGACGCGGGATGAGCGCGAGCAGGAGGAGCGCTCCCCCGGCCGCCATCGCCGCCGCCCCGATCAAACCGAACCCCGGTGGGTCGTCCGCGGACATGTAGCCGCCGTTGACCAGGGGCGTGAGGGCGTAGTCGACGATCACGCTGGAGGCGACCACGCAGATCAGCGCGGCGACGGCGAACCCGACCCGACCGCCCGCCCGCGAGGCCGCGACGAGCACGAGGACGGCGAGCGCGACCTCCACGGCCCACACCCACAGCGGAGCGAGCCAGGCGGGCGACACGACCTCGTACTGCAGGCGCTGGCAGATCTCGCTCTCGTAGCCCTCCACCCAGCATGGCGTCCAGAAGCGGTACGCGCCGAGGCCCTGGACGACGGAGTGCGCGAGCATCACGACGCCCGCGACGAGGGCGGACACGACGAGGACGATGAACGCGCGTCGGCGGCGATCTGGGCCCGGTGTCGCAGTGGTCGACATGACGGCACGCTACGGGCCCGGCATGAACACGCTCCCGATGGCACGTGAAGTCGCGGCGGAGGCGGCACGCGGGCGGGACCGCTCAGCGGGCGCGGGGATCGGGGTCCGATCCGGTGTCGACGGCGCCCGATGCGTCGCGCTCGATCGGCACGTAGGCCACCCGCTGCCCGCCCTCGGGGGACGGTGACGTGTCGCGTGTCGCGGGCGGCCGGGTCCGCATCGAAGGCGTGAGGCGATCCCCGTCCCGTACGACGTAGCGCTCGGTCGGGCGCGCCTGATCGTCGACGGCGTCGAGCGCGTCCCTCAGCGTCGCGGGCGCGCCCTCCGGATCCGCCGCGACGAGGGACTCCCACCAGGCGATGAGGGCATCGTCGCCCACCAGCACGGAGCGCAGGCGCCCGCCCGTCCGCAGCCGGAGGAGCAGGCGCCGCTCGTCGACGACCGCCACCTCGTAGGCGGGGTCGAGCACGCGGATCAGCCCCGCCGGGTCGTGGGGGCTCAGAACGCGAACGCCGCGCCGAGCCCCAGGCCGAACGTGAGCGCGGCCATGCTCGTGAGCTGCAGCGACAGGATCAGCTCCTTGGGCGTGCGGCCCGTGCACGCGATGATCGCGGCCGGCAGGGCCAGCACGAGCGTGAACAGCACCAGCAGCGCCTTCGGGTAGAAGAGGAAGAAGAACACCACGACCGCGTAGGCGATGGCGACCTCGATGCAGTAGACGATCCGCGAGCCGCGCGGGCCGAGCCGCACCGCGAGGGTGCGCTTGCCGACCTTGCCGTCCTGCTCGATGTCGCGGATGTTGTTGACCATGAGCACCGCGCACGCGAATCCGCCCGCCGCGACGCCGCCCAGCCAGCCCTCGCCCGTGATCATGCCGATGAGGATGAACTGCGTGCCCGCGGTCGCGACCAGGCCGAAGAAGACGAAGACGACCACGTCGCCGAGGCCCGCGTAGCCGTAGGGGCGCTTGCCTCCCGTGTAGAAGTACGCCGCGACGATCGCGACGGCGCCGACCGCGAGCAGCCACCAGTGGCCGGTGATCAGCACGATCGCGAGGCCCGCGACCGCGGCGAGGCCGAAGAACGTGAGCGCCACGGTGAGCACGGTGCGGGGCTTCGCGGCGCCGGATCCGGTGAGGCGGGCGGGGCCGACGCGCACGTCGTCGGTGCCGCGCACGCCGTCGGAGTAGTCGTTGGCGTAGTTCACGCCGATCTGCAGCAGCACCGCGACGGCGAGGCAGAGGAGCGCGAGGCCGAGGGAGACGCCCTCGTCGGGGCCGAGCGCGCGGGCCGCTCCCGCGCCGATCGCGACGGGGGCGACGGCGAGCGGGAGGGTGCGGATGCGGGCGCCGGAGATCCAGTCACGCGCGGTGGCCGTCCGCGCCTTCGCCGGGTTGCCGGAGCGGGCCTTCGCGGGCGATCCCGGACGGGTGCGGGCGGAGGACGAGGGGGCCTGCCGGGTGCGCTTCTTCTTCTGTGCCACGAGGGGCGATCCTACGCGGGGAGTCGCCGCGCCACCGCGGCCGGACGACGCGCGCTGCTACCGGCTGCCGCCCACCGGCGACGGCGCCCAGCCGTCCGCGGGGCAGTTCCAGCGCATGATCGCGTGGCGGCCGTGCTCGAAGCCGAGCTCGCTGAGCGTGGAGGTGGAGACCGTGAGGATCCCGCCGGCCTCCGCGGGCAGGCCGACCCAGGCGACGGCGAGCGCGCGGATCACGTGCGCGTGCGCGACGAGGAGCACGTCCTGGCCGGACTCGAGCACGGGCAGCACGCGCTCGAGCACCTGGAGCACGCGGTCGCGGACCTGCTGGGACGTCTCGCCGGGGGTGTCGCCCGCGGGCACGCCGTCGGTCCAGAGGTCCCAGTGGCCGCGCTCGGACTGGATGTCGGCGGTGGTGCGGCCCTCGTACGCGCCGTAGTCGAACTCGACGAGCCGGTCGTCGACCTCGGCCTGGTCGCCGTAGCCGATGAGCTCGGCCGTGCGCTGGGCGCGGGAGCGCGGGCTGGCGAGCACGAGGCCGAACTCCGTGCCCGCGAGCACGCCGCCGACCGCGCGCGCCTGCTCCTCGCCGGTCTCCGTGAGGGGGATGTCGGTCGTGCCGGTGTGGCGCCCGTTGACGCTCCACTCGGTCTGGCCGTGGCGCACCATGACGATGCGGCCGCGGACCTTCTCCTGCCACTCCGGGGTGCCGGGGATCTCGGCGCGGGCGATCGCCGCGTCCACCTCCGCGTACATCGGCGCGACGTCGTCGCGGGCGAGGCGCTTGGCGGTGGCGGGGTTCATGCCGGTCATGGCGGGGGTCTCCTCCGGCGCCCGGGAGGGGTGGCGGGCGACATCCGACTTTACGCCCGGGCGGATCCACGACCGGTGGGCGGCGGGATCCGCGCGGCTCAGTGCACGTGCTCCAGCAGGTCGAGCCCGACCACGCCCAGGGCGTCGCGGACGGCGAGGCGGGCGCGGAGATCTGCGTCGTCGAAGTGCACCATGACGGCGTACGCGACCGCGCCGCGCGGCCCGCGGAGCACGCCCGCCTCGGCCCGCACGCCCGCGTCGACGCCCGTGCAGTCGACGAGCGCCATGCCGTGCTCGCCGCCGCGGCCCACCGGTGCGTCCAGCCCGAAGGAGGCGGCGACCATCGACCGGTCGGTGTTGAGCGCGAGCCAGCCGACCACGCGCGTGCTCGTCTCCTCGTCCACGACCTCGCCGTGCACGAGCGACGCGAAGAGCGACGCGAGCTCGCGGGCGGATCCCACGGAGAGCTGCGGGGCGTCGTCCGGCCCGCGGGTGCCGCGCGCCACGTCGAGGAGCGCCGTGCGGCGGAGGCCGAGCGACTCGGCGCGCGTGCGCACGGCGTCGAGGCCGACGAGCCCGAGGAGCGCGTTGGTGGCGGCCGCGTCGCCCGTCGCGCCGACGAGCGACGCGAGATCCGTGACGGGCAGCGACGGCACCACGAGGTGGCGCCAGAGGCCCGCGGTGCCGCCCTCGTCGTCCGGCCGGCGGTCCACGAGGTGCAGGGGCGAGAGGTCGCCGCCCGTCATGCGCGCGGACAGCTCGATGAGGAGGAGCACGCGGCCGAGGCCCGCGGCGGGCAGCGCGACATGGTCGTCGACCGAGAGCACCACGTCGCCGGAGTCGAGGTCGGTGGCGCGGGCGGCGACCCGCATCCCGTCGAGGGCGAGGCCGCCGAGCGCGCGGAAGGCGGAGCGGAAGCCGTCGGTGGGCTCCTGCCCCGCGTGCCGCGCGGCGCCGCCCCCGGTGTGCCGGGAGCGGCGTCGCGGATCCTCGCCGGTCGCGCTCATCGCCGGGCGCGTCACCAGATGGTGACGCGGGCCTCCTCGTCGAGCCACAGCCCGTCGCCCGGCTGCACGTCGAACGTGTCGTAGAACGCGTCGATGTTGCGGACGATCTGGTTGCAGCGGAACTCGTTCGGCGCGTGCGGGTCGATGGCGAGCAGGCGCATCACCTCGGCGTCGCGGCCCTTCTGCTGCCAGGCCTGCGCCCAGGAGAGGAAGAAGCGCTCCGCGCCCGTGAGGCCGTCGATCACCGGCGGCTCGGCGCCCTCGAGCGAGAGGAGGTACGCCTTCCACGCGATGGAGAGGCCGCCGAGGTCGCCGATGTTCTCGCCGATGGTGAGCGCGCCGTTCACGTGCGGCGCGTCGTCGCCCGTGAGCTGCGCGGGCACGAGCGCGTCGTACTGCTGGATCAGCGACGCCGTGCGCTCCTCGAACGCCGCGCGGTCGGCCGGGGTCCACCAGTCGGTGAGGCGGCCGTCGCCGTCGTAGCGCGAGCCCTGGTCGTCGAAGCCGTGGCCGATCTCGTGGCCGATGACCGCGCCGATCGCGCCGTAGTTCGCGGCCGGGTCCCGCGCCTCGTCGAAGAACGGGAACTGGAGGATCGCGGCCGGGAACACGATCTCGTTGAAGCCCGGGTTGTAGTACGCGTTGATGGTCTGCGGGGTCATGAACCACTCGTCGCGGTCGAGCGGCGCGCCGATCTTCGCGAGCTCGCGGCGTGTCTCGAACCGGGAGGTCGCGCGGACGTTGCCCACGAGGTCCGTCGGGTCGATCTCGAGCGCGGAGTAGTCGCGCCACGTGTCGGGGAAGCCGATCTTCGGGGTGAACTTCTCGAGCTTCTCCAGCGCCCGGCCGCGCGTCTCCGCGGTCATCCAGTCGAGGCCGGAGATGGACCGCCGGTACGCCTCGACGAGGTGGCCGACGAGCACGTCCATCTCGGCCTTCGCGGTGGGCGAGAAGTGGCGCTCGACGTAGATGCGGCCGATGGCCTCGCCCATGGATCCCTCCACCAGCGAGACGCCGCGCTTCCACCGCACGCGCTGCTCGGGCGCGCCGGTGAGCGTGCGGCCGTAGAAGTCGAAGCTCGCCTCGGAGAACGCCTTCGGGAGCAGCGCCGCGTTCGCGCGGACGACCTGCCAGGTGAGCCAGTCGCGGAGCGCGGGGACCTCGGCCGCGGTCAGCAGCGCGCCGAGGCCCTCGGCGAAGCTCGGCTCGCGCAGCACGACCTCGTCGAGCGCGGCGGCGGGCGCCTCGAGGGCGTCGCGCCAGACGTCGAGGTCGGCGCCGGCGGCCTTCGCGACCAGCTCGCGGAGCTCGGCCCACGAGACGAGGTTGTAGGTGGCCTGGCTGTCGCGCGTGCGGACGTTGTCCCAGTGGGCGGCGGCGATGCGGGTCTCGAGGTCGAGGATCCGGTCGGCGCGACCCGCGGGGTCGTCCAGCTCCGCGAGGCCGAGCATGCGCTCGACGAAGGCGCGGTACGCCGTGCGGATGGCGGCGTGGCCCTCCTCGCGGTAGTAGCTCTCGTCGGGGAGCCCGATGCCGCCCTGCTCGATCTGCACGACGTAGCGCTCGGGGTCGCCCGGGTCGTTGTCGACGAAGAGGCCGAGCAGGCCGGGGACGTTCGTCTGCTCGAGCGCGCCGAGCGTGCGGAGGAACGACGGCACGTCCGTGACGGCGGCGGCCGCGTCCAGCTGGTCACGGATCGGCTCGACGCCGAGGCGCTCGACGCGCTCCTCGTCCATGAAGCTCGTGAAGAGGTCGCCGGTCTTGCGCTCCTCGGTGCCGGGCTCGGCGTCGACGGCCTCCTCGATGATCACGCGCACGGCGTCCTCGGCCGCCTCGGCGAGCTGGTGGAACGAGCCCCAGCGGGCCTTGTCGTCGGGGATCTCGGTGCGGTCGAGCCAGCGCCCGTTCACGTGGAGGTACAGGTCGTCCTGCGGTCGGACCCCCTCGTCCAGCTCGTCGGTGCGGATCCCGGTCGGAGGTGTCTCGGCGCTCATGGGCACGAGCCTAGGCGCGTCAACCGGATCCGCGCCGGGAGAGATGACAAGCATGCTTGACACCCCCGCGATGGAAAGCTAGCTTGACACCCATGCACAGCGAGGTGAGGGGGCTCCGGACGGCGGCCGGGCTCTCCCAGCAGTCCCTCGCCGACGCGCTCGGGGTCTCCCGCCAGACGATCAACGCCATCGAGACGGGCCGCTACGACCCGTCGCTCGCCCTGGCCGTGAAGGCGGCCCGCTTCTTCCACCGATCCGTCGAGGAGGTCTTCCATGTCGAAGACGACTGAACGCCGCGGGATCTCCCGCATCAACACCGTGATCGTGGCGGTGTTCGCGCTGGCCGCGGTCGTCGTGATCATCGCGGGGCACCCGGACGCCGCCGTGCTGCTCGGCGTCATCGCGGTCGTGTGGCTGCTGTCGTCCATCACCTCGTCCCAGCCCGAGGTGAGCGAAGCGACCCGCATCGAGGGGCTCGAGTACCGCGACGAGCGCGACCGGCAGCTGGCCCTGCGGGGGTTCGCCGCGGTGGGGGTCACCGCCCTCGTCCTCTCGTTCGGCGCGTTCCTCGTGTCGCTGCTGGTGGACGGCATCGACAGGTGGCTCGCCGTGCAGATGATCGTGCTCTTCGCCGTGTGGGGCATCGCCAACCGCGTCGCGGTGCGCCGGGGCTGAGATCCGCCCCCGGAAACGCCGCCGCAACACGGCCTCGCTACGCTCGCGGATCGGGGCGTCTCCCCACACACCCGCGCGAGAGCAGGCGATCATGGCCCGACAGATCTGGACCCTCCACGGCGACGGACGGACGGTGGAGACCTCCGCGGTCGTCGGCCCCGGCGAGCGCCTCACCTGGCCGCGCACCATCGGGCTCGGGATGCAGCACGTCGTCGCGATGTTCGGCGCGACGTTCCTCGTGCCCGCGCTCACGGGCTTCCCGCCCACGACGACGCTGTTCTTCTCCGGGATCGGGACGCTCCTGTTCCTCCTGATCACCAAGAACCGGCTGCCCAGCTACCTCGGCTCGTCGTTCGCGTTCATCGCGCCGATCGGTGCCGCCAACGCGGCCACGGCGGCGGGCGGCGGCATCGGCGCGGCGCTCGCGGGCATCGTCGCGGTCGGCGTGATGCTGGCGATCGTCGGCGGCATCGTGCAGCTCACCGGCACCGGCTGGATCGACGCGCTGCTGCCGCCCGTCGTCGCCGGCGCGATCGTCGCGCTCATCGGCTTCAACCTGGCCTCCGCGGCCCGCGACAACTTCGTCCTGGCACCCGTGACGGCGACCATCACGCTCGCCGCCGTGATCCTCTCGACCGTGCTGTTCCGCGGGATCCTCGGCCGGCTCTCCATCGTGCTCGGCGTGGTCGTCGGCTACGTCGTGGCGGCGATCCGCCAGGAGATCGACTACTCCAAGCTCGAGGCCGCCGCGTGGATCGGGCTGCCCGAGTTCCACGCGCCGGAGATCACGCCGCAGTTCTGGGCGCTGCTGCCCGCGTTCCTGCCCGTGGTGCTCGTGCTCGTCGCCGAGAACGTCGGGCACATCCGCGGCGTCGCCCAGATGACCGACGGCTCGGTGAACAAGCTGACCGGCCGGGCTCTCCTGGCCGACGGCCTGGCGACCGTGCTCGCGGGCCTCGGCGGCGGATCCGGCACCACGACCTACGGCGAGAACATCGGCGTGATGGCCGCCACCCGCGTCTACTCGACCGCCGCCTACTGGGTGGCCGGCGCGTTCGCCGTGCTGCTCGGGCTCTCGCCCAAGGTCGGCGCGGTCATCAACACGATCCCGGCCGGCGTGCTCGGCGGCGTGACCACCGCGCTCTACGGCCTCATCGGGATCATCGGCGTGAAGATCTGGCTGGACAACAAGGTGGACTTCTCCAAGCCCGTCAACCAGTTCACGGCGGCGACCGCGCTCATCGTCGCGATCGCGCCGTTCACCTTCACGCTCGGCACGGTCACCTTCAACGGCATCGCGCTCGGGACAGTTGCCGCCATCGTGATCTACCACGTGATGAGCACGGTGGCTCGCCTGCGCGGCACCTCCTAGCCGTACCCACTCGACCTGATGCCTGCCATGCCGGGGAAGCAGGTTCACCGGTGGTGGCTCACCCCTCGGCAGCGCGGATCGGGAGATCAGGCCAGGTGGTACGCGCCGCCGAGCTGCCGCAGGATCACGTCGATGGGAGTGTAGCGCAGGTGGTTGATGCCCCATGCGTAGACGTTGCCCGACAGCACCCCATAGACGATCCCGTTGGTGCTGTAGACGGGTCCTCCCGAGTCTCCGGCTGCGGGTCTATTGGGGCCGGCCAGGCTCGAGGAGGCGGATGCCGTGTTGGGATTGGAGTTGCGCTGCGCGGGAGGCGTCTCCTCATAGAACCACCTGTCGAAGACGCCGCCGGTCACGCCGCTCGTGACGAACGCCGCACTACTCCGTCCGGGATTGCCCGTGCCGGTGAGCCTCATGAAGAAGAGCTGATCGAGGTGCGGGCTCCGCGCGGTGATCACATCGTTGAAGGCGCGGGGGTCGTAGATGGTGCGTCCGGGGATCACGTGGTGGGAGCGGCTGCCCGGGACGACGTACGGTGCCGTGCTCGTCGCGTGCGGGAGGACCAAGATCATCTCAACGTCATCGGTAGGCGACTGCCACATCACCACGCCCTTGATGCCTCCGACCATGTTCACGTCAGCGCCCATCGAGAAGCAGTGCTTGGCGGTGAGCACGTATCTCGTGGCCGCGTGCATCCGCCTGAAGGCGCTACGGACAAGGGCCGACGAGGCGAGCACGGGACCTGCCGTGCACGCCTTGCCATCCTCGAGACCGACGATCAGGGATCCCGGGCGGACGGGCGCTTCGTGGCGCGGATGAGCGGACGCCGCCTCCGGGGCCTGGGGAAGGACGGCGATGGTGCCGAGGGCGAGGCCGGCGACGAGGAGGAGCACGGTCTTGCGCCTGAGGCCGACGAAGGGTCTGCGTACGGTGAACATGGAGTCGCTTTCATCTGGGGAGGCGGAGCCGGAGGAAGAGAGTGTCACCGGAAGACGGATCGACGTGAGACTGGACGACCAGCGCTGACGCCGTACAGCACGTCGAGACAGTAAGCCGCTCGCCGCTCGCCGCACGCGCCCGCTCCACAGGGGTACAACAGCGCACCGCCCAGCGGGAGGTCGGACGCGAACCGGCTCGCCCCGCGCATCCGCCATCTCCGTCTGGACAACCGCCTGGCCTTCTTCCCGCCCGTCGACCAGCTCACCGCGGCGACCGCGCGGCACCGCCTGACGGCTGCACGTCAAACGCGTGCTCTAGCTGTACCCGGCCATGACGTTGGTGACACTTCGGGGCGTGTGAGGAGGCCTCCTGGCTTGATGGAGCTGTCTAGTTCTGCCACTGCCAGGAGGCCTCGATGTCCCACGCTAATGCTCGTCTGACGGTTCACGGGAGGGTTCTCCTCGTGCGGCGGGTGGTCGAGGATCGTCGGCCGGTCTCGCATGTCGCGCGCGAACTCGGTGTGTCGCGTCAGTGCGCGCATCGGTGGGTGAATCGGTTCCGGTCCGAGGGCTTCGAAGGCTTGTCGGACCGGTCCTCGAGGCCGAGACGGGTGCCGACGAGGACGAGCCCGGAACGAGAACGAGCCGTCGTGGAAGCGAGGACCCGATTGCGATCAGGTCCTGCCCGGTTGGCGCCGGTGACCGGTGTTCCAGCCCGCACGATCTCCCGCATCCTGCGGCGGCACGGGGCACCGCCGTTGGCATGGTTGGACCCCGTCACCGGGGCCGTGATCCGGGCATCCCGGTCGACGGCAAACCGGTACGAGCATGAGCATCCCGGCGACCTGATCCACGTCGACGTGAAGAAGCTCGGCCGGATCCCGGACGGCGGCGGCTGGCGGGCGCATGGCCGCAGCGAACAGGTTCGTGGTCGTGGGATCGGGTTCGATTACGTCCACGCCGTGGTCGATGACCACACCCGCCTCGCCTACGCGGAGATCCACCCGGACGAGAAGGGCGTGACCGCGGCAGGGTTCCTGACCCGGGCCGCGGCGTACTTCGCCGAGCACGGCATCACCCGCATCGAACGGGTCCTGACGGACAACGCGTTCGCCTACCGGCACTCGGCCGCGTTCCAGAACGCGGTCACGCAGCTCGGTGCGAGGCAGAAGTTCATCCGCCCGCACTGCCCCTGGCAGAACGGCAAGGTCGAACGCTTCAACCGCACCCTCGCGACCGAGTGGGCCTACCGGCAACCCTTCACCAGCAACCAAGCCAGAACCGACGCCCTTGATCCGTGGATCCAGCACTACAACACTGAACGAATCCACTCGAGCCACGGGCTGACGCCCGCGGCCCGAGTGTCACCAACGTCATGACTCAGTACATCTAGCATCTCGGTGCGCATGCGACCCGAGGACAGGAGAAGCACCCCGATGGACCTGTCCGCACCCCGAGGAACCGCCGCGTGAGCGCCGCTACCGCGCACGATCGCGAACGGCACCGGCCCCGGCACGGCATCCGCGCCCGCATCGGCTCGCCCCGCCCCCGGGACCTCTGGCTCGCCTTCGCCGTCTGCCACCTGTGGCTCATCACGCTCAACCTCATCGGCCCCACCTCCGCGCTCGGCGACGTCACGGGCATCTACCGGTGGTGGATGCAGCAGGGCCTCGGCGGCGGCGGCTGGGTCGGCGTCGACGAGCCGTGGGTGTACCCGATCCTCGCGGCCGTGCCCATGCTCATCGCGCGCCTCGGCGGCGGCGAATTCTACGGCACGGTCTGGATGCTGCTCGTCGTCGCCGTCGACGCCGCGGCGTTCGCCCTGCTCCTCCGCCGCTGCCGCGGCCGCAGCGTCCGGCCCGCCTGGTGGTGGCTCGGCTTCCTCGTGGCGCTCGGCCCGATCGGGCTGGGACGCATCGACGCGATCACCGTGCCGCTCGCCCTCGCCGGCCTGCTGCTCGTCGTGGCGCGGCCGGCGCTCGCGGCTGTCCTGCTGACGATCGGCACGTGGATGAAGGTGTGGCCGGCCGCGCTGCTCATGGCAGCGCTCGCCTCCCGCCGCGCGACCTCGCGCGCCTCGCACGCGATCGTCGCGGCGACCATCGGCACGTCGGCCGTCGTCGTGGCCGGCGCCCTCGCGCTCGGCAGCGGCGGCAACGTCCTCGGGTTCGTGGGCCAGCAGACCGGGCGCGGGCTCCAGGTGGAGTCGTCGGCGGCGGTCTACCACCTCTGGCGCATCGTCTTCGGCGACGACGACTACCGCGTCTACCACGACACCCGGCTGCTCGCCTTCCAGGTGTCGGGCCCCGGAGTCGACGCGGTCGCGGCCGCCCTCACGCCGGTCATGGTGGCCGTCGTGGTCGGCGTGCTGCTCCTCGGCGTGCACGCCGCCCACCGCGGGGCCTCCGCCGCGGCGCTACTCGGGCCGCTGTCGCTCGGGCTGGTGACCGCGCTGATCCTCACGAACAAGGTGGGGTCGCCGCAGTACGTGAGCTGGATCGCCGTGCCCGTCATCGTCATCCTGGCGCACGACCGCGCGGACAGCCGGCTGTCTGTCGTCGTGACGCGCCTCGCCCTCGTCGCCGCGGCGCTCACGCAGCTCATCTACCCGTACGCCTACCCGCTGCTGCTCGACGCGTCCCCCGTGCTGGTGGCGGTCATCACCGTGCGCGACCTCGCGGAGCTCGGGCTCCTGGCCGCGGCCGTGGTGCAGCTCGTGGCGCTCGGACGACGGCGGGCGGCGGACGCGGTCGGCTCCTCGGACGCGGTCGGCCGCGTCCGCCGCGACCGGCCCGCCGTGTCGGACGCGACGGGGGCGATCCCCGTGACCGCCGGCCCCTAGATGTACCCGGCCATGACGTTGGTGACACTTCGGGGCGTGTGAGGAGGCCTCCTGGCTTGATGGAGCTGTCTAGTTCTGCCACTGCCAGGAGGCCTCGATGTCCCACGCTAATGCTCGTCTGACGGTTCACGGGAGGGTTCTCCTCGTGCGGCGGGTGGTCGAGGATCGTCGGCCGGTCTCGCATGTCGCGCGCGAACTCGGTGTGTCGCGTCAGTGCGCGCATCGGTGGGTGAATCGGTTCCGGTCCGAGGGTTTCGAAGGCTTGTCGGACCGGTCCTCGAGGCCGAGACGGGTGCCGACGAGGACGAGCCCGGAACGAGAACGAGCCGTCGTGGAAGCGAGGACCCGATTGCGATCAGGTCCTGCCCGGTTGGCGCCGGTGACCGGTGTTCCAGCCCGCACGATCTCCCGCGTCCTGCGGCGGCACGGGGCACCGCCGTTGGCATGGTTGGACCCCGTCACCGGGGCCGTGATCCGGGCATCCCGGTCGACGGCAAACCGGTACGAGCATGAGCATCCCGGCGACCTGATCCACGTCGACGTGAAGAAGCTCGGCCGGATCCCGGACGGCGGCGGCTGGCGGGCGCATGGCCGCAGCGAACAGGTTCGTGGTCGTGGGATCGGGTTCGATTACGTCCACGCCGTGGTCGATGACCACACCCGCCTCGCCTACGCGGAGATCCACCCGGACGAGAAGGGCGTGACCGCGGCAGGGTTCCTGACCCGGGCCGCGGCGTACTTCGCCGAGCACGGCATCACCCGCATCGAACGGGTCCTGACGGACAACGCGTTCGCCTACCGGCACTCGGCCGCGTTCCAGAACGCGGTCACGCAGCTCGGTGCGAGGCAGAAGTTCATCCGCCCGCACTGCCCCTGGCAGAACGGCAAGGTCGAACGCTTCAACCGCACCCTCGCGACCGAGTGGGCCTACCGGCAACCCTTCACCAGCAACCAAGCCAGAACCGACGCCCTTGATCCGTGGATCCAGCACTACAACACTGAACGAATCCACTCGAGCCACGGGCTGACGCCCGCGGCCCGAGTGTCACCAACGTCATGACTCAGTACACCTAGACCGGGCGGCCCGATCCGGGGCGTCCCGCCTCAGAGGCCGAGCAGCCGCTCGAGCGCCGGGTCCTCGAGGGTGTCGAGCACCAGATCCGCGCCCGCGTCGCGCAGCTCGTCGGCCGAGTAGTGGCCGCTCGCGACGCCCACCGCGGTCGCGCCCGCGTCATGCGCGGAGGTGATGTCGTTCGGGGTGTCGCCGACGACGAGCACCTGCTCACGCGCGGGCTCGGCGCCGCGGAGCGTGCCCGCGGTCGCGATCGCGCGGCGCACGACGTCGACGCGGTCGGGCGAGTCGGATCCGTACGCGCCGAACACGAAGAAGCGGCCGAGCCGGGCGGGCTCCATCTTCGTGCGGGCCGCGCCCTCCATCGCGCCGGAGACGACGCCGAGGACCACGCCCGCGTCGGCGAGCCGGTCGAGCAGCGCCTCGGCGCCGTCGAGCACGCGGTAGCCCTCGGAGACGCGGATGTCGTCGGCGAGGTGGCGGAGGTAGGAGGCGTAGAGGCGGGCGAGCTCGGCGGGCTCCGGGTCCCGGCCGATCACGGCGCGGAACGTCGCGGTGCCGACTTGCGGATCCGTCTCCCCCGCCGACGAGTGCTCGCCGATGTCGGCCTCGACGTCGTGCAGGTCGCGGAACGCCATCGCCCAGCTGCGGGCGCCGGAACCGCCCGTGTGGATGAGGGTCTCGTCGATGTCGAAGAGGACGGCGGGCGGGGTGGATGCGATGTCGGCCATGGATCCATCGTGCTCCGGCGCGCGCGACGCGCCCAGGCTCAGGAGCGGCGCGCGCGCATCCGCTCGGTCGTGCGCGCGATGACGCGCAGGCTGTCGATGAGCGTCGCGATCTGCTCGCGGCTGAGGTCGGCGAGCACCTCGTCCTCGTCGGCGACGAGGCGGCGCATGGCCCGGTCGACGCGCTCGATGCCGAACGGCGTGAGCAC
This sequence comes from Clavibacter michiganensis subsp. insidiosus, assembly GCF_002240565.1. Classification (GTDB taxonomy): domain Bacteria; phylum Actinomycetota; class Actinomycetes; order Actinomycetales; family Microbacteriaceae; genus Clavibacter; species Clavibacter insidiosus. The sequence goes on along the minus strand of NZ_MZMO01000001.1, from coordinate 387,528 downwards.
CACGAGCCGGCTGCGGCCGCCCGCGGGATCCTCCTCGCGCGTGATGAAGGAGCGCGCGGTCAGCCGGTTCACCCGGTGCACGAGGCTGCCGGTGTCGGTGCCGAGCCGCTCGGCGAGGCCGGCGCGCGTGAGGCCCGCGTCGCCCTGCTGGCGGAGCACCGAGAGGAACTCGAACTCGCTCGTCGTGAGGCCCTCGGCGGCGAACGCGCCCTCGCGGATCCGCTGCATCTGCGGCAGCAGGCGCCGCAGCCGCGACACCACGTCGAGCGGCGCGAAGTCGACGTCGGGCATGGCCGCACCCCACGCGTCGATCACCAGGTCGACGTCGTCGTCATCCTTCATCGGGACTCCCACCGTCGCGTCCACGGTACCCGGGACGACGACGGCCCGCGGCCCGGTGGGGGCTCGGCGGAGCCGGACGCCGATGTCGCCGGGCGTCGCGGACCGCGGATCCGCCACCGGGCTCCGGCAGGATGTGCGCATGACCCGGCCGCTGCAGCTCCCCGACCGCCCGCTGGTGCTCGACGGCGGCCTCGGCACGCTGCTGGAGGCGCGCGGGCACGACCTGTCGGATCCGCTGTGGAGCGCGCGCGTGCTCGCCGACGAGCCCGACGCGGTGCGGGCGGCGCACGCCGAGTTCTTCCGCGTCGGGGCGGACGTCGCGATCACGGCGTCGTACCAGGTGGGCTTCGCGGCCTTCGCGGCGCGCGGGCTGAGCGCGGCGGACACCGGGGAGCTGCTGCGGGCGAGCGTGCGGCTCGCGGCCGAGGCGCGGGACGAGGTCGCGCGCGAGGACGCTCCCGGCGCCGCCCGCGACCGCTGGGTCGCCGCGTCCGTCGGCCCCTACGGCGCGACCCTCGGCGACGGCTCCGAGTACGCCGGATCCAGCGGCCTCACGCGCGCGGAGCTCCGCCGCTGGCACGCCCCGCGGTTCGCCGTGCTCGCCGACTCCGGCGCCGACCTGCTCGCCTGCGAGACGATCCCGAGCCTCGACGAGGGCCGCGCTCTCGTGGACCTCGCGCGCGGCTCGGGCGCGTCCGCGTGGCTCGCGTTCACGGTCGCGGGCGGCCGGCTGCGGTCCGGCGAGCCGATGGCCGAGGGGTTCCGGCTCGCGGAGGGGGCCGACGAGGTCGTGGCCGTGGGGATCAACTGCGCGCACCCCGAGGAGGTGCCGGCCGCGATCGCCGCGGCCCGGAGCGTCACCGACCGGCCGGTGGTCGTCTACCCGAACTCCGGCGAGCGCTGGGACGCGGTCGCGCGCGGCTGGGGCGGCGACCCGGCGCTGCCGTCCGTCGACGCGTGGATCGAGGCGGGCGCGTCGCTCGTCGGCGGGTGCTGCCGGGTGGGACCCGACGAGATCCGGCGCATGCGGGACGCGCTGCGCTGAGGCCGCGCGCACGACGACGGCCCGCCCCCGCGAGGGGACGGGCCGTCGTGGCGTGCGGATCCGCGTCGGGTGCGGATCCGCGTCGGGTGCGGATCCGGGCGGATCAGGCTCCCGCGACCGCCTGGCGGAGGCCGTCGGCGAGCGACGCGGTGGGGCGGCCGAGGAGGCGCGCGAGGTCGCCCGTCTCGTCGTCGAGCTGGCCCGCGCGCGTGGCGGCGTCGAGGCCCACGACGAAGCCGACGGTGCCCTCGTCGAGGCCGGCGCCGCCGAGGATCCGCGCGTGCTCCTCCGCGGAGACCTGCGAGACGGGGACGGGCTGGCCGAGGATGCCGGAGATCGCCTGCGCGAGGTCGTCCTGGGTCCAGCGCTCGTCGCCCGCGAGCTCGAGGGTCTGCCCGGCGAGCGAGTCGTCGAGGGCCGCGACCGCGGTGGCCTCGGCGAGCTCGGCGATGGTGGCGCTGGCGACGCGGCCGTCGCCCGCGCTCGTGAGGAGCGCGCCGGACTGCTTCACGGCGTCGACCGTGCCCGCGTAGTTCTCGGTGTACCAGCCGTTGCGGAGGAGCGTGACGGGGACGCCGGAGGCGGCGAGCACCTCCTCGGTGGCCTTGTGCTCGCCCGCGATGAAGAGCTCGGTGGTGCTGGCGCGGAGGACGCTCGTGTAGAGGATCCGGCCGACGCCCGCGGCCTTCGCGGCCTCGATGACGGTGGTGTGCTGCGGCACGCGCTGGCCGACCTCGCTGCCGGAGACGAGCACGAGGGTGTCGCCGGGCTGGATCGCGGCGGCGACGCTGCCGGCGTCGGTGTAGTCGAGGCGCGCGGTGCGGACGCCCTGCGCGGCGAGGTCGGCGAGGGCCTCGGGGCGGCGCGCGGTGGCGAGCACGTCGGAGGCGGCGGCGCCGCGGGCGAGGAGGGACGCGACGATGCGCGATCCGAGGCGGCCGGTGGCGGCGGTGACGACGATGGTCATGGGATGCCTTTCGAGTCGGGAGGAGCGGTACGCCGGGGTCAACGACTCCGTCAACGAGTACCTTCCCACAGGGAGGTACCTACCTTCTGGTAAGTTGTGCAATGTGACGCAGATGAGCTTCCGGGTGACCCGCGACCGGCCCGGAGTGACCGAGGGCCGCTACCCCGCGAGCTGCCCGTCGCGCACCCTGCTCGACCACATCACGAGCAAGTGGGGCGTGCTCGTGCTCCTCGCGCTCGGGGAGCGGTCGCGCCGCTGGGGCGAGCTGCGCCGCGAGGTCGAGGGCATCAGCGAGAAGATGCTCGCCTCCACCCTGCGCACCCTCGCTGACGACGGGCTCGTGCTCCGCGAGGCGCAGCCCACCATCCCGCCGCGGGTCGACTACCGGCTCACCGAGCTCGGCCACGAGGTGAGCGCCCGGCTCGTGCCGCTGATGGACCTCGTGATGGACGTCACCGAGGACACGTCGCCCCTGGCGTCCCGCCGACCCTAGGCTGGATCCGGCAGCCGGGATCCGGCGCCCCCGCCGCGCGCCACGGCGCCACCCGGCCAGAGAGAGATCACGACGATGCCCTCCCCGTCCGCGCCGACGCTGTCGCGCACGCCCGCCCCGACCCGCGACGTCCGCCGCGCGCGCGTCGCCGTCGGGATCCTCTTCTTCACCAACGGCGCGATCTTCGCGAACCTCCTGCCGCGCTACCCGTCGATCAAGGCCGAGCTCGGGCTCGCCAACGTCGAGTTCGGGGCCGCGGTCGCCGCGTCGCCGCTGGGCGCGCTCATCGCCGGGCTCGCGGCGGGCGTGCTCATCCGCCGGTACCGGTCGGCGCGCGTGGCGGTCGCGGCGACCGTGGTGGCCTCCATCGGGATCCTGCTGGCCGGCCTCGCGCCCGGCTGGCTCGTGCTCGCGGGCGCCCTCTTCCTCGCGGGCGCCATGGACTCCATCACCGACGTCGCGCAGAACTCGCACGCGCTGCGGGTGCAGCGGCTGTACGGGCGCTCGATCATCAACTCGTTCCACGCGGTCTGGTCCATCGGCGCGGTCGCGGGCGGGATCATGGGCGCGGCGGCCGCGCAGATCCGGATGCCGCTCCTCGTGCACCTCTCCATCTCGGCCGTGCTGTTCAGCGCGCTGGCCATGCTGTCGCTGCTGTGGCTGCTGAAGGGGCCGGAGCCGGAGCCCGGCGAGGGCGGCGCCGCGCACGCGCACGCGCACGATCCCGAGGGCGACGTCGCGCGCGCCGCCTCCCCGCGCGCCCTCGGCCTCGTCGCGAAGTACGGCGTGCTGCTCGCGCTCGTGATCATCGCGTCCGGCGGCGCCATCGTCGAGGACGCCGGCAGCTCCTGGTCGGCCATCTACCTCTCGGGCGACCTCGGCGCGAGCGCGTTCGTCGCGGGCCTCGGCTTCATCTCGCTCCAGGGCATGCAGTTCGTCGGCCGGATGCTCGGCGACCGCATGGTGGACCGCTTCGGCCAGCGCGCCATCGCGCGCCTCGGTGGCGTGCTCGTGCTCGTCGGCATGGGCGCCGCGCTCGCGTTCCCGAGCATCCCCGGCACCATCGTCGGCTTCGGCGTCGCGGGCTTCGGCGTCGCGACCCTGATCCCCGCGGCCATGCAGGCCGCGGACGAGCTGCCCGGCTTCCGGCCCGGCACCGGCCTCACGATCGTCGGCTGGCTGCTGCGCGTCGGCTTCCTCGTCTCGCCGCCCGTGGTCGGTGCCATCGCCGACGCGTCGTCGCTCCGCTTCGGCCTGATCTTCATCCCGGCGGCCGGGCTCCTCGTGCTCGTGTTCTCGCGCGTGCTCGCGACCCGGCGGGCGCACCCGGCGGCGCAGGCGCTGCCGGGCGGGTAGCCGGAGGCGAGGATCACGCCGGCGGACGACCGGCGTCGCGCACGCGGGCGTCGGCGTGGAGGAGCGGACAAGCGGGTGTGAAAACCTGCCATTCGAGTGGTGTTCACGTCACGATCGGGTAACGTACGCCGAGTATCAGCGGCAACAGGATGGGGTTCGCATGGTCACCGTGTCGACTCCGACCCTGCATGACCGCCTCGCCGGCGCACCGGCGCTCGGGTTGCTGGTGAAGCTCGTCGCTCTGATCGCCCTGGTCGTGGGCCTCGTCGTGATGAGCCCGACCGCGCAGGGCTGGGGTGAGTCCCTGGGCACGCCGCACGTGCATTCCGCTGATGATCTGCATGCCCATGGCACCGGCCACGGTGTCGCCGACAGCCGCTCGGACGTCGCGGTGGAACCGGCCTTCGTCACCGAAGCGGCTGCGTCCGACGCCTTCTCCTCCGCTGCGCTCGGCGGCGTGGTCCTGGCGGCATCCGCCAGCATGATGCTCCTCGCAGCGCTGGGCATCGCGATCCTCCGGGCACTCCGGAGCGCCCCGCACGTCGACGACCCGCTGAGCCGTCGGCTTCTCCCACGCATCGCCGCCGCAGCGGCGTGGCCGCCGTCCCCGCCGACGCCTACCGCGCTGTCCGTCTTCCGCATCTGACCCGTCCTGCATCGACCAGAGACCCGGGCTGCCCCGCGGCGCTGTGCGCTGCACGGGCGTGGCCCTGCCATCCCGATTGCATGAACAGGACCAGACAGACGATGAAGAACACCACCCCTCTGCTTCGCGCCGGCATCGCCCTCGCGGCCGCGCTGACGCTGACCGGTTGCGCCGTCCATGACACCGAGACGACACCTGCCCCCAGCGCTTCCGCGTCCGAGGAGGCCACCGCTGAGCAGGTCAACGATGCGGACGAGATGTTCGTGCAGATGATGCGCCCGCACCACGAGCAGGCCATCGAGGTGAGCGACATGCTCCTGGCCAAGACCGGCATCAGCCCCGAGGTGACCGCCCTGGCGACGGAGATCAAGGAAGCGCAGCTCCCGGAGATCGAGCGGCTGACCGCGTGGGCGGATCAGTGGGGCATCGATCGGATGTCCGGCATGGACCACAGCATGGGCGGCATGATGTCCGACTCCGACATGCAGGATCTCGACGCCGCCGAAGGCTCGGACGCTGAGCGGTTGTTCCTCAGCCAGATGATCGAGCACCACACCGGCGCCATCGAGATGGCGCAGACCGAGATCGACGACGGCCAGGACCCGGACGCGAGCGAGATGGCGGAAGGCATCGTCGCCACGCAGGAGGACGAGATCTCCCGCATGCGCGCGCTCCTCGACTCCTGACTCCTCCTATCTTCTCCGCTCTCCGCAGCGCGGACGGTCACATCGTGATGCCGTCATGCCTGCCTGCCCCCGAAAGGCACCCGATGCACAACGAGACACCCCCCACGCGCAGGCCGAGCAGGCGCGATGCCCGCGTCATCCCGCCGGCCCGCGCCGCTTCCCCCCGACGCGCGAGCTTCGAACACCCCGAGCCCGCCCCGGTCACCCGCCGCCCACTCACCTGGCAGCAGGAAGCGCGCCGCCGAGCCCGCACCGTCCAGACGCACACGACGCCAGCAGCGAGCGTGCGGCGCACCGGCACCAGCCCGTGGAAGACCGCCGTCGGCGCGATGCTCGCCGCCGGCGCGATCGCCGTGACGCACGGCCTCCCGGCGTATGCCATCCCGGATGACATCACCGGTGGCGCCGTGGCCTTCCATGACCCGGCGACCGGTGAGATCCAGACCTTGCAAGTCGACGGAGCCGCCTACACCGTCACCAGCGAGCAGGGCTTCTCCGTCACGCTGCCGCCGCCTCCGCCGCCGCCGCCCGTCGTTCCCGCCCAGACGCTCAGCACCACGTCCGGTGCCAGCGCCGTGCGGTCCGCCGTCCCCGCGGGCACCGAGGTGCGCTGGCCGATCCCGTCGTCGATGCGCATCTCGAGCCCCTACGGCCCACGCGCCTCCCCGTGCTCGGGCTGCTCGTCCAACCACCAGGGCCTGGACTTCGCCCCCGGGAACGGCGCCGGCATCCAGTCCATCGCTCGAGGCGTCGTCCGACAGGTCGTGAGCTCCAACTCGGGGCTCGGCGTCCACGTCGTCATCGATCACGAGATCGACGGGACGCGGATCAGCAGCACGTACGCCCACATGCAGTTCGGCTCCGTCCCCCTGCGCGCCGGACAGGTCGTCGAAGCAGGCGACCCTGTGGGACGGGTCGGCACCACCGGCGCCAGCACTGGCCCGCACCTGCACTTCGAGCTCGCCTACGGCTCCACGCGCATCGACCCCTATCAGTGGCTCAGCACCCACGTCCGATGAGATCCAGGCCGTGCGGGCCCGCCCCCTGCGGCATGCCCGCACGGACCTCGAGCTCGCCCACCGACGCGGAGCGCTCGCGCTCCGATGCCCCCACCGCGCGACTCGCGAATGCACGCGGATCCGCTCACGGGCTCCTGCGAGTGCGGGCGCCGGAGCGGGCCGCCGCGGGAGAGTGGGCGCACGCCACCCGATGCGCCACCCGAGAGGATCGCCATGCCGACCGACCTGCCCGGAGGGCTCTTCCCGCTCGCCCACGACCTCACCGTCACGCGCTTCGGCTACGGCGCCATGCAGCTCGCGGGGCCGCGCGTGTTCGGGCCGCCCGCGGATCCGGACGCCGCCCGCGCCGTGCTGCGCGAGGCCGTCGCACTCGGGATCACGCACATCGACACGGCCGACTTCTACGGCCCCGGCCACACGAACGCGCTCATCGAGGAGGCGCTGTTCCCGTACCCGGAGCGCCTGCACATCGTGACCAAGGTCGGATCCCTGCGCGACGCGAAGGGCCGCTGGCCGCAGGCGCTCTCCGCGGGCGAGCTCCGCCAGGCCGTCTACGACAACCTCACGCACCTCACGCTCGACGTGCTCGACGTCGTGAACCTCCGCGTCGGCGCGTTCGACAGCCCGACCGACGGATCCATCGAGGAGCCGTTCACGGCGCTCGCCGAGCTGCGGCAGGAGGGGCTGATCCGGCACCTCGGCGTGAGCAACGTGACCGCCGCGCAGGTGGCCGAGGCTCGCGCAATCGCGCCGATCGTGAGCGTGCAGAACCACTACAACCTGGCCCGCCGCGACGACGACGCGCTCATCGACGAGCTGGCCGCGGACGGCATCGCCTACGTGCCGTACTTCCCGCTCGGCGGGTTCTCGCCACTGCAGTCGGAGACGCTGGCGCGCGTGGCCGCCGACCTCGGATCCGCGCCGCTGCCCGTCGCCCTCGCGTGGCTGCTGCAGCGGTCGCCGAACGTGCTCGTGATCGCGGGCACGTCGTCGGTGGAGCACCTGCGCGAGAACGTGGCGGGCGCGCGGATCCGGCTGCCCGAGGACGCGCTCGCGGAGCTGGAGGGGATCGGCGGATGAGCCCGCGGCCCCGACCGCCCGGCACACGGCGCGTCAGGTCGCGGCGGTCCGCTCCCCCGCTGCTGGTGGGCGTGGTGGTGGCCGGGGAGGCGATCGGGCCGATCGGCGCGGCCGGTGCGGCGCTCATCATCGCGGCGTCGTACGCGGGCCAGGCGATCGAGCGGCGGCACCGGGCGCGTGTCGGCGCGGCTCCCGGCTCGGTCGGCCAGGATGGCGGCATGCCCTCGCGCGCCCCGGCCGACCGGTCCCTGGATCCCGCCGCATGACCGCCCCCGACCCCGGCCCCGCCCCCGGCTCGCCGCCTGACGACCGCCGCTTCCCGCGGAGCGTCTACCGCGCGGGCGCCGAGCCCGACGTGCGGTTCACGCTCGCGAACGAGCGCACGTTCCTCGCCTGGATCCGCACCTCGCTCGCCCTCATCGCCGGCGGCGTCGCGCTCGAGGCGCTGGGGCTCGGGCTGCAGCCGGGGTTCCGGCTCGCGGCCTCGATCGTCCTGATCGTCACCGGGATCGCCACGCCCGCCCAGGCGTGGGTCGGCTGGATGCGCACCGAGCGCGCCCTGCGCCGCGACCGCCCGCTGCCGTCCGCCGCGCTGTCGCTGCCGCTCGGGATCGCCGTGGTCGCCGCAGGGGCGCTCGTGCTGCTGGGCGTGCTGACGGCGTGAGCGTCCCGGATCCGTCCGCCGATCCCGCCGGCCGCCCCTTCGACCCCGGCCTCCAGCCCGAGCGCACGGCCCTCGCGTGGCGGCGCACGGCGCTCGCGCTCGTCGCCGGATCCCTGCTCGGGCTGCGCGTGCTCCCGACGCTCCTCGGCGCGGCGGGCCTGGTCGTCGCCGCGGCCGGGGTTGTGGCCTCCGTCGCCGTGCTCGCGACCGCGCACCGCCGCTACCGCCGGGTGCACCTGATCCTCACCTCGGCATCCGCGGGCCACGGCAGCACCGCGCTCCCCGGCGGCGCGCTCCCCGCGCTCGTGGCGACGCTCACCGCGTGCGCCGGTCTGGCCGCGCTGGCCCTGGCGCTCGCCCGCTGAGCCGCCGGCGGATCCGGGCGCACCGCCCTAGATGTACCCGGCCATGACGTTGGTGACACTTCGGGGCGTGTGAGGAGGCCTCCTGGCTTGATGGAGCTGTCTAGTTCTGCCACTGCCAGGAGGCCTCGATGTCCCACGCTAATGCTCGTCTGACGGTTCACGGGAGGGTTCTCCTCGTGCGGCGGGTGGTCGAGGATCGTCGGCCGGTCTCGCATGTCGCGCGCGAACTCGGTGTGTCGCGTCAGTGCGCGCATCGGTGGGTGAATCGGTTCCGGTCCGAGGGCTTCGAAGGCTTGTCGGACCGGTCCTCGAGGCCGAGACGGGTGCCGACGAGGACGAGCCCGGAACGAGAACGAGCCGTCGTGGAAGCGAGGACCCGATTGCGATCAGGTCCTGCCCGGTTGGCGCCGGTGACCGGTGTTCCAGCCCGCACGATCTCCCGCATCCTGCGGCGGCACGGGGCACCGCCGTTGGCATGGTTGGACCCCGTCACCGGGGCCGTGATCCGGGCATCCCGGTCGACGGCAAACCGGTACGAGCATGAGCATCCCGGCGACCTGATCCACGTCGACGTGAAGAAGCTCGGCCGGATCCCGGACGGCGGCGGCTGGCGGGCGCATGGCCGCAGCGAACAGGTTCGTGGTCGTGGGATCGGGTTCGATTACGTCCACGCCGTGGTCGATGACCACACCCGCCTCGCCTACGCGGAGATCCACCCGGACGAGAAGGGCGTGACCGCGGCAGGGTTCCTGACCCGGGCCGCGGCGTACTTCGCCGAGCACGGCATCACCCGCATCGAACGGGTCCTGACGGACAACGCGTTCGCCTACCGGCACTCGGCCGCGTTCCAGAACGCGGTCACGCAGCTCGGTGCGAGGCAGAAGTTCATCCGCCCGCACTGCCCCTGGCAGAACGGCAAGGTCGAACGCTTCAACCGCACCCTCGCGACCGAGTGGGCCTACCGGCAACCCTTCACCAGCAACCAAGCCAGAACCGACGCCCTTGATCCGTGGATCCAGCACTACAACACTGAACGAATCCACTCGAGCCACGGGCTGACGCCCGCGGCCCGAGTGTCACCAACGTCATGACTCAGTACACCTAGAAGGCGGGCACCAGCACCTCGCGCACGAAGTCCTCGTAGGAACGCGGCGCATGCCCGAGGACGGCGGTGAGACGCGCGATGGCCTCGGGGCTCCCGATCAGCCCGTCCCGCTGGAAGCCGGAGTACATGCGCTCGTAGTCGTACACGAGCCAGGCGGGCATGGAGGCCAGGGACGACTCGCGCCAGGCCACCAGGTCGTCTCCCCCGTACGTCACGGTCGTCCCGAGGGCGTCGGACAGCGCGGTGGCCGTCGCCTCGCCGGTCCACGCGGCCGGGCCGGCCACGTCGATCGGCCCGGCGACCTCCGATCCCGCGGTCAGGGCGCTCACCGCGACCTCGGCGATGTCGCGCACATCCACTCGCGAGACGCCCGTCCCGCCGAGGGGCTGGGGGTACACGCCGTCGCGGATCGCGTCGAGGTACCAGACGTCGTTCTGGAAGAAGTTGTTGACCCGCAGGAAGCAGACCTCGACGCCGCTGTGCACGAGGAGGGACTCCACCGCCAGCTTCGCGGAGTTGTGGGGCACCTGCGGCGCCCGGTCGAGGTCCTGGACGGAGAGGTAGACGATCCGGCGGACTCCCGCCGCCACCGCGTGGTCCACCGCGACGGTCGTCTCGTACAGCTCGGTCGGCGTCCCCGTCAGGGCCAGGAACACCTGCTGGACGCCGTCGAAGGCCGGCATCGCGGCGAAGGGATCGCCCAGATCCCCCACCACGCCCTCGACGCCGTCGGGGAGGCCGGTGAGCCGCTGCGCGTCGCGGCTCATCACCCGCAGTCCGGTCATGCCCCGGCGGAGGGCCTCGGCGATGACGGCCGAGCCGACCGTCCCGGTCCCGCCGATGATCAGGGTTCGTGCGTCGTCCATGGTGATCCTCCTCGTCTGCTCCATCGGTGCGCGGCGCAGGGCCCGCAGCCGTCTGCCGTCCGCCGCGTCCGCCGAGGAAGGGTGTCGCCGGCGGACGCATCACGGAGGACTGCGCTGACCTGCTCGAGCACCGCCGCCGAGGGGGTGTCCGCTCGGCGGGTCGATCGATTCGTGCGCGTCGACGCTACGCCGCACGCGGGAGCCGGATCGCACGGCCCCGCGCAGCGGTACCCTGCGCCCTGCGCCCTGCCCCGCCTCAGGCCGTCGGCATCCGCAGCAGCGCGCCCTGCTCGCGGCAGGTGGCCGCGGCGATCGCCATGCAGGTGCGGAGCATCGCCTCGCCCTCCGCCGGCGTGCGCGGCGCACCCCGGCGCGCGATGGCGTCGGCCGCGGCGGCGAGGCACGCGTCCCCGGCACCCATGGTGTCGACGACGGGCCGCGGATCCGGCGTGATGCCCGCCACCACGACCGACCCGTCCTCGAGCTGGACGGATGCGCCGCGCGCACCTTCGGTGGCCAGCACGAGGCGGCTGCCCTCCTCGTGCAGCGCCGCGCGCGCGTCGGCCAGCGCGCCCAGGCCGAGCAGCGCCGTGTCGTCGTCGCCGATCTTCACGAGCAGCGACTCCGCGGCCGCGCGCGCGAACCCGGCGCGGAACCGGCCGGCGTCGTGGAGCATGCCGACGCGGGGGTTCGGGTCGACGAGAAGGCGCTCCCGCGGATCCCGCACGGCGGCCAGCAGCTCGTCGGCCTGCGCGTGGTCGTCGTAGGGGAAGCAGCTGACGACCACGAGCGAGGCCGCGTCGAGCGCCGCGCGCTCCGCGTCGCCGATGCGCACGCGCCGGTTCCATGCGGCCTCGTTGAACGCGTAGCGCGGCTCGCCGTCGACGCGCTCGCTCACCGCGACGGAGGTGCCGGACGGGCCGATGGTCGGGATCAGCTCGACCCCGTGCGCGTCGAGCTCGGCGCGGATGCGGTCGCCGTGCGCGTCGTCGCCGACCATGGCGATCAGCTGCACGCGATGCCCGAGGATCGCGAGGCCGACGGCGACGTTGAGCGCGGCCCCGCCGACGAAGGCGGTCTCCTCGCCGCCCTCGCGGAGGAGGTCGATCAGGGCGTCGCCGACGACGACGACGGGCTGGTCATGCATGGCGGTAGACCTCTCCGGAGCCTCGGACGATGAGCGTGGTGGGGACGACGACGGTCTGCGCGGGGCCGGCGTCCCCGTCGAGTCGCGCGAAGACGCGTTCGGCGGCGGCGTGGCCGATGCCCGAGGGATCCTGCGCGATGACCGTGACGGCCGGATCCAGCAGGGCCGCCATCGGCAGGTCGTCGAACCCGACGAGCGCGATGCGCCGGTGGGCGTCGTGCCGCCGGAGGGCCGTGATGACGCCGATGGTGATGAGGTTCTGCCCGCTGACGATCGCGGTCGGCGGCTCGGGCAGGGCGAGCAGGCGCTCGGCGAGCGCCTCGGCCACGCCTTCGTCGTACGCGCCCTCGAGGACGAGCTCGGGCACCACGGGCAGCCCGCGCCGCTGCATCTCCTCGACGAAGCCGCGCTCCCGCTCCCGGGCCGTGAAGATCTCCGGTCGGTCGCCGAGGAACGCGATGCGGCGGTGGCCCTGGTCGGCCAGGTGCGCGACCGCTCGGGCGACGCCGTCCGCGTTGTCGACGATGACCGAGTCGGCCTCCAGCCCCGCGGGCACGCGGTCGACGAAGACGAGCGGCGTGCCGCGCGACGCCGCGACGCCGAGGTAGGCCTGGCTGGGCGCGATGGTGGTGAGGATGAGCCCGTCGACCCGACGGGCGAGGAAGGCGTCGACGGAGGAGCGCTCGCGCTCGGGGTCGTCGTCGAGGCTCGAGGCGAAGACGGCGACCCGGCGCTCCTTCGCCACCTCCTCCACGGCCCGGTGCACGGCGCCCGAGAACGGGTTGGCCACGCTGCCGACGAGGAGGCCGAGCGTGTTGGTGCGGCGGTCGCTGCGGCGGAGGTTGCCGGCGTGGAGATCCGGCTGGTACTGCAGCTGCTCCACCGCGGCCCGCACCCGCTCGGTGAGCTCCGCGGAGACGTTCGCCTCGCCGTTGACGACCCGCGACACCGTCTTGAGGCCCACGCCCGCGAGCCGGGCCACGTGCTTCATCGTCGGGCGGCGTGCGGCCGGCGACGGACCGGGCGGGGATGACAACGGTGTCACGAATGGGTCTCGCTCTCTGCGCAATGGCTTGACCATACCCGGTCGCACCCGATAGACCTCTTCCTGACAACGTTGTCGGGAGCGCGCTCCCACCCGAAGGACAGGATCCATCAATGACGAACCGATCCCCGCGCCTCGTGCGCACCATCGCCCTCGGCTCGGCGGCCCTCATCGCCGCGGGTGGGCTCGCCGGCTGCTCCAGCTCGAGCGGCGGCTCCGGATCCGGCGGCAGCGGCGGCTCCGGCGACGTCGGCGTCTCGCTCATCGTGAAGACCACCACGAACCCGTTCTTCGTCGCGATGGAGGACGGCGCCAAGGAGGCAGCGGCCTCCGCCGGCGTCGACCTCACGCTCGCCGCCGGCAAGGCGGACGGCGACGAGGACACCCAGATCCAGGCCATCGAGAACGCCATCTCCAAGGGCGACAAGGGCATCCTCATCACGATCAACGGCCCGTCGGTCCTCGACGCGATCCAGAAGGCCCGCGACGCCGGCCTCTTCGTCATCGCGCTCGACACCGCGCCCGACCCGGCCGACTCCGTCGACATCACGTTCGCCACCGACAACTTCGCCGCGGGCGAGTCCATCGGCAAGTGGGCGGCCGCGCAGCTCGGCGGGAAGACGGCGACCATCGCCCTCCTCGACCTGTACGACGACAAGGCCATCTCCGTCGACTACGACCGCGACCAGGGTTTCCTCACGGGCATGGGCATCGACGTCGGGGACAAGGCCAAGAACGGCGACGAGGCGAAGACCGGCGACTACAGCGGCGGCGACTACGAGATCGTCGGCAACGAGGCCACGCAGGGCGCCGAGGACGGCGGCCGCACGGCGATGGAGACGCTGCTGTCGAAGGACCCGGACATCAACGTCGTCTACACGATCAACGAGCCCGCCGCGTTCGGCGCGTACCAGGCGCTTCAGGCGGCCGGCAAGGAGAAGGACGTCATCCTCGTCTCGGTCGACGGCGGCTGCGCGGGCGTGAAGAACGTCAAGGAGGGCGTCATCGGCGCCACGGCCCAGCAGTACCCGCTGAAGATGGCGCAGCTCGGCGTCGAGGCCGTCGCCCAGCTCGCGAAGGACAGCACGAAGCCGGCCACGAGCGCCGGCCTCGACTTCTTCGACACCGGATCCGCGCTCGTCACCGACACCCCCGTCGACGGCCTCGACAGCATCACGGCCGACGACGCCGCGACGAAGTGCTGGGGTGAGTGACCGTGAGCCGGACCACCGCCGACGCGAACCCGCCCACCTCCGCGCTCGACCTCGCCAACGAGTTCCTCGACCGGCGCACGCCCCTCGACCGGATCCGCGGGGTGCTCCACCGCTACCCCGCCGTCAGCCCCGCCGTCGTGCTGGTCCTCGCGATCATCGTGTTCGGCCTCCTCAACGACCGCTTCCTCGATCCCGCCAACCTGTCGCTCGTCACACAGCAGGTCGCCGTGGTCGGCACGCTCGCCGTGGCGCAGACGCTGATCATCCTCACCGCGGGCATCGACCTGTCGGTGGGGGCGGTCATGGTCCTCACGTCGATGGTCATCGCGCAGACCGCCAGCCAGAACGGCCTGCCGTCGCCCGCCGCGCTGGTCGCCGGGCTCGTCGTGGGCCTCGCGGCCGGCGCGTTCAACGGCCTGCTCGTGACGCGGCTGCGGCTGCCCCCGTTCATCGTCACGCTCGGGACGCTGAACATCTTCGTGGCGCTCACGCTCCTCTACTCCAACGGCGCGACCGTCCGCGGCGTGGACATGCCGGCCGCCCTCTCGTGGACCGGGCGCACGTTCGACCTGGCCGGCGTGAAGATCAGCTTCGGCGTGGTCCTGATGCTCGTGCTCTACGTCGTGGTCGCCTTCATCCTCGGCAAGACCGCGTGGGGCCGGCACGTCTACGCGGTCGGCGACGACAAGGAGGCCGCGCGCCTCGCCGGCATCAGCGTCAACCGGGTGCTCATGAGCGTGTACCTCGCGGCCGGGGCGATCCTCGCCGTCGGTGCGTGGATCGCGATCGGCCGCAGCAACGCCGCGAGCCCGAACGCCGGCGCCGACCTCAACCTCGACTCCATCACCGCGGTGGTCATCGGCGGCACGAGCCTCTTCGGCGGGCGCGGCACGGTGTGGGGCACGCTCCTCGGCGCGCTCATCGTCGGCGTCTTCCGCAACGGGCTCTCGCTCGCGGGGCTCGACGTGCTGTACCAGACCCTCGCCGTGGGCGTCCTCATCATCGTGGCGGTCTCCGTCGACCAGTGGATCCGAAAGGTGCGCAAGTGACCCTCACCGACCCCGCGGGGAGCGCCCCCGCACCGACCCGCACGCCCGTGCTCGAGGCGAAGCGGCTCGTGAAGACCTTCGGCCGCGTGGTCGGCCTCGACGGCGTGAGCCTCGAGCTCTTCCCCGGCGAGGTGCTCGCGATCATCGGCGACAACGGCGCCGGCAAGTCGACGCTCATCAAGTGCCTCACGGGAGCGGAGACGCCCGACGAGGGCGAGCTGTTCCTCGACGGGAAGCCGGTGTCGTTCAAGCGCCCGCAGGACGCGCGTGCCGCCGGGATCGAGACGGTGTACCAGAACCTCGCCGTCTCGCCCGCGCTCGACGTGGCGTCGAACCTCTACCTCGGGCGGGAGAAGCGGAAGAAGGGGATCCTCGGATCCGTCTTCCGCATGCTCGACACGGCCGGCATGCGTCGCGACGCCAAGGCGGAGCTGACCGAGCTCGGCATCTCCACGCTGCAGGACGTGACCGTGCCGGTCGAGAACCTGTCCGGCGGGCAGCGGCAGGCGGTCGCCGTGGCGCGGGCCGCCGCCTTCGGGTCGAAGGTCGTGGTGCTCGACGAGCCCACCGCGGCGCTCGGCGTGCGGGAGTCGAACCAGGTGCTGGAGCTGGTGCGGAACCTGCGCGACCGGGGCATCCCGGTGATCCTCATCAGCCACAACATGCCGCAGGTGTTCGAGGTGGCCGACCGGATCCACATCCAGAGACTGGGCAAGAAGGCCGCCACGATCACGCCGCAGTCGCACTCGATGACCGACGCGGTCGCGATCATGACGGGCGCGGCCACGGCATGACGGCGACCGTGCTGTACGCGGAGTTCACGGCGCTGCCCGGGCACGAGGAGCAGGTGGCGCGGATGATCTCCGACCTCGCGGAGCTCGTGCGCGCCGAGCCGGACAACGTGGTGTTCGAGCCGTACCGGCGGGTGGAGGATCCGGCGCGCTTCGTCGTGCACGAGGTCTACCGCGACGAGACCGCGTTCCAGGCGCACATCGGGGCGTCGTACGGAGCCCAGTTCAACGCGGCGCTCGGGCCGCTCATCGTCGAGGACGGGTCCCAGCTCACGTTCCTCGCGCCCGTCTGACGGGCGCGGCACCGACCCCGCGGCCGCCCGGCGTCTCGACGCGCCGGGCGGCCGCGGTCGTGCGCCGCGGATCTGGGTGCGGACGGCCCCGGATCAGCGCGCCGAGTACCCGCCGTCCACCAGGTGGTAGCTGCCCGAGATGAAGGACGCGTCGTCACTCAGGAGGAAGAGCACGAGGGCCGCGACCTCCGTGTCGGTGCCGAGGCGGCCGGTCGCGTGCTGGCTCTCGAGGTGCGCCAGGGCGTCCGGTGAGAGGGAGGAGCGCACGAGCGGGGTGTCGATGAAGCCGGGGCCGACCGCGTTGGTGCGCACGCCGCGCGCCGTGTACTCGAGCGCGGCGACCTTGGTGAGGCCGACGAGGGCGTGCTTGCTCGCGACGTAGGCCGCGTTCTGGGCGAACCCGACGGATCCGAGCACCGAGCTCATGTTGACGACCGCGCCGCCGCCCGCGTCCACCATCGCGGGGAGCTCGTAGCGGAGGCCGTAGAAGACGCCGTCGAGGTCGATGGCGCGCGTGCGGTCCCACGCGGAGATCTCGTAGTCGCCGATGTCGGCCGGCGGCGCGCTGACGCCGGCGTTGTTCACGGCGAGGTGGAGCGCGCCGTACGTGTCGACGGCGTGCGCGACGGCGGCCTCGGAGTCCGCCGCCTCGGCGGTGTCCTGGCGGAACGCGATAGCCGTGCCGCCCGCGGCCTCGATCTCGGCGACGACGCGCTCGGCCGCCTCCCGCTGGATGTCGGTGACGACGACCGACGCGCCCTCCGCGGCGAGAGCGCGGGAGATCGCGGCGCCGATGCCGCTGCCTCCGCCTGTCACGAGAGCGGTCTTCGTGTCGAACCTGGCCATGGGGATCCTCCTCGGGTCGAGGCGGCGCGGGGCCGCGCCGCCCCTCGACGGTACGCCCGCGTGATCCGTCCATCCGGGGTTCACCCGGCGTCCACCCCGGCGTCGGGGGCGCGCCCGGGGGCGCCAATACCTTTCGAGCGTGATGCGTCCGCCGTGCCCGGAGCAGACGCCCGAGATCGATGGAGACCCCACATGACCCTCACCCGTGAGACCCACCACCGGCTGCTGCCGATCCTGTCCCGGGATCCCCACGCCCGCGGCAAGCGCAGCACCGTCACCTGCCACCTCAAGTGCGACGACGCGTGCACGAAGCCCGTGCCGAACGTCACCGACAACTCCTACTTCCGCGACATCGCCGGCCGCGCCCTCTCGCGCCGCACGCTGCTCGGCGGCGCGGGCGCCGGTGCCCTCGCGATCCTCGTGGCGCAGAACGCCGCTGCTCCCGGTGCCGAGGCGGCCGCCGCGCAGGCCGCGTCGAAGCTCCCGTTCCAGGCGATCACGCCCGTCGACGCCGCGGTCGACCAGTTCACCGTGCCGACCGGGTACCGCTGGCAGCCGATCATCCGCTGGGGCGACCCGCTCTTCAGCTACGCCGACGACTTCGACGCGGAGAACCAGACCGCGAAGCTCGCCGCGCGCCAGTTCGGCTACAACAACGACTACCTCGACATCATCCCGATCAACTCGCGGAACAAGGAGGCGCTCCTCGTCGCCAACCACGAGTACACGAACGAGAACATCATGTTCCCGCCCGCGGCCGACGACGCCGAGCTCGCCGAGCAGCGCCGCATCGGGAAGGCGTCGCACGGCATGTCCGTCGTCGCGCTCCGCCGCAAGACCGTCGGCCAGCCGTGGACGTACACGGTCGGACACCACCGCAACCGACGCATCACCGCGGACACCCCGTTCACCGTGAGCGGCCCGGCCGCCGGATCCGCGTCGCTGCGCACCAAGGACGACCCGAAGGGCACGCGCATCCTCGGCACCCTCGGCAACTGCGCTGGCGGCACCACCCCATGGGGCACCGTGCTCTCCGGCGAGGAGAACTTCAACGGCTACTTCCGCACCGCGGGCACGAGCGCCGCCGACAAGCGCTACGGCCTCGCCGACAAGGCGACGACCCGCGGCTGGGAGGCCATCGACCCCCGCTTCGACGCCCGCACCGCCGGCTACGAGAACGAGCCGAACCGCTTCGGCTGGATCGTCGAGGTCGACCCGTTCGAGCCCGGCGAGGCGCCCGTGAAGCACACCGCGCTCGGCCGCTTCAAGCACGAGGGCGCCAACGTGATCCTCGGCAAGAGCGGCCACGTCGCCGCCTACATGGGCGACGACGAGCGCTTCGACTACCTCTACAAGTTCGTGTCGCACGACACGATGGTCACGGGCACGACGCGTCAGGACCGCAAGCGGAACAAGCAGCTGCTCACGCGCGGCGCGCTCTACGTGGCGCGCTTCACGGGCGACTCGCCCGTCGCGGAGATCACCGGCACCGGCCAGGTCCCGTCCGACGGCTCGTTCGACGGCATCGGCCAGTGGATCCCGCTGGTCATCGACGGCGTCTGCCAGGTCCCCGGCTTCACGACCGAGGAGGCGCTCGTGCACACGCGCCTCGTCGCCGACGCCGCCGGCGCCACGAAGATGGACCGCTGCGAGGACGTCCAGCCCAGCCCCGTCACCGGCAAGATCTACGTCGCGTGCACCAACAACACCGACCGCGGCAAGGCCGGCAAGGAGGGCGCCACGGAGATGAACCCGCGGACGACCAACCGCGACGGCCACATCGTGGAGATCACCGAGGACGGCGGCGACGCCCGCTCCACCACCTTCACGTGGAACCTGCTGCTCGTCGCGGGCGACCCGGCGAAGAACGAGTCGACCTACTTCTCCGGCTTCCCGAAGGACAAGGTCTCGCCGATCAGCTGCCCGGACAACGTCGCGTTCGACTCCGAGGGCAACCTCTGGATCTCCACCGACGGCGCCCCGAGCACCATCGGCCTCAACGACGGCCTGTTCAAGGTGCCGGTGGAGGGCGCCGAGCGCGGCCACGTGCAGCAGTTCCTCTCCGTGCCCACCGAGGCGGAGACCTGCGGCCCGGTCGTGCACGACACCGAGGGCATGGTGTTCGTCGCGGTGCAGCACCCGGGCGAGGACGGCTCGTTCGCGGAGCAGCACTCGTACTTCCCCGACTACGTGCCCGCCGGCGTCACCCCGCCGAAGGGCGCCTGGCGCGGACCGCGCCCGTCGGTGATCCAGGTCTTCCGCGGCTGATCCGCGGAGAAGCCGCTCGCGGGGTGACCCGCTGAGCTGATCGGGGGGCCGATCGGAGGGCCGGGGCGTGCGTGCGCCCCGGCCCTCGTGCGTGCGGGCGCCCGCGGGTAGCCGGTCGCCGTGCGTGCCCGGTCGTCCGCGCCGGCCGGGGCTAGCGTCGGATCATGACCGAGCGTCCCGAGGATCCCGACGCCGCCGCGGCAGCCGACGCCGCGATCGAGGACGCGCGCTGGCTGGTCGTGAACGGGCGGCGCTGGCCCCGCCCGGATCCGTCGCTGCCGGCGGGGCTGGTCGACGCCCTGACCTCCCACCTCGGCCGCGGGCGCTCGGGGGTCCGCACGGCGAGGCGCGCGGGTGACGACGCCGGGGTCGCGGCGTCCCGGGAGCGCGTGAGCCTCGCGAAGCACGGCCTCGGCGAGCGCGGCCCGCGCTGGTGGGACGAGCCGGAGGACGCGCGCCTCGAACGGGCGAACGCGGCGCTGCGGTCGCTGGACGCGCTCGACGACCCCGCGACCTGACCCGCGCGTCGCCCCACCCGCGGGCCAGGCTGGACGCATGCAGCTCTACTCCGCGCTCCCCCTCGTCCGCGCCCGGCAGATCGCGGCCGACACCGCGGCGCTCGCGGGCATCGTCGTCTCGGTCCTGGTGGGGATCGCGGTGGCCGCGCTCATCCGCCCGCTCGGCGACCTCGGCCGCAGCATGGAGCGGTCGGGCACGCAGCTCAGCGGATCCATGACCGACGCCGCCGACGCGCTCGGCCGCCTGCCGCTCGTGGGCGACGCCGCGCGCGGGCCGTTCGAGGACGCGAGCGGGATCGGATCCGGCCTGGTGCAGGCCGGGCGCGACCAGCAGTCGCTCGTCGGGACCATCGCGCTCGTGCTCGGGCTCCTCGTGGCGCTCGTGCCGATCGCGTTCATCGTGCGGCACTGGCTGCTGCGGCGCGTCTCGTTCGTGCGCCGCGCGGCCGCCGCGCGCTCGCTCGCCGCAACGCCCGGCGGCACCGAGCTGCTCGCGCTGCGGGCCCTCTCGTCCCGGAAGACGGCGGCGCTGCTGAAGGCGCACCCGGATCCCGTCGCCGCCTGGCGCGCGGGCGACCCGCGTGTCGTGCGCCAGCTCGCCGATCTGGCGCTCCGCGACGCGGGGGTGTCGGCGGGGCGGTGACCGGGAGCCCCGCCCCGCGCCCCTAGACCGGCACCGCGAGGATGCGGAACGCGACGCCCTCCGGCACCTCGACGGTGACGGTCAGCGGGGCGTCGCGCTGCGGGATCGGGATGGCGGCGCTGTTCGCGGCGTCCGGCGAGCAGCCCGAGGAGTAGAAGCCGCCCATCGTGACCGTGTACTCGCCGCTCGCGCACGTCACGAAGAACTGCAGGGATCCGACCGTGGACTCCGGCTGCGGCACCTCGAACGTCGCCGGCCCGGTGCCGCTCTCGTGCAGCGCCGGCTGCACGTCCTCGGCGATGAACTCGCCCGTGCCCGGCGTGGTCACGATCGCGAGCGGGCGGTCAGACCATCCGCGGCGTCCGCCGAGGGGGAGGCCGACGTCGGCGCAGGGGCTGCGCCCGGCTCGGGCGATCCCGCGGTGCAGCCCGCGAGCAGCAGCGCGGCGAGCGCCGCCACGGCGAGCGCGCCCCGTCGATGGATGGCCGTGGTCCCCCGTGTGATCCCCGTCCGCCCCATCAGATCGGCTCCGGGCACCCGCCGCAACCGGGTCGACATGACGGCGGCCCCGTGCGAGGAGCATCCTCGAGGTCATGTCGCCTCTCCTCCTGGCCGGTCTCGCCGGTCTGCTCTCCGGGCTGTCGCTCGTCGTCGGATCCCTCGTCGCCTGGTTCGTGAAGGTGCCGCGCGAGGTCGTCGCGCTCGTCATGGCGTTCGGCGCCGGCGTGCTCATCTCGGCGCTGTCGTTCGACTTGGTCGACGAGGCGTCGGCGAGCGGCGGCGTGATCCCCACGCTCGGCGGCTTCGTCGCGGGCGCGGTCGTGTACGTGGTGCTCGACCAGATCCTCGAGCACGGCGGGTTCCGGAGGAAGCACCACGGGAAGTCGGGCGGCGGGGGCGGCACCGGGGTCGGGATCGCGCTCGGCGCCCTGCTCGACGGCGTGCCCGAGACCGCCGTGCAGGGCCTCAGCCTCACGGGCGGCGGGGCGTTGAGCATCGGCGTGCTCGTGGCGGTCGTCATCTCGAACTTCCCCGAGGGCATGTCGAGCACGGCGGACCTCAAGCAGTCGGGTCGCAGCGCCCGCTACGTCTTCGGGCTCTGGACCTCCATCGCCGTCATCTGCGCGCTCTCCTCCCTCGGCGGGTACGCGCTGCTGGGCGGCCTGCCGGAGAGCGGGCAGTCGGTCGTGATGGCGTTCGCGGCCGGCGCGATCCTCGCGATGATCTGCGACACCATGATCCCCGAGGCGTTCCGCAAGGCGCAGGCGCTCACGGGGCTCGTGACGGTGCTCGGGTTCGTGGCGAGCTACGCGGTGCACCAGGCCGGCTGAGGCGGCCGGGCGGCGGATCCGCGGCGGCGCGGCGGATCCGCGTCAGGCGTCGGCGGGCTTGTCGCGCGGCGACACGTTGAAGCGGTGCAGCAGGCCCGCGAGCTGCTCGACCTCCGCGGTGTCCCACGCGTGGAGGCGGTTCTGCAGGCGCTCGCGCGTGCCCTTGCGCACCTCCGCGAGCCGCTCCTCGGCGAGCGGCGTGAGGGTGAGGATCGTGGAGCGGCGGTCCTCGGGATCCGGCTCGTCCTGCACGTACCCGGCCTCGCGCAGCACGCGGAGGTGCCGGCTCACCGAGCTCTTGTCCATGAGGAGGCCGGCGGCGACGGCGCCGGCGGAGGCGGGGCCGTCGGTGCGGATCCACCGGGCGACGGCGAACGCGCCGGGCTGGAGGCCGGCGTGGAACGCGGCGGCCTCCTCGATGCGCAGCGTGCGGATCTGCATGAGCAGGACCCCGAGCTCGGTCGCGACGGACGAGACGGCGGCGGAGCGGTCGCCGGCGGGCGCGGGCACGTCGGCGGTTCCGGGGATCACGGGGAGACCCTAACCGACCTCGATCCGCGCTCCCGCCACGCCCGTGGACGGCGACCCCGGGCGGGGGCGCGGCGGATGGCGCGGCGGATGGCGGGGCGGATGGCGCGGCGGATGGCGCGGCGGGGCGCGGGCGGGCGACGACCCGGCGGATCCGGGGGCGGCACCGCCCCCTGGTAGCCTCGTCCGCGCAGGCGGGGACGACGAAGGCGAGCCACATGACCGACGACACGCAGGACACCGGCCACCGCGACGGTGGGGCGTCCGAGCCTCCCCTCCTCAGCCGCAGGGAGCTGCGCCGCCGCCAGCAGGAGATGGAGCGGAGCTCCGCCGACGCGTCGGGCGACGCGCACCGCTGGGTGGATCCGTTCCCCGCCGTGCCGCGCACCTCCGAGGGCGGCCTGTTCGGGCCCGACCGCGTGCGGCCCGGTGCCGCTCCCGTCGAGACCGCGGCGCCCGAGGCCGACGCCGCCGCCTCTGCCGCGCGCGACGCGGACGACGCCGACGCGTCCGGCGCCGAGCCCGACGAGGAGGTCATCGTCGGCACGCACGCCTTCGACGAGCTGTTCGACGACGCGGAGGACGACGACGTGGATCCCGAGGACCGCGTCCCCGCCGCACCCGCTGCCGCGGACGACGACGACGCGGACGACGCGCTGCCCGCCGCCGCGCCCACCCCCTTCGACGCCGTCGTCTCCCCCGAGGCCGGATCCGCGTGGACCGTCCCGGCCCCGCACGTCGTGAACGCGCACCCCTTCCGCATGCCGCTGCGCCCGAGCACCGAGGCGTCCGGGCCCGAGCCGGCCGACACCGAGCGAACGCCCGCACCCGCCGGCGCCGCCCCCGTCGACGACGCGCCGGCCGTCCGTCCCGCGCCCGCGGTCGAGCCGCAGCCGACCCCGGTCGCGTCGCTCCCCGCCGCGCCCGACGACGTCGAGGAGCCCGCCGACGACCCGCGCCCCGGCACCGACCTCACGGCGTTCCCCGACGCGGATCCGCAGCGCTACGTCATGCGCACCCCGCGCGCCGACGCCGCCACGAGCGCCCTCACCCTCTTCCCCGAGCAGACCGGCCAGCGCCCGCCGCGCGGTCCCGCCATCGCGCGCACGGGCTTCCGCGGCTTCATGAACACCGTCACGGGCGGCGTCTTCAAGATCGGCCCCGGCGCCGAGGAGGCCGCCGCGAACGCGGAGGTCGCCCGCCGCGAGGGCGACGAGCGCGTCATCCGCCAGGCCACCTGGTCGCGTGCGGTCAGCGTGCTGGTCGCCAACCGCAAGGGCGGCGTGGGCAAGACGCCCACCTCCCTCATCCTGGGCGGCGTGCTCGGCTCCATCCGCGGCGGATCCGTCGCCGTGGTCGAGGTCACCGACGATCCGGGCGCGCTCGGCTACCGCGCCGAGGGCCAGCCGACCCGCGGGCTCGGCGAGCTCGTGCGCGACCGCGACGAGATCCACTCCGCCGGCCAGCTCGCCGGCTACACCGCGCCGCAGACGAGCTTCGCCTCGGTCGTCGCGTCCGTCGGGCCGCGCCGCGAGCTCACGGGCGACGACGTGATCGGCGTCGCGCGCCTCGTCGACGAGTACTACGGGATGCGCGTGATGGACTCCGGCAACCAGCCGTCGTCGTCCGCCTTCCGCGGCGCCATCGAGGTCACCGACGTGCTCGTCGTCCCCGTGCTCAACGCGGGCGACGCCGTGCTCGAGGCCGTCGCGCTGCTCGACTTCCTGCGCGAGCTCGGCGGACACGCGGCGATGCTCGCCGACAACGCCGTCATCATCCGCCTGCACGACGGACGCCCGGAGGATCCCGCGGTCGTCGCGCGCATCGACCGGATCCTCGACGACGCCCGCCCGGCGCAGATCTTCACGGTGCCGTACGACGCGCACATCGCGGAGCGCGGCCCGATCTCGCTCGCCTCGCTCGACCCCGAGGTCGCGCGCGCCTTCACGGCCGCGACCGCCGGCGTCGTGCAGCGGCTCGCGCACGCGGTCCGCTGACGGGCGCGACCCCGCCCGCGGGCTGCGCGGCCGGGCGCGGCCCGCGGAACCGCCGCCCGCTCGACCGCGAGATCCTCGCGCTGGCGGTGCCGGCGCTCGGCGCGCTCGTGGCCGAGCCGCTGTTCCTCCTCACCGACACCGCGCTCGTCGGGCACCTCGGCAGCGCGCCGCTCGCGGGCCTCGGCATCGCGAGCGTGATCCTGCAGACGATCGTCGGCCTCCTCGTCTTCCTCGCCTACGCGACCACGCCCACCGTGGCGCGGCGGCTCGGCGCGGGTGACCGGCCGGGCGCGATCCGCGCGGGCCTCGACGGCCTGTGGCTGGCGCTCGCGCTCGGCGCGGTGGTGCTGGTCGTGGGGCTCGTGGTCGCGGATCCGCTCGTGCGCGCCCTCGCGGACACCGGCGGCGCCGACGCGGACCCGGCCGCCACCGCCGCGGTGGTCGACGCCGCGCGCACCTACCTCGGCATCTCGCTCGCCGGGATCCCCGCGATGCTCCTCGTCATCGCCGCGACCGGCCTCCTCCGCGGCCTCCAGGACACCCGCACCCCGCTCGTCGTCGCCGTCTCCGGCTTCGCGGCGAACGCGGCGCTCAACGCGTTCCTCATCTACGGGCTCGGGTTCGGCATCGTCGGATCCGCGTGGGGCACCGTCCTCGCGCAGTGGGGCATGGCGTCGGTCTTCGTCGTGATCGCCGTGCGGGCCGCCCGGGAGACGGGCACCACGCTGCGCCCCGGGATCCGCGGGGTCGCGCGCTCGGCGGCGTCGGGCGGCTGGCTGCTCGTGCGCACGGCGTCGCTCCGGGCGGCGATCCTCGCGACCGTCGCGGTGGGGGCGGGACTCGGGGTCACCGGGCTCGCCACCCTGCAGATCGCGCTCACCCTGTTCTCGACCGTCGCGTTCGTGCTCGACGCGCTCGCGATCGCCGGCCAGGCGCTCGTCGGCCACGGCCTCGGCGCCGACGACGTCCCGCGCGTCCGAGCGGTCGCCCGCCGTCTCGTGCAGTGGGGCGTGGGCCTCGGCGTGATCCTCGGCCTCGTGCTCGCGGCCCTCTCGCCGCTGCTCGGGCCCGTCTTCACGGGCGACGCGGGGATCCACCGCATGCTCGCCGCCGTGACCCTCGTGCTCGCGATCGGCCTGCCGGTGGCCGGGTACGTGTTCGTGCTCGACGGCGTGCTCATCGGCGCGGGCGACGCCCGCTACCTCGCCCTCGCGGGACTCGTGAACCTCGCGATCTACGCGCCCGCGCTCATCGCCGTGACGTGGCTCACCGAGACCGGCCGCGTCGCCGGCACCCCCGCCCTCCTCGCGCTGTGGGCGGCCTTCGGCCTGGTCTACATCGGCGCGCGGGCGCTCACGCTGGGCCTGCGGGCGCGCGGCGACCGGTGGATCGTGACGGGAGTCGCGCGGGCCTGACCTGCACGCCGCGCGTCAGTACATCGCGAGCGGACCCGCGCCCCGCGGTCCCGGGAACGCGCGGTCGAGCTCCGCGAGCGTCTCGTCCGGGATCACGAGGTCGAGCGCGGCGCGGTTCTCGGCGACGTGCGCGGCCGTCGCAGCCTTGGCGGCCGCGAAGACGTGCGGCGCATGGCGGACGACCCACGCGAGCGCGAGCTGGCCCGCGCTCACGCCGAGCGGCTCGGCGAGGGCGGCGAGCGTGGGATCCGTCGCGAGCCGGCCCTGGTCGAGCGGCGAGTACGCCATCACGGGCATCGAGCGGGAGCGCGCCCACGGGATCACGTCGTGCTCGGGCCCCCGCTGGGCGAGGTTGTAGAGCACCTGGTCGGTCTGCGCGGCGTCGCCGCCGGGGATCGCGGCCAGCTCGTCGAGGTCGTCGGCGTCGAGGTTGCTGACGCCCCACGCGCGGATCAGGCCCTCCTCGACGAGCTCCTGCATCGCGGCGACCGTGTCGGCGAGGGGGTGGGATCCGCGCCAGTGCAGCAGGTAGAGGTCGAGCCGGTCAGTCCCGAGGCGCGCGAGGCTGCGGCGCGCAGCCTCGCCCGTGCCGCGGCGGGACGCGTTCGACGGCAGCACCTTGCTGATGAGGAAGACCTCGTCGCGGCGGCCGGCGATCGCCTCGCCGACGAGCTCCTCGGATCGCCCGCTGCCGTACATCTCGGCGGTGTCGATCGCGGTGAGCCCCGCGTCGAGGCCGGCGCGCAGGGCGTCGAGCTCGGTCGCGCGGGCCGCGGGCTCGTCGCCCATGTTCCAGGTGCCCTGCGCGAGGGCGACCGTGCTGCGGCCGTCGGGGAAGGTGGTCGTGGGGATCTCGGTGTCAGCCATCGCGTCCATCCTCCGCCGATCGGGCGCGGGCGTCAGCCGACCGCCAACGTCGCCACGTAGGCGGTGCACGACGACTCGCCGTCGTCGCCGTCGTCGAACGCGCTGCCCCGGATGCTGACGTACGCCGGTCCCGTCGGCAGCTCGGCGGGCACGACCACCTCGCGGCGGAAGGATCCGTCGGCCGCGACCGCGAACGCCTCGCCCTCCACGAAGGTGCTGCTGCCGTCGGCGGCGAGCGCCTCCGACGCGATGCCGGTCGTGTGGGTTCGGCCGGATCCGTAGCCCAGGTCGCAGTCGACGGCCGCGCTCGAGACGGTCACGGTGCCGCCGGGGGCGACCGTGTCGGGCGAGACCGTGAGCGGGGCGGGCAGGCAGCGCTCCGCCGTCACCGCCCCGCACCCGGAGAGCCCGCCCGCCAGCGGGATCGCCGCGGTCGCGCCCGCCCCCGCGGTCGCGGCCGCCCTCCGCGTCCGCCTCACCGCGGGTCCGCGTGCTCCGGCGGCCAGACCACGGCGAAGCGCTCGAAGACGATCTCGTCGTCCTCCGACCAGGCCGCGCCGCGGGCCGCGCTGACGCGCTCCCAGTAGATGCGGTGCTGCGTGCGCCAGCTCTCAAGGGAGAGGTCGTCCTCGCCCTCGTCGCGCGCGAAGGCGGCGTCGGCGCTCGGGAAGGGGCCGACGCGGAGCTCCGTGCTGCGGATCACGATGCGCGGCGCCCCGGTGCTGTCGCAGGCGATCCAGTGAGATCCGATGCGCGGCACCTCGTCGCCGCGCGCGAGGAAGTCGGCGACCAGCTCGGCGGTGGCGCGCTTCCGGCCCGAGAGCACGATCCCGAGCAGCTCGTCAGCGAGGCGCGCGTGATCCCCGAAGTGCTCGACCGTGTGCTCGGGCCCGGCCGCGGCGGCCTGCGGGTGCGCCTCGGCGTACGCGGCCCACATCCCCGCGGCGGCCTCCCGGTCGGGCGGGGAGACGGGCGCGGTCGCATCGGTCATGGATCCGATGCTCCCACGTGGGCGGTGGGCCGCCTCATCCATCAGCGCGCCCGCGCCACGAACACCATCGCCCGCGACGACTCCGTCAGCGGGCCGCGCGCGAAGTCGCCGTGCACGGCGTCCACGTCGAAGCCGGCCGCGTCGAGCTGCGCCGTGAGCGCGGCGCGGTCGCGGAACGCGAAGGGCTGGACCGCGGTGACGACCTCGCCCGTCGCGACGAAGCGGCTGCGGAAGACGACCGTGACGCGGCCCGGTCCCGTCTCCTCGACCTCGGTCCACTCCTCGAGCGGGCCGTGCGCGGTGTCGCGCGTCGTGGCGGGGCCTCCCCACCTCTCCCACGCGCGGTCGGCCGGGTTCCTGCTCTCGAAGGACAGCGTGGCGCCCGGGCGGAGGGCCGAGCGCAGGTCGGCGAGGGTGCGGATCCACGCGGCGTCGGGGATGTGCTGCACGACGTCGCCGGTCAGGAACGCGAGGTCGAACGGGCCGGGCGGGATCGCGCGGCTGTCGCCGTGGATCCACTCGACCGCGTCGCCGCCGGGCCGGCCGCGCGCGACGTCGAGCATGGCGGCCGACGGATCCACGCCCACGACCCGGCGCCCGGCCGTCGCGAGCGAGACGGTGAGCATGCCCGTGCCGCAGCCGAGGTCGAGCACGGACCGCGCGCCCACCTCCTCGGCGAGCGCCCGGTCGAAGTCGTGGTCGGGTCCGTCGGGGTTGTCGCCGTCGTAGAGCGCAACGAGGCGGGGATCGAGGTCGGGCATGCTCCGACGGTATCGGGCAGCCGCATAGCCTGATCCCGTGACGGAACCGGAACAGCAGCCCGCCCGCGAAGGGCGCCGCCTCCCCGACGCCGCGCAGCGCTCCGAGGCGCTCAAGGAGCGGATCTACGTCACGTTCACGGCGCTCGCGGTCACGATCGCGACCGTGCGCGAGGCGGATCACGCGACCGTCGGCGGCGCCGCGCTCACCCTCCTGCTCACGGTGGTCGGCACGCTGCTCGCGGTGTCGGTGGCCGAGTGCATCGCGCAGATGGTGCGCGACGGGGAGGTGCCGGATGGCCGCGACGTCGGCCACATCCTCTACGTCGGCATCAGCTCCCTCGGCGTCCTGCCCGCGCCGCTCGCGATCCTCGGGCTCTCCGCGCTCGGCGCGCTCGACCTGGCGACGGCCCTGCGGATCATCTCGATCGTGCTCGTGGGGACGCTCGTGCTCGTGACGCTGATCGCCGTCCGCCGCCTGCGCGTGGGGTTCGGCGTCAAGCTCCTGGTGCTCGCGGGCGTGGCCGTGCTCGGCGTCGCGGTGCTCGCGGTGGAGCTCGCCGTCCACTGATCCGCTCCGGATCCGATCCCGGCCGTCCCCGAGGCGACCGACGTAGCGTGTGGGGATGCCCGCCTCCCCGCTCGCGCCGCTCCTCGAGAGCGCCCGCCTCCGCATGCGGCCGCTCGGCCCGGCGGACGTCGACGTGGTGCACCGCCTGTGGGCCGAGCGCGACCCGCGGCATCCCGCGCACCGCCGCGTCGACGACGAGGGGCACCCGTCGCGCGACCAGGTTCTCGACCGCCTGACGGTGCAGGCCGAGGAGTCGCTCCGCACCGGGATCGGGCTGCTCGCGATCGAGCGCCGCGACGAGCCGGGCGTCGTCGGCTACTGCGGCCTCGTCGTCGGCAGCGCCTCCGTCGAGGAGCCCGCGATGGCGTTCGAGCTGCTGCGCGAGGTGCACGGCTCGGGGTTCGCGACGGAGGCGGCGCGCGCCGTCGTCGACGCCGCCCGCGCGACCGGCCGCGCCCGGCTGTGGTCGACGGTCCGCCGCTGGAACTCCGCGTCCGTGCGCGTGCTGGAGAAGGCCGGCTTCACGGACAGCGGCCGCGTCACGCCGGATCCCGTGGACGGCGACACCGTGTGGATGGTGTGCGACCTCCGGGAGCCCGCCGGCGCCTAGCCCGCCTGCGATTCCCAGCGGACCTCGCCGTCGACGCGCTCGTCGGTGGGCGCGAGGCCGAGCCGCCGGGCCACGGCCGCGGACGCCGCGTGATCCGGGTGGATGTGCGCCCGCACGATCCCGACGCCGCCCTCCCGCAGCCACTCGACCATCGCGTCCGCGCACTCGGCCGCCGCGCCGGATCCCTGCGCCGCGGTCCCGACCAGCCACGCCACCTCGGCCACGCGCGTCGGCGCCTCGCCGGTCACGGTCGCCTGCACGAACCCGGCCGCGCGCCCCGACGCGCGCTCGCGGAGGATCCACACGAGCCACCGCGCGGATCCGTCCGGCGAGCGCCCCGCCGCCTGCCGCGCGAACCGGGCCTCGAGCGCGGCGGGCGACGGCGGCGCGCCCCCGGTGAAGCGGTACAGCGCCGGATCCGCGAGCACGCCGACCATCTCCCGCGCGTGCCCGACCACCAGCGGCTCGAGCGCGAACCGCGCCGTGACGAGCACGGGGGCGGGCGTCGTCGTCATCGCTCGAGCCTCCCACGCGCGGGCGGCCCGCGCGCCGCCGCGCGGGACCGGGATCAGCCGAACGCCTCCGGCAGCGCCGACGTGAACGCGTCGAAGTGGCTGTACCAGACCGAGTGCGCGGCGCCGGGGATGCCCCGCACGTCGACGCCCGACGCCGCGAGGCGCGCGGCCTCCTCCGCGCTCACGAAGCGGCTCGGGTCCGCGCGCACGACGATGGATCCCGGCTCCGGCTGCCACGCGTACGACGGGACCGCGGCGAGCGCGGCAGCGGTGGCGGGATCGAAGCGCTCCGCGGCGCGGCCCTCGACCTCGCGATCGCGGTCGGAGTACTCCGGCCGCGAGATCCGCAGCGCCTCGGCCGTGCGGTTCCGGCGGTCGCGCTCGTAGGCGGCCTGGATCTCGACGGGGTCACCGCCGCCACCCGGCGCGAGCGGCGCATCGACGTAGACGACCACCTCGGGGCGCCGTTCGGGGAAGGCCTCCCCGAGCACGATCCCGCCGAACGAGTGCCCGATCGCGAGCGCGGGCCGCGCGACCCCCGCATCCGCGACGGCGCGCGTCACCGCGTCGGCCGCCCGCGGGACGGTCAGCGCGGGATCGCGGTCGGAGAGGCCGTGGCCGGGCAGATCCACCGCCAGCACCCGGTAGCCGCGCGCCGCGAGGAGGGGCGCGATGCGCCACCAGCTCTCGGCGGATCCCATCAGCCCGTGGAGCAGGACGGCCGCGCGCGGCCCGGAACCGGTCTCGTCGATGTGCAGGCGCATCCGGACATGGAAGCACGGGCACGAGGTCGCGGGCCCGGTGACCGCCGCGTGGCCGCCCGCCCGCATGCGGGGAGGCCGTACCCCGCCGATACGCTGACGACGTGACACCCCGCGGCGCACCGGCGCCCTCCGCACCCGCCTCCGCCGCCTCGCCGCTCGCGCTCCCCGGCGGCCGCCGCGTCGCCGTCCAGTTCGCCGCGATGGGCACCGTGTGGGGCGCGAGCTTCCTCTTCATGAAGGTCGCGCTCGAGGGCGTCTCGTTCGGCCAGGTGTCGTGGACGCGGCTCGTGCTCGGCGCCATCGCGCTCGGCCTGATCGTCGCCGCGCGCCGTCTGCCGCTGCCGAAGGAGCGCGTCGTGTGGCTGCACTTCGCGGTCGTCGGCGTCGTCGGATCCGCCATCCCGTACTCGCTGTTCGCGTGGGCCGAGCAGCACGTCACGTCGGGCGTCGCGAGCATCTACAACGCGACCACGCCGATCATGACGGCGCTCCTCGCGACCCTCGCCTTCCGCGTCGAGAAGCTCGGCCGGCGGCAGCTCGCGGGCATCGCGCTCGGGATCGTGGGCGTCGTCGTGATCATCGGACCGTGGCGCCTGGCCCCGAGCGCGGAGGCCGCCGCGTCCGGCGAGCCGCTGCTCGAGCTCGCCGGCCAGCTCGCGTGCCTCGGCGCGGCCCTCTGCTACGGGATCACCTTCGGCTACCTCCGCCGCTTCCTCACGCACCGCGGCATCCCCGGCGTCGTGACCGCGTTCATGCAGATCGGCATGGGCGCCGCCGCGATGGTCGTCGCGACCCCGTTCCTCGCGACCGGCCCGGTCTCGCTCGACCTCCCCGTCGTGCTGAGCCTCGTGGTGCTGGGCGTGGTCGGCACGGGCCTCGCGTACCTCTGGAACATGAACGTGCTCCTCGCCTGGGGGCCCACCGCCACCTCGACCGTCACGTACATCACGCCGGTCGTGGGCGTCGCGCTCGGGATCCTCGTGCTCGGCGAGACCCTCCACTGGAACGAGCCCGCCGGCGCCGTCCTCGTGCTGCTCGGCGTGCTCCTGTCCCAGGGCCGCCGGCGCGGCGGACGTGGATCCGCCGCCCGGGCAGCCGCGACCGCCGCGACCGCCGCACCCGGCGCGGGCACCGCCGCCGCCCCCGCCGCGACGCGCACCCCTCCGACGCCCGGATAGGCTCGCCGGGTGCGTCTCGTCATCGCCCGCTGCTCCGTCGACTACGCCGGCCGCCTCAGCGCGCATCTCCCCCTCGCCACCCGCCTCCTCATGGTCAAGGCCGACGGGAGCCTCCTCGTCCACTCGGACGGCGGCTCCTACAAGCCGCTCAACTGGATGAGCCCGCCCTGCACCATCGTCGAGGTCGAGCCCGACGACGACCAGGCGCTCGCGGGCGTCCGCGAGATCTGGCGCGTCGTGCAGCCGAAGACGGCCGACATGCTCGTCGTCTCGATCCACGAGGTGCTGCACGACTCCGCGCACGACCTCGGCCTCGACCCGGGCCTCGTGAAGGACGGCGTGGAGGCGCACCTGCAGAAGCTGCTGGCGGAGCAGATCCACCTGCTGGGCGACGGCCACGAGCTGGTGCGCCGCGAGTACATGACCGCCATCGGGCCCGTCGACATCCTCGCGCGCGACGCGAGCGGCAAGTCGGTCGCCGTCGAGCTGAAGCGCCGCGGCGACATCGACGGCGTCGAGCAGCTCACGCGCTACCTCGAGCTGATGAACCGGGATCCGCACCTCGCGCCGGTCACGGGCGTCTACGCCGCGCAGGAGATCAAGCCCCAGGCCCGCACGCTCGCCGAGGACCGCGGCATCCGCTGCCTCCTCCTCGACTACGACGCCATGCGCGGCATGGACGACGGGCACGCGCGCCTGTTCTGATCCCGCCTCGGGGCGCTCCCGGCGGGCATCCGATCGACCCTCGTAAGGTGGCAGCGTGACCGCACCCGACACGTCCACGCCCTCCCCCGTCGCGGGCTCCGCGCCCTGGAGCTGCATCCTCTTCGACCTCGACGGCACCATCACCGACTCGGCTCCCGGCATCACGGCGCAGCTCGCGGAGACCCTCGTGTTCATGGGCCTCCCCGTGCCCGGCCCGGCGCAGCTCCTCGAGTACGTGGGCCCGCCCATCCTCGACTCGTTCCGCGACCTCGCCGGCATGGACGACGACGCCCAGCAGCGCGCGCTCGCCCACTACCGCGAGGGCTACGCGGGTGGCGGCGTCTTCGACAGCTCGGTGTACGCGGGCGTGCCCGAGGTGCTGCGCGCGATCCACGCGGCCGGCATCCCCCTCGCCCTCGCTACGAGCAAGCCCGAGTCGCAGGCCCGCCGCGTGCTCGACCACTACGGCATCGCCGACCTCTTCACCGAGATCTGCGGCGCGAGCGAGGACGAGGTGCGATCCGCGAAGGCCGACGTCATTGAGGAGGCCCTCCGCCGGCTGCGCGCGGACGGGACCGACCTCGGCAACGTCGTGATGGTGGGCGACCGCGAGCACGACGTGCTCGGGGCGGCCGCCCACGGGATCCCGACGGTGATGGTCGGCTGGGGCTACGGCAGCCCGGCGGAGGCCGCGGGCACCATCGCCGTGGTCGAGACGGCGGCCGAGCTCGAGGCCCGCCTGCTCCCGACGGCCGCGCGACCCGCCGCCTGAGGCCGCCGCTCCGAATCCCTCACAAGCAGGAGCCTTTCCACAGATCCGGCTGCCGGAGCCCCATCGCCCCGGGGTTAGCAACACGGAGTGACAGAATGACCCGCGGAGGAACCATGTCAACACCGCAGGACCTGCAGGACCCGCTCGCGCTCGACAGGCAGGTCAGCTACTCGCTCGTCGTCGCCGCCCGCAGCGTGACCGCCCTCTACCGACCCATCCTCGACCCGCTGGGGCTCACCCACCCCCAGTACCTCGTGCTCCTCGCGCTCTGGGCCCGCGGGCCGCGCTCGGTCAAGGACCTGAGCCACGAGCTCCAGCTCGACAGCGCCACGCTCTCCCCGCTCCTCAAGCGGTTGGAGGCCATGGGCCACGTGTGGCGCGTGCGCCGGGCCACGGACGAGCGCGTGCTGGAGATCGGCCTCACCGACCAGGGCCGCGAGCTCCGCGAGAGGGCCGTCGCCATCCCGCAGCAGATCCGCGACCGCCTCTCCATGACGGAGGAGCAGCTCGAGGGCCTCAAGACCGTGCTGAGCCAGGTCATCGACAACGCGAAGGCGCTCCCCGAGACCATCTAGACCCGCCGTCCCCGCACCCCGCGCCACCGGCTCCCCGCATCACCGCACCACCCGATCGGAGCGCGACCAGTGACCGACACGGTCCGCGCGGTGCTCCTGCTCGAGTGCTACGTCACCGTCACTCTGCTGGCGCCGCTCCTCCTCGGCCGCCTGCCGCTCGTGGCCCAGCGACCCGTCGCGATGCTGGCCGCCTGGCACGGGTTCCTCGTCACCGCGGTGCTGAGCCTCGGATCCGGGCTCGGGCTCCTCATCCACCAGGGCATGGCGATGCAGGCGGGAGCCGGCCCGCAGCAGGACGCGGACACGGCACCCCTCGCCGCCATCCCGCTGGCGTACGTGGCCGCGGGCGTGCTCGGCGTGCTGCTCTTCCGCATCGTCGAGGAGGGCGGACGGGTGGTGCGCGAGGCCCGGGAGCGCGCGGGCGAGGTGGCGACGCTGCTGCTCGCGTCGCGGCCGTACCGGGTGGCGGGGCGCGACGCGCGGATCGTGGAGTCCGACGTGCCGCTCGCCGCGCTCTCCCCCGCCACCGGCGTGATCCTCCTCACCACCGAGGCGCGCGCCCGCCTCGACGACGACGAGCTCGCGGCCGTGCTCGAGCACGAGACCGCGCACCTCGAGCAGCGGCACGCGCTCGCGGTGCGGATCGCCCAGGTCTCGCGCGCGATCCTCCCGGCGCTGCCCGCCAGCCAGCGCCTCGCGCTCTCCACCACCATCGCCATCGAGTTCATCGCCGACGACCACGCCGCCCGCGTCGCCGGGCCGGCCACGGTCGCCGCGGCGCTCCGCAAGCTGGATCCCGACGGCGGCCTCTCCGCCCTCCGCGCCGACCGCATGCGCCACCCCCGCGGCGGGCACCGGGTCGCGCTGCGCCTGCTGTGCGCGGTGGCGTGCGCGCTGCCCGTGCTGCCGCTGGTCATCGTGCTGCTGCCGCCGGCCTGAGCCGGCCCGACCCGGCCCGGGGCGCCCGGGGCCGTGCGCTAGGGTCTCCTCTCGAAGGGGAGTAGTCCCCCCGGCCTTCGAGCCGGACGGCGATGCGTCGACATGCTGGCCCCCGGGCCCGGTGCATCACCCGCCATGGAGCACGAGCGAGGCGGGCGGACGAGACCTTCGGCCAGACGAACGACAGGCGCGCGATGCGCCGTCGCGTCGGCCGGAGAGCCTCTGAGGTTCCCGGCCGTCGCCCGACCGGAGGACCCATGACGGCCATGCCCCCTGCCCGAACGCCCGATCCGACGCCCGCGCAGGTGCGCCGCTGGCGGCAGCACCTCGCCGACGAGCGCGCCGAGGCCGCCGTCTACCGCGACCTCGCCGGCCGCCGCACGGGCGAGGAGCGCGAGATCCTGCTCGCCCTCGCCGAGGCCGAGGGCCGCCACGCCGACCACTGGATCGAGCTGCTCGGCGACCGCGTCGGCAGGCCCGTGCGCGGCGACATCCGCACCCGGATCCTCGGGCTGCTCGCCCGCCGCTTCGGATCCGTCTTCGTGCTCGCCCTCGCCCAGCGCGCCGAGAGCCGCTCCCCCTACGCGGACGACGCCGACGCGACCGACGCGATGGCCGCCGACGAGCGCGTGCACGAGGAGGTCGTCCGCGGCCTCGCCACCCGCGGCCGGATGCGCCTCTCGGGCACGTTCCGCGCCGCCGTGTTCGGCGCCAACGACGGGCTCGTCAGCAACCTCGCGCTCGTCCTCGGCATCACGGCCACGGGCGTGCCCAACGCCGTGATCCTCGCCACGGGCCTCGCGGGCCTGCTCGCCGGCGCGCTCTCGATGGGCGCGGGCGAGTTCGTGTCGGTGCGCTCCCAGCGCGAGCTGCTCGAGGCCTCGGCCCCGGATCCGGGCACGCGCGACGCCCTCCCGCACCTCGACGTCGACGCCAACGAGCTCGCCCTCGTCTACCGCGCCCGCGGCATGACCGAGGAGGAGGCGCTGGCCCATGCCGACGAGGTGCTGCGCGACCTCGCGGCCGAGACCCGGCCGATCCCCGTCACCATCGCGGGCGTCGCCGCGCCGGAGGACGACCACGAGAGCGTCGGCACCGCCTGGGGCGCGGCCATCTCGAGCTTCTGCTTCTTCGCGTCCGGCGCCGTGATCCCCGTGCTCCCCTACCTCTTCGGCCTCCAGGGCCTCGCGGCCCTCGCGGTCGCGTGCGTGCTCGTGGCGATCGCGCTGTCGATCACGGGCGCCGTCACCGGCCTCCTCTCGGGCGGCCCGCCGCTGCGCCGCGCGGGACGCCAGCTGCTCATCGGGTTCGGCGCGGCCGGGGCCACCTACCTGCTGGGGCTGCTCTTCGACACGCAGGCCGGGTGATCCACCGCCCGCCGCTCCCGGGCGGCGGGCCGCGCCTGCCGCAGCCGATACGGTTGTCCGCATGGCTGACGGAGATGACCCCCGCCGTCGCGAGGACTCCCTCGCGACGCGCATGAGCGACGCGGTGTCGCGCACGAGCGAGCGGGAGGTCGCCCTGCGGGCGATGGGCCTGCTGGACGGGCTGTACGAGGGCGACGACTTCCTGCTGCTCGTCGGCGGACGCCACGCCCGCGGGATCCTCAACGGCGCTCCTCCCCTCTACTGGCCCGAGGCCTGGGGCGCCCGCGCGCTCCTCTACGCCTGGACTCCCGAGGCCGCGAAGGTCGTCGAGAAGAACCTGACGAACCGCGCCTGGCGCGTGCGCGAGGCGTGCGCGAAGGTCGTCGCGACCCGGCAGCTGCCGCTGGTGCGCGCCCTCACCGTGCTCGTCACCGACGAGAACGCCCGCGTCCGCGGCGCCGCCCTCCGCGCGCTCGGCGCCGTCGGATCCCCGGCCGACGAGGAGGTCATCCGTCGCGCGCTGACGGATCCCGACACCTCCGTCCGCGTCGCCGCGCACGACGGCCTCGAGGCCCTCGCCGCCCGCCACGAGCAGGTGCTCTCCCCCGCCGGCCGGCACGCGGCCGCGGCGGCCGAGGCGAGCTCGACGACGGACGCGGACGCGGCCGACCGTGACGAGGACGCCGCGGACGACTCCGCGAGCTGAGGCCGCGCGGCTCGCCGCCTGGGTCGGATCCCGCGTCCCGGCCCCGCCCGGCGGATGGCCGCCCCCGGGTCAGAGGGTGGGGAAGGCGGGGAACGCGCAGGTCGGCGGCGCTCCCGCGTCGGGACCCGCGGTCACCCGCACGTCGGGCCGCGGGGACGCCAGCGGCACGCCCCCGAAGGTCGCGCCGGCCGTCGTGATGTCGGCGACGGCCATGTCGACCCGCGCGGCGTCGACCGACGTGCGGCGGAGCTCCAGGCCCAGCGGGTGCGCCGCGTCGAAGCCCTCGAGCGCCGACGAGGCCAGGTGCAGCGAGCGCGTCGCGCGGAAGCCGTCCACCACGATCCGCGTGAACGAGGGGATCGAGGATCCGACCTTCTCCGAGTAGCTCGGGTCGAACACCAGGGGGTACTTCACCTCGTCGACGCACACGTCGCGGTACTCCACGTCCTGCACGAGGCCGCCGGACTCGGCGCTGCTCTTGATGCGCACGCCGCCGGCCGCGACGGACAGCGCCCCGAAGGCGTCCCGCCCGCTGACGGTGACGCCGGCGACGAGCACGTCGCTCACCCCGGCCATCGTCTCGCTGCCGATCGCGACGCCGTGCGTGCCGAACAGGTGGTCGTCGAGGACGCTGATGTGCGTGGACGCCTCGGTGCCCGCCTTGAGGGCGATGCCGTCGTCGCCGGCGCTGATCCACGAGCGGGCGATGGTCACGTCGGTCGCCCCCGCGGGATCGATGCCGTCCGTGTTGCGGGCGCCCGCGGGTGTGCGGATCCGCACGCCCCACACGGTGAAGCCGTCGCCGTGGTCGAAGGACACGTGCGTGCCGGGCGAGTCGACGAGGTCCACGTCGTGCAGCGTCACCTCGTCCGCCCGCGTCGCGACGACGAGCCGGGGCACGTTCTGCTTGCCGGCCTGCTTGGCGCTCGCCGCCAGCTGCCACCAGCTGATGGCCTGGCCGAGGATGGGGAGGTCGCCGCGGCCGTCGATCCGCCCCTGGCTCATGCCGGGCGCCGTGCTCGAGTCGATCCCGGAGCGCGACGACAGGTCGAGGAACGGCCGGCAGCCGTCGCCCGCGCCGGCGATGGTGCCGCACTTCCCGCGTCCCGCCACCTGGTAGTCGGCGGCGTTCCGGGAGGCGTGCAGCACCACGGAGGGAGCGAGGACGAGCACCTCCCCGACGCGCACCGTGACGGGCGCGCTGAGGAACGCCGCCGTGGTGCTCGAGGCGGCCAGCAGCACCGCTCCGCCGGATCCCGCGCACCGGTCCAGGGCGGCCTGGATGCGCGCGGTGTCCGGCGCGTGCGCCTCGTCGGCCGCCGACGCCTGCCGCCCGGACATGGGCACCTGGGCCGGGACGGTGGCGCACGTGGTGGTCGGCGCGACCGGCTCCCGGACGACCCGCCGGTCGCCGTGCACGGCGGAGCCCGCGGCGTCCGCCGACGACGCGATGGACGCGGCGGACGCCGCGGTCTCCGCGGCGGGGGAGGCCGCGGCGGGGGAGGCCGCCGCCGGGGTCGCCGCGCCGAGGACGAGCAGCAGGCAGCCGGCCAGCGCGGTGGGGAGGCGGTGCGAGGCGAGGCCCATGCGGTGCCCTTCCGACGATCAGGGCGAGGAGGT
The DNA here is from genome assembly GCF_002240565.1 of Clavibacter michiganensis subsp. insidiosus. GTDB lineage: Bacteria > Actinomycetota > Actinomycetes > Actinomycetales > Microbacteriaceae > Clavibacter > Clavibacter insidiosus. The sequence goes on along the minus strand of NZ_MZMO01000001.1, from coordinate 348,871 downwards.
CCCGCATGATGGAGGCCCACGATAGGGCGGCGGGGCGCGGCGCGGCGCCGACGCTCCCCAGCCCGGTGCGTCGGGGTCAGCGGCCCGCGACGAACTCCCGCACGAGGTCGGCGAACAGGTCCGGCCGCTCGATCTGAGGCATGTGCCCGCAGTCGGGGATGAGGCGGGTGCGCGCGTCGGGCAGCTCGCGCGCGACGGCCGCGAGGTGCGCGGGCGGGAGGATCCGGTCGCGGTCGCCCCACACGGCGAGCACCGGCAGGCCGGACTCCCGCACGCCCTCCACGAGCGGGCGGCGCCAGCGGGAGCTGACGCCGCGGACCGTGCCGAGGTCGCGCGCGATGTCGAGCATCGTGGCCGCGTGGTCCGGCCGGGCCGAGAGCTCCTGCGCGTGCCGCACGCGCGCGTCGGTCGTGAGCGCGGGGTCGTGGAAGATCGTGCGGGTCGAGCGCCGGGAGTTGCCGGGCGTCGGGCGCATGAGGAGCGTCGCGAGCGGGTCGAAGGCGAGCATCCGGAGGCCCACGGTGACCTGGCGGCCGAAGCCCGCGCTGTCCGCGAGCACGAGCGCGCGCACGCGATCCGGGTGCCGGGTCGCCAGGGTCATCGCGACCGCGCCGCCGAGAGAGTTGCCGACCACCGTCACGGGATCCGCGACGCCCGCCGCGTCGAGGTACGCGGGCAGCGCGTCAGCGAGCGACTCGAGCGTGGTGGCCCCGGCGACGGGATCCGACCAGCCGAACCCCGGCAGGTCGAGGCTGTGGAGCGCGTGGTCGGCGGAGAGGCGGGCGTGCTGCTCGTCCCAGTCCTCGAGGCTGCGGCCGATGCCGTGCAGGAGGAGGAGCGGATCCCCGGATCCGGTGACGCGGTGCCGCATGGTCCGGCCGTCCACCTCGAGCGTCCCGGTTCCCGGGGCCCGGAACGGATCGACGTCCCCGGATGCGGCCATGCCGCGACCCTACAGAGTTCCCCCGCACGAGGGATTCCGGCGATGTCGGGAGGAGGTGCGACGATGGAGGGGCTGCGCATCGCAGCGCCTTCCCCCGTCGCCCGGAGCCACGAGCCCCGCCCGACGCGCGGCGGTCCCCGCAGGTCGCCGATGAGCATCAAGGAGCGACACGGCATGACGATCTTCGAGCAGATGGAGTCCGAGGTCCGGAGCTACAGCCGCGGCTGGCCGGTCGTGTTCGACCGCGCGGTCGGCAGCGAGATGTTCACGGCCGACGGCGACCGCTACCTCGACTTCTTCGCGGGCGCCGGCGCGCTCAACTACGGGCACAACAACCCCGCCCTCAAGCAGAAGCTGGTCGACTACATCCTCCGCGACGGCGTCACGCACTCCCTCGACATGTTCACGGAGGCCCGCCGCGACTTCCTGCAGACGTTCCAGGACGTCATCCTCCAGCCGCGCGGGCTCGACTACCGCATCATGTTCCCCGGCCCGGGCGGCGCGAACGCGGTCGAGGCCGCGCTGAAGCTCGCGCGCAAGGTCACCGGCCGCACCACGATCGTGCACTTCACCAACTCGTTCCACGGCATGACCGAGGGCGCGCTCGCGGTCACCGGCAACGCGCTCAAGCGCGGCGGCGCCGGTCACCCGCTGCACCACGCGGTCGCGGTGCCGTTCGACGGCTACCTCGGTGGCGAGACCGACACCCTCGCGTACTTCGAGAAGCTGCTCGACGACTCCGGCTCGGGCTTCGACACGCCGGCGGGCGTCATCGTCGAGACCGTGCAGGGCGAGGGCGGCATCAACGTCGCTACGCCCGAGTGGCTCCGGAAGCTGCGCGACCTGACCACGCGCCACGGCATCGTGCTCATCGTCGACGACGTGCAGATGGGCTGCGGCCGCACGGGCGGGTTCTTCAGCTTCGAGGAGTCAGGGATAGTCCCCGACATCGTCACGCTCTCCAAGTCCATCGGCGGCTACGGCCTGCCCATGGCGCTCACGCTGCTGAGGCCCGAGCTCGACCAGTGGAAGCCGGGCGAGCACAACGGCACCTTCCGCGGCATCGCGCCCGCGTTCCTCACGGGGGCCGAGGCCATCCGCCTGTACTGGGCCGACGGCGAGCTCGAGGCGTCCACGCTGCGCAAGGGCGAGCGGATCCACGAGGTCTTCACCGAGATCGCCGCGGAGGCCGCGCCGGAGATGCAGCTGAAGGTGCGCGGCCGCGGCCTCGCGCGCGGCATCGAGTTCCCCTCGGGCGACCTCGCCGGCGCGGTCTGCCGCGCGGCGTTCGAGCGCGGCATGCTCATGGAGACCAGCGGCGCCGGCGGCACGGTCATGAAGGTGCTGCCCGCCCTCACCATCACCGACGAGCAGGTCGAGGAGGGTCTCGCGATCATCCGTGCCTCCGTCCGCGAGGTCCTCGGATCCACGAGCGAGGAGCTCGCGGCCGACGAGGTGCCGCTGCCGGTGGCCGTCGGGAGCTGATCCGCTCCTCGGCATCACCTCACGGCCCGGTCCCGCATGCGCGGTGGCCGGGCCGTCGCTCGACTCAGGCCACGGGCGAGGTGTCCTGCAGCTCGATCTCCGCGACCTCGACGGACGCCGACGCCGGCATCGTCGGGTAGTAGTTCTCGCGGAGCTGCTCGGCGAACAGGTCCATGTCCGTGCCCGGCGGCTGATGCGCGTCCTCCGGCGTGAGATCCGCCAGGAGGTGCCGCCGCACGGAGGTGACGCGTCCGGCGAGGGGGACGGCGGTGGGGTGCTCGTCGAAGACGAACGTCGCCGGCCCGACCCGCAGGTCCTCGTCGAAGCGCACGGTCGTGACCTTCTCGCCGCTCACGATCGCGTCGTGGTGCTTCCGGTGGAAGCGGACGACCTGGGCTCCTGCGTCGGACATCCGTCGAGCCTACGGGCGGCGCCGAGCCGCGCGCCGCGAGCGGGGTCGGCTACCGGGGCCGCAGGATCCGGTAGCGGTGCTCCGGGCGGCCCGTGGATCCGTAGTTGAGCTGGACGTCGACCACGCGGTCGCGCGCGAGGGCGCCGAGGTAGCGCTGCGCGGTGGCGCGGGAGACGCCGACGCGCTCGGCGATCTCGGGGGCGCTGAGCTCCTCGTCGGACGCGGACAGGGCGTCGAGCACGGCCTGCTCGGTCGCCGGGCGCTCGCGCGCGGAGACGCGGCCGGGCCGGAGCGCGTGGATGGCGCGGTCGATGCCGGCCTGATCGAGCGGGCGGTCGCTCGCGAGCCCGGCGCGGAAGGCCGCGTAGGCGGCGAGGCGCGCGGTGAGGAGCTCGGGCGCGAACGGCTTCACGAGGTAGGAGACGGCGCCGCCGCGGAGGGCGCGGCGGACGGTGGCGGGGTCGTCGGCGGCCGTGACGAGGATCACGTCGGGCTCGATGCGCCGCACCAGGTCGATGCCGCTGCCGTCGGGCAGGTACGCGTCGAGGAGCACGAGGTCGGGGCGGGACGTGTCCAGCACGGCGAGCGCCGCGCGCACGCTGCCCGCGGTGCCGACGGCGCGGAACCCGGGCGCCTGCTCCACGATGCCCTCGTGCAGGCGGGCGATGCGGAAGTCGTCGTCGACGACGAGGACGGTGAGGTCATCGGTCATGCGCGGGCTCCGTCGGGGTCGGGGTGGTCGTGGTCGCGGGGCTCGTCGGCGGGCGGATCCGCGTCGGGCGGCTCGACCACGCATGCGAGGCGCGCGCAGAACACGGCGCCGGACTCCGCGTCGGGCGGCGGGCCGCCGGGATCCGCGACCCACACGTCGCCGCCATCGCGCCGGGCGATGTCGCGCACGAGCGGCAGCCCGAAGCCGAGGCCGTGCGCGGGATCCGCTCCCCCGCCCTCCGCCAGGGCCTCCGCGGCCCCGCCCACGTCGTCCGGCCGGCGCTGGAACACGCGGCCGGCGTCGGACGCCGCGAGCCCGTCGCCCGAGTCGGACACCACGAGGTGCAGGTCGGCGCCGTCGTCGAGCGCCTCCACCTCCACCCACCGGTCGGCGCGGGATCCGCGGACGGCCGCGTGCACCGCGTTGTCCACGAGGTTGCCGAGGACCGTCGTGACCTCCTCCGGCCGCACCAGGAACCCGCGGACGAGCGTGCCGGGCCCGACGCGCAGCGCCACGCCCCGCTCCTCCGCCTCCATCGCCTTCGCGCCGAGGAACGCCTGCAGGTAGGGCTCGTCGACCAGGCCCGCATCCACGGTCGGGAACGCGACGGGCCCCTGCTCGAGCACGCCCGCGAGGTAGCTGTCGGCCTCGCCCACCCGGCCGGTAGCGACGAGGCCGCGCACGACGTGGAGGCGGTTCGCGAACTCGTGCCGCTGCACGCGGAGCGCGGTGGACATCGCGGTGACGGCGGTGAGGCGGCGGCTCATCGCCTCGATGTCCGTCTCGTCGCGCAGCACCATCACCGTGCCGAGATCACGGCCGTCGCGGGCGACGCGGGCGACGTCGACGAAGAGCAGCCGGTCGTCGACCACCGCGCGCAGCGACGGGGATGCGGCAGCGACACCGGCCTGCGCGTCGGCGACCGCGTCCCGCAGCACGGGCGCGACGCCGAGGTCCGCGAGCGAGCGGCCGACCGGATCCACGAGGCCGAGCAGCTCCGCGGCCCGCGGGTTGCAGACGGTCACCCGCCCGTCGGGCCCGAGGCCGAGCACGCCCTCGCCGACGCCGGAGAGCACGGCCGCCTGGTCCTGCACGAGGCCGGCGAGCTCCGACGGCTGGAGGCCGAGGGTGAGGCGCGCGAGCCGCCGGGAGAGGATCCCGCTGGCCACCGCCCCGACGCCGAGCGCGAGCAGGGCGACGACCGCGATGGCCGCGACGTCGACGCCGATGGAGTCGCGCACGGTCGCCGCAGCGAAGCCGACGCTGACCTCGCCGACGACGCGGCCCGATCCACCTCCCGCGTCACCGTCGCCGCCCGCGGACGCATCCGCGAGCGCCCGCACCGGCACCTTCGCCCGCGCGGACTCCCCGAGCGTGCCGGTGGCCCATGTCACCTCCTCGCGCCCCGCGAGCGCGACCGTCGGATCCGTGCTCACGCGCTCGCCCAGCTCGGCCGGGTCGGGGTGCGTGAGCCGCAGCCCGCGGTCGTCGGTGACCACGACGAACAGCGCGCCGGTCCGCGCCCGAACCGCCTCGGCCGTCCGCTGCACCGGCCCGTCGGCGAGGTCGGACGCGGTGGCGACCCCGGGATCCGCCGTCTCGGCCGTCACGGCGGCCCGGAGCGCGGGATCCTCGGCGGCCGTCCGGGCGATCGCGAGCGCCGTCGCCTGTGCCGCCTCGCGGTTCTCGGAGGAGCTCAGCAGCCCGTACGCGACCGTCGCGATCCCCACCACCACGAGCACGACGAGCAGCTGGAGGACGAGCGTGCGGCGCGCGAAGTCGAGCCCCGCCCGTCGTCGCCCCGTCGCTCGATCCACGTGGTGAGCATAATGCGCAGAACGTCGTCTACGTGCAGTATCGCGATCAAGCGGCACAAGCGCGACGGACCGCGAATGCCCACCTAGCGTGTGGTGTTCAGCCGGGCGTCCCGCCCACCGACGAAGGAGTCACACGTGCTGGTATTCCTGGGCTTCGCCATGGTCCTCACCTTCATGGCGCTCATCATGACCAAGCGGCTGACGCCCATGGTCGCCCTCATCCTCGTGCCGACCATCTTCGGCCTCTTCGCGGGCGCCGGCCTCGGCATCGGCGACATGGTCATCGAGGCGCTCGGCGACCTGGCCCCCACGGCCGCGCTGCTGATGTTCGCCATCATCTACTTCGGCATCATGATCGACGTCGGCCTCTTCGACCCGCTGGTGCGCCTCATCCTCCGCCTCGCGGGCGGCGACCCGGCGAAGATCGTGCTCGGCACGGCGATCCTCGCGGCCGCGGTCTCCCTCGACGGCGACGGATCCACGACCTTCATCGTCACCACGGCGGCCATACTGCCCATCTACCGCAAGCTCGGGATGAGCCCGGTGGTCCTCACCTGCACCGCCGGCCTCGCCAACGGCACGCTCAACATCGTCCCGTGGGGCGGCCCGACCGTCCGCGCGGCCGCGGCCCTCAAGGTCTCGCCGACCGACATCTTCGTGCCGATGATCCCGTCGCTCCTCGTGGGCATCGCGCTCGTCATGATCTTCGCCTGGACGATGGGCCTCCGCGAGCGCAGCCGCCTGGCCGCGCTCGGCGAGGCGCGGGCCGAGGGCGGGCTCGACGCCGCCGGCGGCACGGGCGGCTCCGGCTCCGGCGGATCCACGGGCGGCTCGGGCTGGTGGCGCGCCGGCCGCGGCGCCCCCGCGACCCCGCGCGGCGGCCTCATCACCATGGCCCCGGCCCTCGTCCGCGCCGAGACGGCCGCCGTCTCCACGCTCGGCACCACGATGCTCGACCCCGACCGCGAGACCCTGCGCCCGCGCATGATCTGGTTCAACCTCGGCCTCACGATCGTGGTGCTCGCGCTGCTGATCATGGACCAGCTGCCCCTCGCCTACGTCTTCATGGTCGGCGCGGCCATCGCGCTCATCGCCAACTTCCGCGATCTCAAGCACCAGGGCGAGCGCATCGCGGCGCACGCGCCCAGCGTGGTCGGCGTGGTCTCGATGGTGCTCGCGGCGGGCGTCCTCATCGGCGTGCTCAACGGCACGGGCATGGTCACGGCGATGTCCGCGTGGCTCGTCACGATCATCCCGGACGCCCTCGGCCCCGGCCTCGCCGTCATCACGGGCGTGCTCAGCATCCCGATGACCTTCTTCATGAGCAACGACGCGTTCTACTACGGCATGCTCCCGGTGCTCGCGGAGAGCGCCGCGAACTACGGCATCGACCCCGTCGAGATGGCGCGCGCGTCGATCACCGGGCAGCCGGTGCACCTGCAGAGCCCGCTCGTGCCGGCGATCCTGCTGCTCGTGTCGCTCGCGGACGTGAACCTCGGCGACCACCACCGCAAGGTCCTGTGGCGCGCGGTGCTCGTGTCGCTCACGATGCTCGCCGTGGGAGTGCTCACGGCGGTGATCCCGATCTGATCGGGAGCGCTCCTCTGAGAGCGCATGCACGCGGAGGCCGGGCGGCTCGGGGGAGCGCCCGGCCTCCGCGCGTGCGGCGGGTCCGTCCGTCCGGATCCGCCCGTGCGGACTACTGGGTCCGCCGCGCCACCTGGTACCCGGCGTCGGCGTAGACGATCTCGTACGTCGTGCCCGCCTGCGTCGCCTCGCCGTACTGGTCGGCGTTGAGGGCGCCCTGGCCGAGGCCGCCGCCGAGGGTGTCGATCACGACGTACTGCGGCGCCGGATTGCCCGGGTTGCCGAGCCAGAAGACCTCGTGGTCGTCGACGAGGTACGACATGAGGCCGATGTCGCTGAGGACGCTCGCGCCCGCCGGCACCTGGTCGAGCGCGGCCTGCGCCTGCGCGGCCCGCGGCGACGGCTGCCAGATGGCCGGCTTCGTCAGCTCCGCCATGGGCGAGCGGAAGAAGAGGGCGATCGCCGCGATCGCGAGCACCGGCACGGTCGCGCGCGACGCCATGGCGAGCCAGTGCTGCCGGCCGCGGCGAGCGCGCACGACGCCGTCGATGGCGGCGGCGAACACGATCGGCATGAGCACGGCGTCGTAGTGGTAGCCGGGGCCCCAGTACGCCTCGGTGGGCGAGAGGAAGCGCCAGGCGAGCGTCGGCACCACGAGCAGCAGCAGCGGCGAGCGCAGCGCGATGAGCGCGCCCGCGAGGATCAGGAAGGCGACCGTCTCGAGCTTCGGCGCGACGAAGAGCCCCGCGACGGTGCCGAACGGATCGGCGAGCGCGCCGCCCGCGTCGAGCTTGGACGCGTAGTCCCAGCGGGCCTCGCGGTTGAAGGCCGGCAGGATCAGCGTGGTCGCGAGCACGAACCAGGCGACGCCCCAGCCGGCGAGCGCGACGCCGATGCGCCGGTTCATCGTGAGGGCGATGATCGCGCCGAGCACCGCGACCGTGAGGCCGAGGTCCTCCTTCACGAACACGAGCGGCACGGCCCACGCGGCGGCGGCCATCGCGCGGCGGGCGATCACGGCGTCGAGCGCGAACGCCAGCATCGGCAGGGCGAAGGCGATCTCGTGGAACTGGAACGCGACCGCGCCCTGGATCCCCCAGCTCAGCCCGTACGCGGCCGCCACGACGATCGCACCCCACCGGCCCGCCACGCGGCCGGCCAGGCGGCCGACGCCGACCACGGAGATCCCGATGAGGACGGCCTGCACCACGAGCAGCGCGAACGCGTGCGGGAAGACGGCGTAGACCGGGCCGAGCAGCACGAGGATCGGGTGGAAGTGGTCGCCCATGAGGTTGAAGCCGTCGCCCTTGATGGAGACGAGCGGCGCCTGGAGGCGCGAGTAGTCCTGCGCGAGCTGCGTGAAGATGCCGAGGTCCCACGACTTCACGGTGAAGCGGCGCCACTCGAGCGCCGAGTAGAGCACGTAGACGGCGGTGACGAGCGCGGCGACGACGATGACGCCGACCGTGCCGGGCACGCGGGATCCGGTGATCGGCGCGGGGAGGGCGGTCGCGGGAGCCGACTCGATGGATCCGGCGTCGGCGGCGTGGCGGCGGTGGGCCTGATCGTTCTTGCGGGTCACCGCATCAGGGTCTCACGCGCGGCCGGGATCGCGGGGGCGGGGTCCCCGGGATCATCCGCTCAGGGCCGGCCGCGTCCCGGGCCGGACCCGGGCCGGTGCGGATCGGGTCAGCGGCGCGCGCCGCCGGTGCCCTCCTGGCGCTCGCGCTCGGCGGCCATCGCGGCACGGCCGGCGTCGCGGTTCTTCACGCGGATCTGCTCCTCGCGCACCTCGGCCTGCGTCGCGCGCTCCTGCACGAGCCACTGCGGCGGGGCCTGCAGCAGCTCCTTGATCTGGGCGGTGGTGAGGGCCTCGTCGACGCCGCCGCGGGCGAGGCCGGCGATGGAGATCCCGAGCTTGCCGGCGATGACCTGGCGCGGGTGCGGGCCGTCGCGCAGCAGGGTGGCCAGCCACTCGGGCGGGTTCTCGTGCATCTCGGCGAGCTCCGCGCGGGACGGGGTCGACTCCTGGAACTCCACGGGGGTCGCCGGGAAGTGCACGCCCAGCTTCTTCGCCGCGGTCGCGGCCTTCATCGTCTGGCTGGATCCGGGGCTCGTCATGAGCCCAGGGTACCGTCGGGGCCCGGGGCGCCCTGCACTAGCCTGGATCTGACCCGCCGCCGCTCCGCGCGCCACCACCGAGCGGGCCATCGAGGGGACTCCCGTGGACGCCGACCCGACCGCCCTCCGGCACTTCGCCGCCGTCGCCGCCGAGCTGCACTTCGCCCGCGCCGCGAAGGCCCTCAACGTCTCGCGCATCGCCGTCAGCCGTTCGATCCTCGACCTCGAGGCGCTCTGGGGCGTCGAGCTGTTCGTGCGCGACGACGGCCCCACCCGCCTCAGCCCCGCGGGCGAGGACCGGCTCGTCGAGGCACGCGCCGCGATCGCCGCGGACGACGCGCGCCTGGCCGAGGAGGCAGCAGCGCCGCCGCGCGGACTCGTCGTCGCGATCGTCCCGGGCGTCACCGTCGCCAAGTGGACCCGCGCCTGGGACGAGCGCGTCGCCGACGTGCCGCTGCGGGTCGTGCCGCTCGCCGAGCCCGACGCGGCGCCCGCCGTGGTCGACGGATCCGCGGACGTCGCGTTCCTCCGCCTCCCCGTCGACGGGCGCGGCCTCACGATCGTGCCGCTCTACGTCGAGGTTCAGGTCGCGATCCTGCCCAAGGAGCACGCGCACGCCACGGCCGACGCGATCGCGATCGCCGACCTCGCGGAGGACCTGCTCCTGCAGCCGGCCGAGCGGGTGCCGGGCTGGCCAGGACGCACCGCGGGCGCGGATCCCGTCCCGATGCCCGAGGACGTCGCCGCGGCCGTCGAGCTGGTCGCCGCCGGCGTCGGCTTCGTGGTCGTGCCGCACGCGCTCGGCCGGCTGCACGCGCGCAAGGACGTCGTCGCGGTGCCCGTGCACGACCTGCCGGAGACGCGGATCGCCGTGGCCTGGCGCGAGGGCGACGCCTCCCCCGCCATCGAGGAGCTGGTGGGCATCGTCCGCGGGCGCACGGCCGCGAGCTCCCGGTCGCAGCGGGACGACGACGAGCGCGACCGCCGGAAGCCGACCGCGGCGCAGAAGACCGCCCGCAAGGCCGCGGGCAAGCCGGGCGCCGCGGGCGCGAAGAAGCCGACCCCGAAGGGCGGCGGCAAGCGCACTCCCCCGCCGCGCGGGCAGCGGCGCGGGCGCTAGGGACGCGAGCGGGCGGATCCGCCGGGCCCGGTGACGCGGCCCGGGTCAGGCCGGTCCGCGCCCCGCCTGCAGGTCGGCGATCACGCGGCCCACGTGCTCGCCCCAGCGGCGGTACATGGAGGAGTAGCGGAACTCGCCGCCCTCGAAGTCGACCGGGCCCGCGTCCGGCAGCTTCACCGACGTGACCTGCGGGAAGCGCGCGCAGACCTCGGCCTTGCGCTGCGACAGGTACATCGCGTGATCCCGGAATAGGCCGCGCACGAACGTGCCCGCCTCCACGTACTGCGACACCTGCGGCACGTCCGAGACCAGCACGATCGAGTTGTCGGCGGTCTGCTCCACGAGGTGGTCGAGCAGGTCCTCGAGGCGGTGGACCCACGGGGTGATGCGCGCGAGCTCCAGGGCGTCGGCGACCCCGGGCATCACGAGCACGACGTCGTAGCGGTGCAGCTCGGTGATCTGCCGCACGGCCTCCTGCGTGGCGGTGAGGTGCTGGTCGGCGAGCGGGACGGTGCGCCACTCGACGCCTCGGCCCGTGATCGCGGCGAGCGCCTTCGCCGACTGCGCCGCGACGCCCTCCGCGTGGGTGCGGAGACCGACGCCGGATCCGCCGATGCCGCCGAGCACGAGGATCCGGTCGGGATCCGGCCCCGGCACCACGCCGACGGGCGCGTCCGTGGGCACGGCCGCGGTCAGCGGGGTGGGGATGCCGCCGCGCAGGCCGGCCGCCACGAAGGGGCGGACCGTCTGGTGGAGGAGGCGGATCGGCGGTGACATGGGCTCCTGGGGATCGCGGGGCGTCCGTCCGTCATGCGCAGACCGTGCGCAGACCAGGCACCGACCACCCCCGTGTCGGACGCACAGCCTATCGTCGTCCACGAGCACGGCCGGGTGCTCGCGCCCCCGACCTGACACCTGGAGCACCGATGACCCGCGAGCCCGAGCCCCTCATCCACCACCCGCACGCCCGCTACCACCAGGGCGCGTGGCGCGTGCAGGTCGCGTCGCAGCCCGTGCTCGGCTACGTCGTGCCCACCGTGCGCGCGCCCGGCGCGGATCCCGTCTTCGAGGTCTACGCCGACGCGGTCGACGACTCCGGCCGCCGCGTGTGGGTGTCCACCGCCGTCACGCTCGAGGACGCCGTCGCGTGGATGCGCGAGCACGACATGGAGCTGCTCTCCTTCGCGGGCGAGCACGCGCGCCGCCGCCGCGAGCTCGCCACCGGCATGCTGCCGACGCACTACTGAGCGGGATCAGGCACCCGGCTCATGGCGCAGGCCGTGCGGGGAGCCGCCCGGTCCGCCGCGCGATCCCGGAGACGACCGGCTGCGCGAGGGCGAGCACCAGGCACAGGGCGCCGAGCGCGTCCCAGGTCCCGGCCGCGTGCAGGCGGGCGATGAGCTGCGTCCCGAGGAGCGGTCCGACCATCGCGGCGACGCCCCAGCTGACCCCGTACGCCGACAGGTAGCGCCCGCGCGCGGCGGCGGGCGCGATGGCGGCGACGAGGGCCGTGGCGCGGCCCAGCAGGATCAGGTCGCCGAGGCTCCAGACGACGGTCGCCGCGACGAGCCCGGGGAGGTCCGCCGCCTGCCCCACGAGCGCGAAGCCGGCGCCGAGGAGCACGAAGCCGGCCGACATCGCCGCCGTGCTCCCGAGGCGGGACACGGGCCCGCGCGTCAGGAGGGGCTGCCCGATGACGATCGTGAGGGCGGATGCGGCGAGCAGCACCTCGAGCGTCGCCGGGCCGATCCCCCGTTCGGCCAGGGTCAGCGGGAGGGCGACGTCGATCTGCAGGTAGAGCACCGCGAACCCGGTGCCGCTCGCGAGCATCGCGAGGAGCAGCGGGTCCCGCCACGGGCTGCGCGGGCCGGCCACGGGCGCGGCGGCGTCCCCCGGAGGGTCCGGGTCCGCGTTCGGGACCAGGGCGAGCCGACGGAGCCCGACGAGCACGAGGGCGGCGCAGGCCAGGCAGCTCGCCGCGTCCGCGACGAACAGCAGGCGCAGGTCGATCCCGCCCAGGATCGCGGCGAGGACACCAGCCAGCACGCCCGCCACCGCGAGCGCCGCCCCGTACAGGCCGTACGCGGCCACCCGTTCGCGGTCGTCCACGACGAGGTCCGCGACGAGCGCCTGCGACGGCGGCTCGTATACCTCGAAGGCCAGGCCGAGGAGCACCGCCGCGACCGCGGCCGTCGCGATGCCCGGAGCCGCGGCCAGCATGAGCTGGAAGCCGGCGGTGAGCGTCAGCCCGAGCGCGATCGTGCTCCGGCGGCCGATCGCGTCGGCGAGGATCCCGCCGAGGATCCGCGACGGGATGGTGGCGGCGCCGAAGAGCGCGACGACGAGTCCCGCGGTCGCGAGCGACGCCCCGAGGTCGACCGTGAGCACCACCGTGAGGAACGGCAGCGTGAAGGCGCCGAGCCGGTTGACGGCCCGGGCGAGGACGAGGATCCGGACCTCGGCGGGGAGGCGCCGCCACGTCCCGACCCGGCCGGCGCCCGCCCTCGCGTCCATCCGCCCTCCCCGGCCTCCGGCGTCAGGGGTTCGCGAGCCAGTACGCGATGAGGAGCATCGTCACCACGAAGCCGGACAGGAAGTTGAGGCCGAGGAAGCGGCGCCAGCCGCGGTTCGCCGCCGCCGCGTCCTCGTCGCGGATCGACCAGAACGGCGCCGTGCTGAGGATGTAGGGGATGACGAGGAGCGCCGCGAACACGCCGGGGAACCCCGTGACGAGCATCGCGACCCCGGCCGCGGCGTACGCGATCACGGCGATCCGCACGGTGACGGCCCCGCCGAGCACGGTCGCGATGGAGGAGATGCCGCCCTCGCGGTCGGCCACGATGTCCTGCACGGCGCCGAACGCGTGCGAGGCGACGCCCCACAGGAAGAAGGCCGCGAAGATCGCCCCCAGCGCGGGCGTGAAGGCGCCGCCCGCGAGCACGATCCCGTAGACGGCGGGCGACGTGAAGTGCGTGCTCGAGGTGAGCGAGTCGAGCACCGGGCGCTCCTTGAAGCGGAGGCCCTTCAGCGAGTACGCGACCACGGCGAAGACGCTCACGGCGAGCACGGCGACGCTGGCCGCGGATCCCACGGCCACGAGGTAGACGAGGAACGGCACGTTCGTGACGAGCACCGCGATCAGCACCGGCCGGTGCATGGCGCGCGCCAGCACCGCGCCCTCCACGCCGCCCTTCCGCGGGTTCCGCATGTCGGACTCGTAGTCGAAGACGTCGTTGATGCCGTACATCGCGAGGTTGTACGGGATGAGGAAGTAGAGGGTGCCGAGGATCGCCGTGAGGTCGAGCTCGCGCGTGACCGTGAGGTACGCGGCCGCGAACGGGAACGCCGTGTTCACCCAGGAGAGCGGGCGGGACGACAACGCGATGGTGCGCAGCATCTCCGCGGCGCCCGGGCGCGCGCGCACGTCACTCATGCGCTTCGATGCCGGAGACGCTGCGGCGGCGGCGCAGCAGGTACCAGACGGCGGGCAGCAGCACGAGCGCGGCGATCGCGTAGGCGAAGTCCTCGATGGGCGCGTAGCCGAGGATGAGGCCCACCAGCTTGTCGGGGTCGTAGCTGACGAGGCCGACCTTGATCATGATGTTGTCGAAGATCAGCGTCATCACGAGCAGGATCGCGACGGGCATCCGCCGGTACCAGTAGTACTCGGGGTAGTCGAAGCGGCTGGATCCGTAGGGCACGGCGTTCGCCTCGCGGAGCAGCAGGCGGCGGAACAGGAACCCGACGACCGCGACCGGGATCAGGAACAGCAGGTCGAGCACGAGGTAGCTCATCGGTTCGCGCGCTCCCTCGCCCGGGCGACGTGGTGGTCGGCGAGCCGGCTGAACCCGTTGACGAGGTTCATCGTGAGGTAGCAGAGCAGCGTGAGGAAGAAGACCTCCTCGAGCGGCAGCTCCGGGCCCACGAGGATCCCCGTCATGAACGGCGTCTCGCCGCGGAAGAAGATGCCCTGCGAGATGCCCGCGATGTCCCACAGCAGGAAGAACGCCACGCCGATGAGCAGCGTGCCCGCCGCCGCCGTGCGGTCGCGCCAGAAGAACAGGCGCCAGCGCCGGTCGATGAGCATCATGCAGCCCAGCGCCCCGAGCAGCAGCACCAGGTAGACGAGCCCCATCAGACCACCGAGCGGCCGACCGTGCGCACGAGCGGCACCGCGCCCGGGCCGGTCGACGTGTCGCCGCGGAGGCGCTTCACGAGGATCTCCGCGCTGATGAGGCACATGGGCAGGCCGATGCCGGGGATGGTGGATCCGCCGGCGTAGTGCAACCCGTCGACCTTCTTGCTCGTGTTGCCGGCGCGGAACATGGCCGACTGGGTGAGCGTGTGGGCGGGCCCGAGGATGGTGCCCTTCCACGAGTGCAGTTCGGCGGCGAAGTCGCCGGGGCCCGAGGTGCGGCGGAGGACGATGCGCTCGGCGAGGTCGGGGATGCCGGCCCAGTCGCTGATCTGCTGGATGGCGCGATCGGCGATCTCCTCCACGCGCGCGTCCCCGGCGCCGTCGACGCCGCCGCGGCCGATGGTCGGGTCGGCGGGGATCGGCACGAGGATGAAGACGTTCTCGTATCCCTCCGGCGCGACAGACGGGTCGGTGGCGCTGGGCTTGCAGACGTAGATGCTCGCGGGATCCGGCACCGAGGTCGTGCCGCCCTTCGGCGGGAAGAAGCGGGAGAAGTTCTCGTCCCAGTCCTCCGTGAACAGCAGCGTGTGGTGGTGCAGCTCAGGCAGGCCGCCCTCCACGCCGAGGTAGACGAGCACGGCGCCGGGGCCCGCGGTGGCCTTGTCCCAGTACGCCTGCGGGTAGGTGCGGAACGCCTCGGGGATGAGCTCGGTCTCCGTGTGGTGCAGGTCGGCGGTGGAGACGACCACGTCGGCCTCGAGGGTCTCGGTGCCGGCGTCGGTCGTGATCTGCACGCCGCGCGCCCGCGCCTTGCCGGCCTTCGTCGGCTCGGTGAGGATGCGCGAGACGGGCGCGCCCGTGCGGATCTCGACGCCCTCGCCGCGCGCGACGCTCGCGATCGCGTCGATGACCGTGATGAGGCCGCCCTGCGGGTAGAGCACGCCGTCCTCGAGGTCGAGGTGGCTCATGAGGTGGTACATGCTCGGCGCCAGCTTCGGCGAGGAACCGAGGAAGACAGCCGGGTAGCCGAGGATCTGGCGGAGGCGGCGGTCCTTCACGTAGCGCGCGACGTGCGTCTCGAGCGGCGTGAGCAGCAGCTTCCCGAGCGTGCCGGTGCGGGTGACGACGTCGCGCTTCAGCAGCGGCCGGTAGTCGGCGAAGGTCGTGTAGAGGAAGCGCTTCTTCGCGACCTCGTAGACGTCCTTCGCGGAATCGAGGTAGCGGGTCATCGCGGGGCGGGATCCGGGCTCGACGCTCTCGAACAGGTCGAGGTTGGCCTCGCGGGAGTCGCGGATGTCGATGGGCTCGCTCTCGCCCTCGAAGAGCACGCGGTAGCCGGGCAGGCGCACCAGGTCGAGCTGCTCGGCGGCGCTCGTGCCCAACAGACGGAAGAAGTGGTCGAACACCTCGGGCATGAGGTACCAGCTGGGGCCGAGGTCGAAGCGGAAGCCGTCCTTCTCCCAGGAGCCGGCGCGGCCGCCGACCTCGTCGCGGCCCTCGACGAGGGTGACGCGGTAGCCGTCGCGGGCGAGGAGCGCCGCGGAGGCGAGGCCGGCGATCCCGCCGCCGATCACGATGGCGGTGGGTGCGGTCATGGCGCTCTCCTGCTGCTCGGGGTCGGACGGGACGGGCTGGGTCGGGGCGGGACGGGATGCGGCATCGCGGGATGCGGGGGTCGGGCGCGCGGCGTGCACGCGAGGGGCGCGCGAGCGGCGCACGAGGCGGCCGTCGACGCCGGACGGCTCGGCGCCCGCGGCGGCGGCGAGCGCGATGCGGGCCTTGACGGGATCCGGCACCCGCACGCGCGTGCGCACGAGCTCGGACGCGGGGGTGTCGCGGAGGCGCACGGCGAGCTCCGCGAACAGGCCCTGCGCGAGCGCGACGGCGCGGCGGCTGGAGGCCGGGAGATCGGGGATCACGGCGCCGGACATGCGGAGGTCGTGGTCGATGTCGTCGAGGATGCGCTCCTTGTCGGCCTCCGAGAAGGACACGACGTCGACACCGGGGAAGTAGCTGCGGCCGAGCGCGCCGTGGTCGGCGGCGAGGTCGCGCAGGAAGTTGACCTTCTGGAACGCGGCGCCGAGGCGCTTGGCGCCCTCCTCGAAGCGGATCCGCTCGGGGCGCGTCGTGGCGTGGCCGACCAGGAACGCGCGCAGGCACATGAGGCCGACGACCTCGGCGGATCCGTAGACGTACTCGGTGAAGGACGCGGGCGTGTGCTCCATGCGCCGCAGGTCCATCCGCATGGAGGCGAAGAACGGCGCGGTGAGCTCGGCGCCGAAGCCGGCGCGGCGGGCCGTGATCGCGAAGGCGTGCACCACGAGGTTGGTGCTGTAGCCGCGGAGCATCGCGTCCTCGGTCTCCTGCTCCAGCGCGTCGAGCAGGGCCTCGACGTGCGCGGGATCCACGCCCGCCCCGGCCGCGGCGCCGTCGACGATCTCGTCGGCCACGCGCACGAGCGCGTACACGTTCTCGATGTGCTGGCGCACGTCGGCGCCGAGCAGGCGCGACGCGAGCCCGAAGGAGGTGGAGTAGCGACGGATCACGACGGATGCCGTCTCCTGCGCGACGCGGTCGTACTTCTCGAGACCCGTGGGCGCCTCGGGGGCGGCGGGCCGGCGGCCGGGCAGGCGACGCGTCATCGGATGCGCCCGAGCACGGACTCCGCGACGGGCGCGAGCTCCCGGCGGAGCGCCTCCGGCACGACCGGGTCGTCGAGGCGCGCGACGGCCGCGACCGCGAGGTCCCGCGCGACGCCCTCGGCGTAGGCCCGGGCGCCCGAGCTCTCCAGCACCGAGCGCACCAGCGCCGCCTCGCCGCGGGAGAGGTCGTCCTTGCCGACGAGCGCGCTGATCTCGCCCCACTCCGACGAGCGGACGGCGTGCGCGATGAGCACGGTGCGCTTGCCCTCGCGCAGGTCGCCGAGGTTGGTCTTGCCGGTCTCCTGCTCGTCGCCGAAGACGCCGAGCACGTCGTCGACCACCTGGTAGGCGATGCCGATGTCGCGGCCGAAGTCGCCGAGCGCCGCGACCACCTCGGGTCGCGCGCCCGCGAGCACGGCGCCCGCCTGGAGCGGCGCCTCGAACGAGTACACGGCGGTCTTGAGGCGCTCCATGCGAAGGATCTCGTCGACGCTCGGCACATCGGCGGTGAGCGAGAACTCGACGTCGATGAGCTCGCCCGCGGCCGACGCGAACACGGCGTCGTCGAGGATCTCCATGAGGTGCGACCGGGTGAGGTCGCGGACGCCGCTCGCGTCGATGAGACGGTAGGCGTTGACGAGCGCCAGGTCGCCCGCGATGACGGCGGCCGACATGCCGCGGTGCTCGGCGAGCGGCTGGGGCAGGCCCTGCGTGGTGGCGATGTCGCGGTAGGCGCCCGAGACGTTCGGGCCGCCGCGCCGGGTGAAGTCGCGGTCGATGACGTCGTCGTGGACGATGAGCGCGGTGTGGAGCATCTCGAACGCCGCGCCGACGTGGGCCGCGGCCTGCACGTCCTGGCCGCCGAGGCCGTCGTACGCGGCCATGACCATGCGCGGACGGAAGCGCTTGCCGCCCGCGGTGTTCGACTCGAGCGTGCGCCACAGCTTCACGTACTCGTCGCCCATGACCTCCGCGCGGACGAGCGAGCGGGCGAAGAACGCGTCCAGGACGCCGTTCACATGGGCCTGCCTCGATGTGGAGACGGCAGCGAGGTTGGTGGCGTCCACGGATGAAACCTAACATCGTGGGGGTAACGGAAAGCAGGGAGCGCATGCCACAGCACACCGAGCTCGTCGTCCTCTTGGATGACGACGGCGAGACCATCGGGACGGCGCCCAAGGCGACGGTCCACACCCGCGACACCGCGCTGCACCTCGCGTTCTCGTGCCACGTGTTCGACGCGGAGGGCCGGATCCTCGTCACCCGCCGCGCCATCGGCAAGCTCACCTGGCCCGGCGTCTGGACCAACTCGTTCTGCGGCCACCCCGCGCCCGACGAGGACATGGTCGAGGCCGTGCACCGCCGCGCCGAGCAGGAGCTGGGGCTGACGCTCGCGTCCGTCGAGCTCGTGCTGCCGGACTTCCGCTACCGCGCGACGGATGCCGCGGGCGTCGTCGAGAACGAGATCTGCCCGGTGTTCCGCGCGGTCGCGGCCACGCCGGTGGATCCGCGGCCCGAGGAGGTCGGCGAGTTCCAGTGGGTGGATCCCGAGCATCTCATCCCCGCGGTCGCCCACACGCCGTGGGCGTTCAGCCCGTGGCTCACGCTGCAGCTGCCGCTGCTCTACCCGGAGCACGCGGCGCACGCGGGTCTCGCGAAGGCGGACGCCGACCCGTGCCCGCCGCCTGAGGTCTGCTGCATGCTGTGCATCCCGTCGAAGCGAGCGGACAGCGATGACTAGGTTGCGCGTATGACAGAGATGTTCATCAAGCCGCAGCTGCTCCCCTTCCGCGTCTCCTCGTACTCCGCAGCAGCCCCCATCCCCGATCGTCGAGTCGGCCACCTGAACGAGTGGTCCGCGTTGGATGCCTTCGCGCGAGAGGAGAGCATTGATCTGGACATGGGCGATGAGAGCGTCGAGTCCCTCGACGTGCGACTCGCCTCGCTGCCGCCGGCCCGCGCGCCCGAACTGCTCAAGGACATAGCTGTCTACCTGGGCGAGACAGTCATATCGCGAGCACCGCAATGCAGCTGGCTGCTTGACGGCAACGGATATCCCACGCTGGACATACCGAATGGTGATCGATGGGACGTCATCAAGTTCTGCCACTGGCGAGAGGAGGGAGCTCCATCACGCCTTCTCGACGGCGTCCTGGAGATCGCGAAGAGAGGCGGGGGCGGAGCGTGAACCCGCTGCGGTGCTCGCCCGCCCCCGCCTGAAGAAGAACAGCTATCCGCAGTTGTACCGGTAGAAGCCGCCGCCCTCGGTGCCGTCGTATGCACTCGCCTTGTACTCCTGACCACCTATGGTGATCTCCGAGTAAGTGCGACCCTGAAATCCGCTGATGTTGCCTGTGGGACAGAAGTACGGAACCTCCGCGCTGAAATCGCCGCCTCCCAGGAAGGACTTGTCCGCGACGGTCCTCGTCGTGCCGAAGATGGTGTCCTCCTTCACTATGGTCAGCTCCATGTAGGTCTTCGCCCCTGGACAGTATGTCGTCGACTCGTTGTACACGCTGCTTCGGGATTTCGTGCGATAGGTGATGTAGACCGTGACCGTCAAGCTGCATCCAGACGGCGCCCCCGAACCCGTCGCGTCAGCACTCGGTCCAGGCGTCCCGACCTCTGCGGAGTAGGGCACCGTCGTGGAGCCCAGTACCGCACCTCCACCCTGCTCGGCTATGTCTTTCTGCACCGCCGCGATATTCGGGTCGTAGCTCAGCCGGCTGACGCTCGAGGGCAGACTGGTCACGTCATCGGGAACCGGCGCTGCATTCTGTTGGGATGCCGACGCCGGATCAGCGCTGATCACCATCACCAGGCTGAGAACGATCGCAGTCGCTGCCGTTGCGCGACGGAGCATGCGTCCGCGCGCAGAGTTCGTCTTCATGTCCTTCTCCTTGATTCGATGGGGCTTTCTGCCCCGTCGAGACGCACGGTCCGCTTCCGCAGCAGCACGACGTGGGCCGATCCGCTGGTGCGCGTGAGCGAGCTGCACGAGGTCCTCACCCCCGGAGCGCCGACCGTGGTCGAGCCCTTCGACTTCGCGATGCGGCCGTGGACGCGGCGGGAGCTCACGGACGCGCTCGGCGCAGCGGGTCTGGTCGACGTGACGATCGCCGCGGCGGCGCATCGCCCCTCCGGCGACCGGCTGGTCGCCGTGGGACACCGCCCGCTCGCTCCGGAAAGCTGACGGGCCCGGCCGCGATGCGCGGCCGGGCCCCTCGACGTGGTGCGGGCGGGATCAGCCCCAGAAGGCGCGGATCTCCTCGGCGAGCCGCTCGGCCTGGCGGCGACCCGCCTCGGCGGAGGCCTTCCGGGTCGAGAGCAGGAGCGAGTTCTCGCCGAAGGCGGCCGTGCTCTCGGCGTCGGCCTGGATCACGAGCACGTCGGCCCGGCCGCGCAGCTGCTGCACGACGGTGGAGAGCGTCGGGCCCATGCCGCTCTGCGGGGCCTCGGGGCCGCACGCGATGACGAGGATCCGCTCGTGGTCGGCGACGACGTCGGCGTTCGTGCCGGAGCGCATGCCGCCGTCCATGTAGGGGCGGCCGTCGATCGTGACGGGCGGGAAGACGCCGGGGACGGCGCAGCTCGCGGCGGACGCGCGCACGAGGTCGGCGCCGGAGGCCGTGTCGAAGACGGTGAAGCGGCCGGTGCCGGCGTCGACCGCGGTGATGCGGAGATCCTGCTCGGGCCAGTCGCGGATCGGGAGCAGCTGGCCGATGCGCTCGACGCTCGCGGCGTCGTCCACCTCGGGGTCGTACTCCTCGAGCGCGAACTCGCCGATCCTCTGCCGGGTCGGGATCTCGCCCTCGGTGCTCGCGACGCCCTCGCCGATGACCTCGACGGTGCGCGCGAGGTCGCGGCTGCCCATCGGCTCGGCCATGCCCGCCACGTCGACGAAGTGCTCGTCGTAGGCGGCGTCGATGGCCCCCGCGCGCAGGTTGATCGCGACGACGGATCCGGCCGAGGTGCCGACGACCGTGTCGGCCGCGCCGAGGTCGACGCCCGCCGCGATGAGGCCCGAGAGGAGTCCCGTCTCCCATGCGATCCCGGCGACGCCGCCGCCGCCGAGGACCAGTCCCCGCTTCCCGCCCTGCTCGTCCGATCGATCCGCTGCGCTCACGGCTGCTCCTCTCCCGGCCCGCCCGGTGCGGGACCATCGACCATCATCCATGAGCGCGGTGACCGCGAGGCGGACGGGAGCTGGACGCGGGCTCCACCCGGGGATCGGAGCCGTGAGACGGTGGATGCATGAGACTCGCCGAGGCGCTGATGGAACGGTCCGACCTGCAGAGGGGCATCGAGTCGCTGCGGAGCAGGATCCAGGCGACGGCCCGGTACCAGGAGGGCGAGGATCCCGCGGAGGACGCCGCCGCGCTCCTCGCGGAGGCGGGCGAGACGGTGGACCGGCTCGCGGTGCTCGTCACGCGGATCAACCTCACGAACACGGCCGCCCGCCTCGACGACGGCACGCCCCTCACGTCCGCGCTCGCCCGGCGGGACGCGCGGCGGACGCGGCATGGGATCCTCACGGCCGCGGCCGACGCCGCATCCGGCCGGGCCGGCGCGGGCAGCGCCGGCTACGCGCCGCGGCAGATGCGGAGCGAGCTGCGGCAGATCTCGGCGCTGCCGATCGGCGAGGTGCGCGACCGGGCCGACGACACGGCCCGGGAGCTGCGGGAGCTCGACGCCAGGATCCAGCGCGCGAACTGGGGGGTGGAGCTGGTCGAGGAGGCGTAGGGGCGAGTCGGTAGTCGTCCGGAGCGGGCACACCCCGGCGGATCAGCGGGCAACCTGATCCCCTGTGGCGCGGAGGGCAGCGCACCCGGCGAGAGCCGAGCACACGTCAGCCCCGCACCTCGCACCGGGAACGGTGCACGGGTACAGCTCACCACCACGTGCCGGTCGGACGACGAGGGAGGGTTCGGGGACCTCGCCCCCACGGGAGGGCCCGGTGCGATGCGCGCCGGGCCCGCCTCTAGCCCGCGGCCGCGCGGACCTCGGCGGCCGTCACGACGCAGGCCGCGCGCGCGTGCGCGCCGCTCGCGGTCTGCTCGGTGACGACGGTGCCGTCCACGAGGATCCGGCAGGTCACGTCGCCCGCCTCGGCGCCTCCCGTGCCGACGAGGATCAGGCGCTCGTCGCCGAAGGCGCTGCCGCCCGTGAGCACGACCTCGCGCGTGAACGGCAGCGGCTGGTCCGCGGCCTCGTCGGCGCCGAACACCTCGCCGAGGCGGCCGGACCAAGCGGCGCTCACGGTCGGGACGGTGCCGGTCAGCTCGTAGGAGACGGTCACGTCGTCGGCGGTCACGTCGTCGGCGGTGACCCCGTCGTCCGGCGACCCGGTGCCCTGCGGCTCGGGCAGGGGCACCGGGCTCGCCGACGAGCGCGACTCCTCCACGGCGTCGCCGATGATCGTGACGATGCCCACCGTGTAGGCGATCGCGAGCACGATCGAGAGGATCAGCGCCGCGACGCTGACGATGAGGCCGGCGAGCGCCCTGCCCTTGGGCCGGTCGCGGAGGAGCAGGCCGATGATCCCGAGCACGATGCCGACGACCGCGAGGAACCCCGACGCGTAGTTGACGAGCGGGATGAGCGAGCCGATGAGCGCCGCGACGCCCACGATGAGCGCCGCGAGACCGATGCCGTTCGACGTCTTCCGCTCACGGGGCGGGGCCGGTTCGGGCTCGGGCGCGTAGCGGAAGGTCATGCATCGACCCTGCCAGGGCTGCGGGCGGATCCCTGCCAGGGATGCGGGCGGATCCGGCCGCGCGGGGTCACGATGCCGCGACGGCCGGGCTCGGTGGCGTCAGACCAGGACGTCCGCGACGGGCGTCAGCGGCATGTCGAGCGCCGCCGCCACGTGCGAGTTCGTCACGTGCCCGTCGTGCACGTTCAGCCCGAGGGCGAGCGCCGGATCCTCCGCGAGGGCCCGCTTCCACCCCTTCTCGGCCAGGGCGATCACGTACGGCAGCGTCGCGTTCGTGAGCGCCCGCGTGGAGGTCTCGGGCACCGCGCCGGGCATGTTGGCGACGCAGTAGTAGACGCTGTCGTGCACGTCGAAGGTGGGGTCGTCGTGCGTGGTGGGGCGGGATCCCTCGAAGCAGCCGCCCTGGTCGATGGCGATGTCGACGAGCACGGATCCCTTCTTCATGGTCGCGACCATCGCGTCGGTCACGAGCTTCGGCGCCTGCGCGCCGGGGATCAGGACCGAGCCGATCACCAGATCCGCGTCGCGAAGCTGCGCCGCGATCTCGTACGCCGAGGAGACGCGCGTCTGCACCTGCCCGCCGAAGCGGATCTCGAGCTCGCGGAGGCGCGGGATGGAGAGGTCGATGATCGTCACGTCGGCGCCCATGCCGAGCGCGTTCGCCGCCGCGTGCTCGCCCGCGACGCCGCCGCCGATCGCGACGACGCGCGCCTTCGGGGTGCCGGGCACGCCGCCGAGGAGGATCCCGCGCCCGCCGGCCGCGCGCATGAGGTGGTAGGCGCCGACCTGGGTGGAGAGCCGGCCGGCGACCTCGCTCATCGGCTGCAGGAGCGGCAGCTGGCGGTTCGGGAGCTGCACCGTCTCGTAGGCGATGGCTGTGGTGCCGGAGGCGACGAGCGCGTCCGTGCAGGGCCGCGACGCCGCGAGGTGCAGGTAGGTGAAGAGGGTCTGGCCGGGGCGCATGCGGGGGTACTCCTCCGCAATGGGCTCCTTGACCTTGAGCAGCAGATCCGCGGCGCCCCACACCTCGTCGGCCGTGGCGACGATGGTCGCGCCGGCCTCGACGTAGTCGGCGTCGGTGATGCTGGATCCGAGACCCGCGCCCTCCTGCACGAGCACCTCGTGGCCGCGGCGCACGAGCTCGTGCACGCCCGCGGGCGTGGCGGCGACCCGGTTCTCGTTGTTCTTGATCTCGGTGGGGATCCCGACCTTCATGCGCGCTCCATCTCGTCTCCCCGCGAGGTGCGGCCGGCGGCGGCGATGCGGGAGGGCGAGACTCATGGTGGCCATCCTGCGTTTCGAGCGCGTGAGATCCGTAGGATCGTCGGCGAGGCCGCCTCATCCGGTGCGATCCTGCGACATGAAGGGATGGTCGAGCGATGCCGACGAAGGAACTGCGGGCGCCCGAGCCGCTCGACCAGGTGGATCGCACGCTCGTCGCCCTCCTCCGGGCCGACGCACGCACCCCGAACAGCCGCCTCGCCGAGCAGGCGGGCATCGCGCCGTCGACGTGCGTCACCCGGGTGCGCGGCCTCGTGGAGCGCGGCGTGATCACGGGCTTCACCGCCACGATCGACGCGGACGCGGTGGGCGTGGGCCTGCAGGCGCTCATCAGCATCGCGATCCGCGCGGGCGCCCGCCACGAGATGGCCGCGTTCGCGTCCGAGATGCGCGAGCTCGCCGACGTGGTGCAGCTCTTCTTCCTGGGCGGATCCGAGGACTTCATCGTCCACATCGCCGTCCGCGACAGCGACCACCTCCGCGA